>CALLGK010000343.1 GCA_938009905.1 uncultured Acidimicrobiales bacterium | reverse complement strand
GGCTCGCTTGAGGGCCAAGACGTCGTGCTGTGGTTCTGGGCCCCGTGGTGACCGTTTTGACGTGCAGAAGCCCCCACGGTCGTGGAGGTCCGCCAACAATTCGGTGACGACGTGCAGATCATCGGCATTCCTGGACTCAGCAGCGATGTCGAAGCGATGCAGGAGTTCGTTGCCTCAACAGGCAGTGCGGAGATCCCGCACGTGCTCGACACGACAGGCGAGCTGTGGGAGCGCTTCGGCGTGACCCGTCAGCGCACCTACGTGTTCATCAACGACGACGGCGAGCAGCGCATCGCCAGCTACGGCTCGTTGCCCTCAGACGTCGAAGACCTCTTGGCCCGCTGACGCTCGGCCCGAGCGTTCTTGCGCTCGACCGAGCGGCGCCACTTTTTGTCTCGAGAGCGACAGGCCTTGCGGCAGTAGCGGTGGTTGGTGCTGCGTCGCTCGAACAACTCGCCGCAACGCCAGTAGCGGCACTCGGCG
The DNA here is from genome assembly GCA_938009905.1 of uncultured Acidimicrobiales bacterium. Lineage (GTDB taxonomy): Bacteria > Actinomycetota > Acidimicrobiia > Acidimicrobiales > SZUA-35 > CALEWY01. Next base: position 3,104 of record CALLGK010000343.1, on the reverse strand, counting down.
AGCTTGTCTGGGTTGACGTCTTCGAGGGGGAACTCGTCCATCTCAGGTTCCACGAGAAAAGCATGATGTCACACTGATCGGCTTGACTAGCACGATGAGTTCGTTTCGAGAGTTGGCTCCTGTGGCCCTCGCGAGGGCCACCTGGGCTGCCAGTCGGCCGTTGGCGTTTGCTTGGTGGGGGCTCGTCGTCGTGCGCTCGGTGCTGCCCGCTGTGCTCACGTTGGGGCTCGGAGCGCTGGTCGCCGCGGTGCAAGACAGTCGGCCGATCACGGCCTCGCTCACTGTCGTGACCGTTGCGTTCGCGTTGCTCAGCATTCTCGGGCCGATCCACAACCAGGTTGGCGCCATCCTGGGCGACCGAACCTCTGGTCTGTTGCAGGCTCGGCTCACCGATGCGGTGTCTGACCCGCCTGGCATCGCGCATCTTGAACGGCCGGGGTTGGCCGACGAGTTGGTGGCGGCTCGAGACTTCGACCTCGGCATCATCGGTCCGCCGATCTCGGTTTCGATGGGGTTCGTCGCTGCTGGTGTGGTCGAGCTTCTTGGTGGTGCGGCGCAGGCTGTCGCGCTCGCCACTGTTTCGTGGTGGGGAGCCCTGATCATCGCTGCGGCCTGGTTGTCGAGCCATTGGCTTCTTCGTGAGAGCTCGTTTTGGGCTCGTCGCGGTGACCCTGAGGTGCAAGCCGAGCAACGGCATGCCGACTACGCCTACCGGCTGGCGGTCGATGCCCCGCCGGCCAAAGAGGTGCGTGTCTTCGGTTTGAGCGGCTGGATTGTCGATCGGTTCGCTGAACGCAGGACTCGCCTGCTCGATCTGCAGTGGGAGGCCATGCGAGTGCGGCAACGATCGCTCAGCATCGTGTTGCTCGTCTTGGTTGCCGCCTATGTCGTTGTGGTCGTTCCTTTGATCTCGGGCGCCATCGACGGCACCGTCAGCACGAGTGATCTTGTCATCGCGGCTCAGGCGCTTGTCGGGGCGAGTGCGCTTGGTGTTGGCGGATTCACGTGGGCCCTTGATGCCGCAGCAGCGCCAGCCAAGGCCGTTGAGGGCATGGCCGTTCGTATGGCGCCAGAGGGAGCGCTCGCAGGTCCGCCTGAGGGAGCGACGGTCGAGCCTGCGGCTGCTTCCGGACTGCCTCACAGTGAGATTCGTTTCCGCAATGTCGGCTTCACGTATCCGTCCGGTGGGCCACCCGTCTATGAGGATCTCGATCTCACGATCAACGCTGGCCAGTCACTCGCGATCGTCGGCCGCAACGGGGTCGGCAAAACCACACTCGTCAAGCTTCTGTGTCGGCTGTACGACCCGACGTCTGGCTCCGTCGAGGTTGATGGCACCGATCTTCGATCGTTCGACATTGACTCGTGGCGCCAGCAGGTGTCCGTGGTTTTCCAAGACTTCGTCCGTTTCGAGTTGTCGCTCCGCAACAACCTCGTGCCGGGTGGGGTTGAGGTCGACGATGACATGCTGGCCCGGTCGCTGACCACGGCCGGTGCCGTGAACCTGGCCGAACTCGACCAGCCGCTCTCGAAGGCCTACGAAGGTGGCACCGATCTGTCGGGCGGCCAGTGGCAGCGGGTTGCGCTGGCCAGAGCACTGACAGCGCTTGAGGTTGGCGCCGGTGTGGTGGTGCTTGATGAGCCGACCGCACAGCTCGATGTGCGAGGGGAGGCCGAGATCTTCTCTCGCCTGCTCGAGGCCACCAAGGGCCTCACCACCATCTTGATCTCGCACCGGTTCTCAACGGTTCGCCAAGCCGACCGCATCGTTGTGGTCGATGGTGGCGTGGTGGTTGAAGATGGGAGCCACGACGAGTTGATGGCGGTCGATGGGTTGTATCGAACGATGTTTGAGCTGCAGGCCGCTCGGTTCGCCGAAGGGCTGACAGCCGACCCGGACGACGAAGCGCTCGAACTTGGCGAGCTCGATGCAGGGCCGGGTGCGTCATGACGGCAGTGAGCGCACCGACAGAACACGTCGATTCGCTCGACGAACTGCCGGGCAGCGGCCCGTCGGTCGTTCACCTTTGCAAGCTGGCCTTTCGCTACGAACCCAAGCTGTTCTGGGTCAGTCTCGGCATCACGGTGCTGGGCGCGATTCCCGATGCGCTCTTTGCGCTGTGGCTTGGCTTGCTGGCAACGGCGCTGCGCGACACCGGCGACCCAGACTCGACGCTGTTGATCATCTCGGGTGTTGGGCTGGCCTTCTCGGCTGTCGGCACCTGGATCCTGCGAGCTGGCGGCGATCGGCTCAGCCTTCGATTCCGGCAGCGGCTTGCCGTCGAGTTGGAAACACACGTTGCTCGTCTGCAGGCCGATGCCGTTGGCATCGAACATCACGAGCGGCCCGACGTGCTCGACCGTCTCGCCATGCTGCGCGACCAGGTCTTCACGCTCGACCACATCTTCCTGTCGCTCTTCGGCATGCTCGGCATCCTCATGCGGCTGATCATCGTGATGGTCGTGCTGGCCACCGTGCGGCCGTTCATGCTGCTGCTTGGACTGGCTGCCATCCCGCCAATCATCGCAGCGGCCCGTCGCGGCAGGATTGAATCTGCGGCGTGGGAGGGCATGGCCCGTGAGCGTCGGCTGGCCAGACATCTATTCGTGCTGGGCACCGAAGCGCCGTCGGCCAAGGAACTGCGGGTAGCCGGCGCCACGCAGTCGATCGCGACCGCTCGTGATCAAGCGTGGGAGTCGTTTGTGCGCCCTATGAGCCGGGTTCGCTGGAGCTCGGCCCTCGTGCAAACGGCAGCGTGGGCCTTCTTCGCCGGTGCGTTCGGGCTCGCCATTCTTGAGGTCACCCAAGGAACCGGCCCCGACCGAGCAGCCGACACCTTGATCGTGATTGGTGCCGGAGCTCGCCTGATCTCCTACATCGCAGCCGCTGCGACCGAGGTCGACACGTGGGGATTCTTCATCCAGGGCGGTCAGCGATTGCTGTGGTTCGAACGATTCGTCGAGGCTCGCAACCGAACCGCCAATGTGGAGGCGCCAGACCGACTCGAGTCCGGCATTGCGGTTCGAGACCTGTCGTTCGCCTACCCCGGGAGCGAGCAGCTGGTGCTCGACAACGTCGATCTCGACCTACCCGCCGGGTCGGT
>CALLGK010000342.1 GCA_938009905.1 uncultured Acidimicrobiales bacterium | reverse complement strand
GGGTCAGGTACTTTTCGTTACGGCGGTGAACGGCGTCTAACTTGTCGCCATGTTCGTCCCCGCAACACAGCTCTCCGACACTGACGCCGCAGCCGCCGGTTCGTGGTACGTCTTTGATCAACGGGGGAGCGTGCTGCTGGTAGACGGTGCCGTTCCAACCGGTGTTGACGCGCCGTGCCCGATCGACAACGTCCACGTGCTCGGCGTGGACGACGGAGAGCCGGTGCGCGTTGGCCAGTTCCCCAAGACGGCTGACCCGTTCGACGATGTGCCAGAGGGCGGCGAGTTCGTCAACATGCGAGCCGCCTACGGCGTGATTCCCGACGTGCAGTGGGCCATGGCCGGGCGAGGATCGCAGGTACTGCTGTGGGATCGAGACCACCGCTTCTGTGGCCGCTGCGGCACCGAGACCGAAGCTCACGAAACAGAGCGATCGAAGGTGTGCGCCGCGTGCAAGTCGATGGCGTTCCCACGCCTTGCTCCCGCGGTGATCATGCTGGTCGAGCGAGACGGCGACAACGGACCGGAAGTGCTCCTCGCATGGGGCCGGCAGTTCCCCGGTCGGTTCTACAGCGCGCTCGCTGGCTTCGTTGAGCCGGGTGAGAGCCTCGAGGAATGTGTTGTTCGAGAGGTGCGAGAAGAGACCGGCATCGAAGTGTCTGATGTGCGCTACTTCGGCTCGCAACCTTGGCCGTTCCCAAACTCAATGATGATCGGCTTCACCGCGAGGTACGAGAGCGGCGAGATAGCGATCCAGGAAGAAGAGATCGTCGAAGCGGACTGGTACGGGCCGGATGATCTTCCCCCGGCCCCAATCGGCGGCATGTCGATTGCCGGGTGGCTGATTGAAGACTGGCTGGCCCGAGTTCGCAGCTCGTAGCTCGACCCAACGCTGCTCGGGAGCGCTACTTCTGGCGCTCGATCTTCAGGTTGATCGTGGCCGCTTGGCCCCGCTTCGTTCGTTTGCGCTTGCCCTTCACAAACCGCTTGTGGGCCGCCTGTCTACTGATGCCGAGCTTTTGGGCAATGGCTTCCCACGACAGCCCTTGACCGCGGGCGGCATCGACTCGTTCAGCCACGATGGCATCGAGGGCTTCTTCGATGTGGGGGATGTCGCCGACGAGTTCGAGTGGCGACCGGTCACCGTCGATGTCGTTCAACGCGCTCGACAACGCGTCGTGAATCTCGGCCCTGCGTTCCATGGAGGCAGGCTAGCGACGCAAGCGTCAACTCAGGGTTGACAATCGGACGACTGTCAACATAACGTTGACACATGGACAGCGGTGATGGTCGTGAAGAAGTCGCCACCGATGAGGGCGAACGGTCTGTCTGGCAAACCGTTCGCGCCGATATTCGGCGGGCATCCGGCTCGAGGCTCGCAGGTGTCGTGTTGGTCTTGCTCTGGATGGCATTCCAGTGGGGCTGGGGAAACGACGTTTTGCTGCCGACCATCGTTGGGCGAGTGTTCGACGCCATCGACGATGGTGATCAATGGCGAACGGGAGGAGCGGCCGTCGGTGCCGCAACGGCCGCTGGGTCGCTGTTTTGGGCGGTCACCCAGTTCATCGACGGCGTGGTGGTGCTCACCGGTACTCGACTGATCCCCGGTGTGACTCGCCGTATCTCGGCGGCCCTTGGTCGTCAGGGCTGGACCAAGCCATATGCGGACATCAGCCTGCCAACCCGCATCGTGATTGCCTACGTGTCTGGAGCCTCCGCGCTCTGCCTGCTCGACGTGTTTGCGAGCGGCCGTGAAGGGCTTCGTGGGCGCAAGGCAATGCTTGGTGAGGCAGTGTTGCTGGCGGTGGCGAGCGTCGGCGCCGTCATCTTGATCGTGACGGTCGCGTTGGCGGTTGGCGCCAGGATTCCGGCAACCGAGCCAGCGGCGAGCGTCGTCGTTCGGTTGGTGCAAAATCCGCTCACGTGGATTGTGCTCTACGGCGGCGGCATGGCCGTCTCGGCAGCCGTTTCGAGGTTGATGCCTGGGCCCAGCGAGCGGGCCAAGACGGGATCGGCTCTGAGCTAGGTGGAGCTATTCCTTTGAGGCGATGGCGTTTGGCACCACGTTCATCTTCGGTTCGTACTCGACCGCCTCGGCATCAGACGCCTCGCCAGCAATGGTCGCTCGCAGCTCGGCTCGGCATGACTCGCACGGCCCATAGAAGCGCTCGGTGACGCTGTCGTTGCAACGAGGGCAAGTGAGGTCGATGTCCGCCGGATGTGTCGTGCCGTCCATGGGTGTCGAGCGTAGAGCCTCGAGCGCCCTGCCGTGGGAGGGGGGAGGGTAGGCCACCCGGTTCGTCAGGCGATCTATCGTCACGGCGTGCGACGTTCACTGCTGGCCGGCCGACAGGTCGACATTCGCCCCCGTTCAGACTGGGCTGGCGACCTCGAACCGGTTGGCCCAATCGAAGCCGAGCCAGACGTGCGCTTCTTGATCGTTCACCACACGGTCGCATCGAACTCGTACGCCGAAGGCGATGTGGCCCCGACGCTTCGCTCGTACTTCAACTTTCACACCAGCGCCGAGAAAGGCTGGCCAGACATCGCCTACAACTTCCTGGTCGACCGCTTCGGCGTTGTGTGGGAAGGCCGCAAGGGAAGCATCGCTGGTCCCGTACAGGGCAGCGCCACCGGCGGCAGCCAGGGTTTTGCGCTGTTGTGTGCGTTCATCGGCGATCACTCGAGCGAACCGCCGTCAGCGGCCGCAGTCGATTCGATGGGCCGGCTGCTGGGTCAGCTCGCCAGTCGCTACGGCATCGATGTTTCGCCAGGGGCAACCACAACGTTCGTCTCACGCGGGTCGAACCGACACGCCAGAGGGGCTGAAGTGACGACCCCAACCATCTCGCCTCACCGGGCCATGTCGCAGACGTCGTGCCCCGGCGAGGCTGGTGTGCGCGTCATCACCGATCAGTTGATCCCCATCGCGAGCGGTGGAGCGGCTGCGGTCGCCGCCGAATCCACAACGACGACAGAAGCAACGACAACAACAGAAGAAACAACCACAACCGAAGCATCAACAACGAGCGAGTCGACGACCGCCACCGTTGCTGACGAAGCGGTTTCTGACGAGACGCTCGCTGAAGAGTCAACCACGACGGAATCGGTGAGCACCACCACCGAAGCTGCTGAATTTGCGGCGCCGGACACAACCAGTGCAAGCGCCCCAACTTCAGCTCGGAGCACGGCGTCGACCGCAGCAGAAGCGGTCGGTGAAGAGGCGGCCGCTTCTGCGGGCGGAGCCGACGACGGCACCTCGCTGGTGCGAGTTGGCGGACCGCTTGGACTTGTCGGAGTTGGCCTCGCCGGGTTGCTGGCGCTTCGACGTCGGAACGTGAGCGAGTAGTTCGAACACGCGGCCTGGGTTACTCGAACATGGGTCGAACACAAGCGAACAGGCCCCGATTTCGAGCGATTCGGAACAACGCGCACGCGACATCGGCAGGTTCTGCAAACGCTTTCATCCTGCTGTACGGTTGGATTTCAATCCACTGAAGGGGGAGAGCGCGTGGCTGAAGTAGTTCTCGATCGAGTCAACAAGGTGTACCCAAACGGGTATCACGCCATTCATGACCTCGATCTCGATATCGCCGATGGTGAATTCTTGGTGCTGGTTGGTCCATCAGGTTGTGGCAAGTCCACAGCGCTGCGCATGGTCGCCGGACTCGAAGAGATCACGGGTGGCGAGATGAAGATCGGTTCAACCGTGGTCAACGATGTGCATCCGAAGGATCGCGACATCGCCATGGTGTTCCAGAACTACGCCCTCTATCCCCACATGTCTGTTGCCGACAACATCGGCTTTGCGCTCAAGCTGGCCAAGGTGCCAAAGAACGAAATCGAAGACCGGGTCGGCAAGGCAGCCGCCATCCTCGATCTCACCGAGCAGCTCCCCAAGAAGCCAGGCCAACTCTCCGGTGGTCAGCGCCAGCGTGTTGCGATGGGCCGTGCGATCGTTCGCCAGCCCAAAGCCTTCCTCATGGACGAGCCACTTTCGAACCTCGACGCCAAGCTGCGCGTCCAGATGCGAGCCGAAATCGCCGCGCTCCAGCGCGACCTCGGCGTCACCACCATCTACGTCACCCACGACCAGGTCGAAGCCATGACAATGGGTGATCGGGTGTGCGTGCTCAAGCGCGGCTTCCTCCAGCAAGTCGATACGCCGCAAAATCTCTACGACTCACCGGACAATGTGTTTGTCGCGGGCTTCATTGGTTCCCCGTCAATGAACCTGATGCGACTGCACCTCAGCGGCACGGCAGACCAGATGACCATCGAAATCGACGGTCAAACACTCGCTATCGACCCTGAGCTCGCACGGTCGAAGCCGGCCCTCGCTGGCTACATCGGGCGCGACGTCGTCGTGGGCATCCGCCCCGAAGACCTCGAAGACTCCGAGGTGGCAAGCGATGCCCCCGCCGAGCGTCGTCTGCGCACCGAATGCACCTTGGTTGAGGCATTGGGTTCTGAG
>CALLGK010000341.1 GCA_938009905.1 uncultured Acidimicrobiales bacterium | reverse complement strand
TTGTCAGCCATGCCCAAGGTTCTCACACCGCCCACAACGGGTGGTCAACTTCCCGCCGCGCGCCCGGTGCAGGATCCACCGCCAACAGTGACCGGCCATCTAGCGTCAGTGCGTACCAATCAGACCTCGTGGGGAGAGTCTTTCGGTGTCCGCCGCCCAACCACCGATCTACGGAATCGATGTGATCACCGACGCTGTCGGGACCTCAATTGACGCCGCGCACAATCGGATCGTGGCGGTTGGGCTCAGCATGACGACAGCAACCGAGCTGTTCGACGGACCAGAAGCCGACCTTCTCGCCCTACTCGATGAGCGACTTGCATCGCTCTCGCCCGGAGTTGTCGCCACCTACAACGGATCGCTGCTGCATCTCCCCTTGATTGCTCGCCGAGCCCGGCGCCGGGGCGTCAAGATCAACCTGCGGTTGCGGGCCGATCGCCGCGAGGCCCCCGAGAGTCCGCTGAGTGACCTCGACCACGCCGTCTGCGGCGCGTGGGGTCCACACCAGCACCTCGACCTACGACGCGTCTATGACGAAGGCCGGCGCCCAAAGCGGGGACGCTTCGATCCCGAGATGTTGGTACCGGCGGCCAACGAGCTCACCGAACGCGATCCGTGCCGCGATGCAACCCTCGCCCGTCGCTTGAGCGAACGGCGTTGGAACCAAGCCAAGAAGTTCGTCGATCGCATGCCGGTTCCCGCAGGCGCCCCTCGCCGGCATCTCTTCGACGCCAACCCAGCGTTCGATCGCCGCGACCAGCCGATGGCGGCTACCGGCACAGGCGGAGCGGCCGAGCTGCGGCGCCGGTCCTCCGATTCGTAAATTCTCGTTCGATCTGCCCGGCGGGCTGTATCGGCGGTAGCGTTTTCGTTGTGCTTCTGGAGCTCGGGCCGGTCCCGATCGACGTCGTCCATCAATGGTCCAAGTTTGCGCGGCGCGTGGTCGTCGAGGTGCGGCTTTCGGCATCCGACCTTGACGGGTTGTTGAGTGATGACCAAATCAGCGGATGGGCAGAGCTCATCGACCGATGGGACAGCCACGCGGTCGCCGCAGATGCTGACGACTTCCGGTGGTCAGAAACACTCGACACTGAGATGGCCGAGTATCTGTTGCATGGGCTGGATCAGCTGCTCCACTCCGACCATCTCAAAGATCGCTTCACCGACGACGAGATTGAAACCCACTGGGGCTTCACCCTTTGCATCCTGCAAGCCTTCGTCGACGGACTAAGCGTCGAGGGTCGGTGCCACGAGCACTACGTCGATCAGGTCCGAGCCCACTTCAAGGAATCGCTCGACCACTAACTCATTGGTCTGCCGGGGTTAGGGCTCTACGAGCTTCGCAACGCCCGACCCACGAGCTGGGTCCGATCGAGCTCGCCATCGACCATCACTTTGTGACCGTCAACGAGCAGATGCGAAATGCCGACCGATCGTGATGCCGGCTTCTCGACGGTGGCCCGATCGGCGATGGTGTTTGGATCGAAGACGACAATGTCGGCGTCGGCGCCACGCTGAAGCCGTCCCTTGCGGGCCATGGCCGGGATCATCGCCTCGATCCGTTGCGCCGGCTGAATCGTCATCTTGGCCAGCGCCGTTGTGAGGTCGAGAACACCGAGCTCGCGAACGTAGCGACCGAGGACGCGACTGAACGTGCCGCTGGCACGCGGATGGTTGTTCTGACTCTCTTCCGCGATGGCATCGCTACCGATGAAAATCCATGGAGTCTTCAGCGCGAGCTGCACGTCTTCTTCCGGAATGGAACCAAGCGCCGCGACCAGCTTGTTTTCGTCTTTGGCTGACTCGAACGTGGTTTCGGTCAGACGTTCAGACGTGCCGCCGATTTGAAGGTCTTCGTAGGAGATTCGATACCGACCTTGCCAGTCGCCGGCGAATCGATAGCTCGCGACAGTGGTGGCCCAGAAGTCGTAGGGATACACGTCGGCGGTGATGTCGAGACCCGAGGCACGGGCGGCTTCGATGCGGGCGATCGTGTCGGCCATCACGAACGTGCCCCCGGTGCTCGCGATGTGTTCGATGTGCGCGGGGATCCCGGTGCGTTCGGCGAGGGCGATCACTTCATCGATCGCTTCGAAGCTGGTGCCGGGCGGATCGGGATCGCTGTAGCGAACATGGAAGAACGCGGTGTGGCCGAGCTCGGCCAACACAGTCGCCAAGGCATCGAGCTCGGCCAGGTTGGTGCCGGGCGAGTACTCGGGTGAGAACGCCACGCCAGCAAACCCGTTGCCGATGTTGAACCGAGCGAGCTGGGCAAACTCGGTGAGCATCTCGGCCGTTGGGCTTTCTTCTGGCTTCAAGCCAAGGTCTTCGCCGCGGAGGAAGTGCTGGTGGAATGCCCCGCCAAAGTGAATTGGGGTCTTGCCTTCGAAGTCATTGAAGAAGGCGTTGGCGTAGTTGTTCACACCGTGCATTGCCAGATTGGTGGTGACGCCATCGGCCGCTTTGAACCAGATCCCAAAGGGGTTGGGCTCGTACGACAGGATGTCGATAAACCCTGGGGCGACCACCTGGTTTGATGCGTCGATGAGCTCCCGAGCCTTTAGGCCGGGCGGCGCGATGGCGGTGATGATGCCGCCATCAATGCCAACGTCGAGCGGCCCATCAAACCCACTTGCCGGATCGATCACTCGGCCATTGGCAATCACAAGATCGAACACGTGATCAGGCCCAAGCTCTGGGCCTGCATCAGCCATGGCCGGCGGAGCCGTGAGCGCTGCCTCGGGAGGCGTGGTTGTGGTCGTCGTCTCTGTGCTGCTGTCGGTGCCGGCACCGCCAGCGGAGGCGTCGGTATCACCAGGCGTTTCGAGCTCGGGCAGCCGACTTCCAAGGGCTGCAGCGGCGGCACCGAAACCAAGAGCGACGAGCACTTGGCGACGAGGGTGGGCCGGCGGAGGAGGCGGTCGCCGAGTCATCGAGGGGTCATGGTAGGAGTTCGTCCCTCGCCAGTGGTGTTGGGTCCTGATTCTGCTCCGGCTCGCCTAGATGACGAACAACGCCATCGAGGAAGATCGCGGCATCCAACGAAAGAACCAATGATTGGCGGGCTGCGCTCGGCAGAAATCGAAAGTTGCCGCTGAGACACCACCGACCAAGCGATCCGCCGTCGAACCACCGGGCCAGCGAAGATGAGAGCAACGGCGAGCGAAACTTGTTCTCGAGGACAAGTGAGATCAACTGCGGCCACTCAATCGAGTGTCCGAGGTCGATGATGCCGGTAGCGCACCCAACGTCGGTCGGCTCGGGTGGCGCACCGAGCAGCTGTGTCGCCGGGTGGGCCTCGACGAGATCGCTGACCACCGTCGGAACGTCGGTGTCAGCGGCATGCGTCGCGCTGGCAACAAACCAGTGCGCCAGCCAGAACGACGTGGTGGGTTCTGCGCACGGTGGCGTTGCCTGACCGAGCACACACAACAGCAGGTCGACGATCATCCCAGATGCCTCGCCAGCTGCTCGGAGCGTTCCGTCTGCGTTCCAGAACCCTGTGGCGGCCGGGCCGGGACGATCGACGACGGTGCACGTCGAGAATGGATTGTCGTTCGCAGCGGCAATGAGCCCGACAGAAGTTGCTGACGCATCAGCGCGGCGGCCGAGGAGCGACAGCGCCACGTCGTTGCTGTCGAGCGGCGTAGCAAAGGTAATCGAGTTGCCGACGAAGTCGACGAGGTACGACCGATCAGCGTCAAGCTCACGAGCGAAACGACGCAGGACGGCGGCTCGCGACAAGGTTGGCCACCACGGATCGGCAGGTGAGCTCGCTTTGGCGGGAAATGAGAGATCAAAGACGGGTGAAGAACAGAAGAGCACGGGGCCTCCATCACAACGAGGCGGATGCCTGTTGGTGGTAGATGTGTGAAGGGGCCAGGGGCGCCGAGTCCGAGTGATACTCGCTGCCGACAGTATGCAGACGGCCCCTGACAGTGGCCACTACGATCCTCCCGTGGCCTCCGAGCTTCCTGCTCTTTATCGGCTCGGCATCGTTGGTGCCGGCCAGATCGCACGCATGACCCACCAGGCTGCCGTAAAGCTTGGGATCACGCCGCGCCTGCTGGCCGAAGAGAGCGATGACTCTGCCGCCCTTGCCGCTCCAGACGCGGTCTACGCCCACCCAGACTCACTCGCCGCGTTCTCCGACAGCTGCGAGGTGCTCACCTTTGAACACGAACGCCTCGATGTCGGCCTGCTACGAAGGCTCGAAGAGGCCGGTGCCATGCTGCGTCCTGGCACGAAGACCCTGGCGGCCGCGTTTGACAAGATGCACCAGCGACGAGTGCTTCTCAACCGTTCGTTCCCGGTTCCCGTGTTCGCTGAAGTGCGGGGCCCGGACGACCTGATGGACTTTGCCGGCGTGTTTGGCTGGCCGGTCGTCCTGAAGTCGGTGCGGGCCGGCCGCGACGGCGACAAGGGCGTGTGGATCGTCGAGAACGAAAACGAAGGCATGGCGGTGATCAGCGAAAACCATGACCGCCAGCTGATGGTTGAGAACTACCAGGCCATCGTCAAAGAGCTTGTGGTCATCGTGGTGCGCCGGCCGGGTGGCAACGCTCGCTGCTACCCGGTGATCGAGGTGATGCAGTCAGACGGCATCTGCCGCGAGATTCGACTGCCCGCGTCCATCGGCCACCGAGTCGCGACCGAAGCTCGCGACATTGCCATGCGCATCGCAAACGAACTCGACGCCGTCGGCGTGCTGGCCGTCGAACTGTTCTTGACGACAGAGGGGCTCGTTGTAAACGAGCTGGCGGCTCGCCCTCACAACGCAGGTCACCCCACCATCGAGGGTTGCCCAACGTCGCAGTTCGAGAACCACGTGCGGGCGGTGCTCGACCTTCCTCTAGGCGCAACATGGTCGGTCGCACCTGCCATCGTCACCGTCAACGTGATCGGCGGCCTCGACGGCGTCGATCCGGCTGACTTTCTGCACGAGGCGCTGGCGGTCGAAGG
>CALLGK010000340.1 GCA_938009905.1 uncultured Acidimicrobiales bacterium | reverse complement strand
GTTTCACAATGTGAGGTTCTCCCTCCTGGCTCCGGTGTCGTCCGCGGCTCAGGCCTCCGCTGCCATTGCGGCGGCGGGCAACACAAACGCACGTGCGTTCTGGTCGACACAGGGTGAAGCCGTTGACGCGCTCACGGCTCTGGCCGTCGGGGCCGGCGACACGTCCCTCGATCTGGGAACGGCGGTGATCCCGATCCAGGGTCGGCATCCCATGGTGCTGGCGCAGCAGGCCCTCACCGTCAACGAGAACCTAGAGGGCCAGCTCATCCTTGGACTGGGCGTTTCGCATCGACCGTTCGTCGAAACAACCTGGGGCATGTCGTATGCAACGCCGGTGGCACAGATGGCCGAGTACCTCGATGTGTTGGAACCGCTGCTGGATCGCCAAGAGGTCGACCACGCGGGCCAACGATGGACGATGCGCGGCCACATCACGACAACCGGCGATCGGCCACGCCTGTACCTGTCCGCGCTCGGGCCCCGCATGGCCCAACTTGCTGGGGCGAGGGCCGATGGCATCGTCACCTGGTTTGTCGGACCTCGTTCGCTCGAGACGATCACCGTGCCAGCTATTGACCGTGGCGCGTCCGCGGCCGACAGGCTGAGGCCAGAGTTGGTTGCCGGCTTCCCGGTTTGTGTCACGTCCACACCTGATGAAGCTCGACGTCTGGCCAACTCGCAATACGGCGGTCTCGCCGCTCTTCCGACGTATCGGACGACGCTTGAACGAGAAGGGTGCGATGCTCCAGCCGACCTTGCCCTGATCGGCACCGCGGCCGAGGTGCACGATCGAGTTCTGGATCTTGAACGGTTAGGCGTGACCAATCTGATGGCAGACGTCTTTGGTTCACCAGACGAGAAGGCCGCCACCTACGAGATGCTCGATGGACTGACGTCGGTGATCGACATTCGAGAGCAAGAGTCTGCGAGGATGAACCCATGAGCGGACTAGCGAACGCCGGTCGACCCATCGACGAGGTCATTGCCGACCTGGTCGAGAAGCGGAAGGCCGATGTCAGCTGGGCTGACGGTCGAACCTTCGGCATGGTCTACGACGGCGGGCCAAGCGTGCACGCGGTCGCTGAGCAGGCCGCCGCCCTGTATCTCCACGAGAACGCCCTCAACACGCAGGCGTTTCCGTCGCTCGGTGACATCCAACGCGAGGTCGTTGGCTGGACCGCATTGTTGCTCAACGCTGATGCCCTCACCGACGGGCCAGCTGCCGGCTTTCTGACCAGCGGTGGTACCGAGTCGATTCTGTGCGGCGTGCTCGCTGCTCGTGAACGGGCCGAAGCCGAGCGTGGGATCACCGAACCAGAAATGGTGCTTCCCAACACTGCTCACGCGGCCTTTCATAAGGCCGCCCACAACTTCGGGCTCAAGATCAACGTGGTTCCCGTACGTGGCGACTTCACCGCTGATGTTGATGCGATGGCGGCACACGTTGGTCCAAATACGGCACTTGTTGTCGGCTCAGCACCCCAGTACCCGCATGGCGTGCAAGACGACATCGAAGCCATTGCCGCCCTTGCCGCCTCTGTCGATGCCAACTGCCACGTCGATGCCTGCATGGGAGGTTTCGTGCTTCCCTTTGCCGAACGTCTCGGCCGCGACGTGTCGCCATGGGACTTCCGTGTTGACGGCGTCACCACGATCTCGGCCGACATCCACAAGCTCGGCTACGCACCGAAGGGCGTGTCCGTCATTCTGCACCGCAACAAGCAGAGTCGGAAGTACCAAACGTTCGTGTTCGACGGGTGGCTCGGTGGCTTCTACGCCTCACCAAACATGCAGGGCACGCGGTCAGGTCTGCCGATGGCGTGTGCGTGGGCGGTGATGCAACACCTCGGTATCGACGGCTACGTCGATCTGACCCGACAGACGCTCGACAATGCCGACAAGATGCGCCAGGGCATGGCCGCTATCGACGGCATCAAGGTGCTCGGCGATGGGCAGTTCCATCTCGTCGCGCTTGCCGCTGATCCTGACGCCGACGGCTCGCCGGTCGACATGTTTGCCCTCGGCGACGCGCTACTCGATCGGGGTTGGTACCACGATCGTCAGACTCCGCCAGACAATCTGCACTCCACGGTCAGCAACACCAACACAGGCGTGATCGACGCGTACCTCGCCGATCTCGCCGAGTGTGTTGACGCCGTTCGCGGCACATCCACGGACGATCGATCAACGACGTATGCGACCCTCGAGTAGCGACCTATTCAGATGAGTCTGCGCCGTCGATGCCGGCAACGCCCGGCACTCGGGACGGTCGGCTGAAGACTTCTTCCAACATTGGGATGAACTCGTCGATTGCCATGTTGTCGTACGCCGGGTCGAAGCAGTTTTGGTCGTACTCGTCGCAGAAGGCGACGCAGCGGTCGAAGTGGGGCGATTCTCGGTACATGTCGCGCGCATTTCGATCACCACCGAGATGGTGGAAGTAGTAGTAGCCCTGAAAGATGCCGTGATGCTTGATGACCCAGTGCGTTTCGTCATCGACATATGGCGCCAACAGAGCGGCTGCCGCATCTGAGTGATTCTCGGGAGCAAAGCCGTCTGCAACGTCGTGTAACAACGCACCAACGACCATGTCGACCGACTCGTTGTTGCGCAGGGCACGGGTCGCTGATTGCAGCGAGTGGTCGTAGCGATCGATCTGGTAGCCAAGCGTCGGCCCTTTGAGGAGACCGAGCAGGCTCACGAGGTTTGGTACGAGTGCGCCCCGTGCGTGATCTTCAAACGCGGGGCTCAACATCTCGTAATCGGCCTGTGTGCCGTCGGCCATGCTGGTCCAAGAAACGGTGTAGCTCACGAACGCAACACTACCGCGAGCCATTGCCAGGTCTTGAGGTTGACGCACAGAGTGAAAGCGGGTGGACTGCGGCGTGCGATCTGCTGCCGATCGATGGCTTCTCCTCGCCGTAGCAGCGAGCCTCTACATCGGGTTTGGCCTCGTGGCTGCGTCGCTCTCGCCGCTGGTCGGGACGATCAACGACGCTCTCGGCCTCACCAGATCACAGATGGGAGCCGTCCTCGGCTCCTGGCAGTTTGTGTACCTCTTTGCTGCGATACCGGCAGGCAAGGTGCTCGATCGCATCGGACTTCGCAACGGCCTTTTGCTTGGCACGCTCCTTATCGCAGCCTCAGGTCTGTTGCGAGCCGCGGCCGTCGATTGGTTCACCCTCATCGCGGCCGTTGGCATCTTTGGCTTGGGCGGGCCGTTGGTTTCGATCGGTGTCCCGACGTTGGTGAGCACACGCTTCGAGTCGTCAGAGCGTGGCGTGGCAACGGGCATTGCGGTGAGCGGTCCGGTTGTTGGTTCGATGGTCACGC
The DNA here is from genome assembly GCA_938009905.1 of uncultured Acidimicrobiales bacterium. Classification (GTDB taxonomy): domain Bacteria; phylum Actinomycetota; class Acidimicrobiia; order Acidimicrobiales; family SZUA-35; genus CALEWY01. Next base: position 3,164 of record CALLGK010000340.1, on the reverse strand, counting down.
TGCTGTCGGCAAACGCCGTGCTGATGCCTGCCTTCGACGACCGGTGGCGACCGGTCGTGGCGACGTATGCGATGTGGTCGATTGGCGCAGGTGTGGCCTGGTGGCTGGTGAGCGCAGCCGTAGGCGACGCTCACGAGTGGAAGCGGCCAACGCTTGGTCGAGTCAACAACCGCAAACTGCTTGAGATCGACATTGTCAGGCTGATTCTGGTGCTGGCGATTCTGACGTTTTTCGTCAACCACGCCATTGGCAGCTGGCTCCCCGAAGTGCTTCGAGACCACCGCCTGTCCCCGACTGCTGCTGGCGCATGGGCTGCGGCCGTCAGCGTGCCTGGTCTGGTCGCAGGTATTGCACTGCCCAGGTTGGCAACCGCAGAACGTCGGCGTCTCATGTTGGTCGGCATCTACGCCCTTCTCGCCGTGAGTCTCATCCCGCTCGCCATCTCGTGGTCGGCCACGACGGCCATCGGCATCCTGCTCTATGGGGCGATGCGGTCTGCGGCCCTTCCGATCGCCATGCTGTTTCTGATGGATGACGACCGCGTCGGACCAGCGAACATGGCCGGTGCCAGTGCGCTCTACTTCACGGCAGGCGAGATTGGCGGTGTGACCGGGCCAGTCGTCGTTGGCATCGTCGCAGACAGCCGGGGGTTCGGTCCTGCCGTCGCGATCATGGTTGTCGTCGCCGCCTCAATGGCGCTGCTGGCGACGCGGTTGCGAGCCACGAACCAACAGCGCCCGGAAATTGTCTAGGTTCGGGGCATGAGCGTGCTGATTCGAGATGTCGGACCTCGAGACGGTCTCCAAGCAGAGGAGCCGGTGACCATCGATGCGAGAGTCGCGTTGATCAACCAGCTGGCTGCTGCCGGTCTGGCGCACATCGAGGCCGTCTCGTTCGTATCGCCCAAGGCCGTGCCGCAGATGGCCGACCCCGCAGTCGTCATGCAGCGCATCGATCGGCGCGCCGACGTGACCTACTGGGGACTCGTACCAAACAAGCGGGGCGCCGAGTTCGCCGTTGAGGCAGGCATGGATGCAATCACCGTGACCATCTCGGCCTGTCCGGTCTACAACGAAAAGAACATCAACAGGACCGTCGACGAATCGGTCGCTGCTATCGGTGACATCATCGACGTTGCAGGCGATCGTCCTGTAGACGCTGTGCTTTCGTGCGTCTTCGGGTCGCCGTATACCGGTGACGAGCCAACCGCTGCGACTCCCGCGTTGATCGAGCGTCTCGCCGCAGCTGGCGTGCAAACCTTCACGCTTGCCGACACGACCGGTATGGCAACCCCAGAGCGAATCGAGAAGGTCATCGAGGGCACCGGGCCCGAGGTCGGCCTTCACCTTCACAACACAAGGGGAACCGCCCTGGTGAACGCCTGGCATGCCATTGGCATGGGCGTGCGCCGATTCGACACCGCCCTAGGCGGGCTTGGCGGTTCGCCGTTCGCGAAGGGTGCAGGAGGCAATCTCGGGACGGAAGATCTCGTTCACCTCCTCAACGACGTCGAGCCATCACGTGATCTGCACACAGGCATCGATCTGGCTCGGCTCCTGGCTGCTGGACCGAACCTGGCAGAAGCCATCGGTCATCCGCTCCCCAGCCCGGTGGCCACACATGGAGGTCGATGACCTCTGCCAACGCAGGTGACCTCGTCTGGGCAAGCTAGAAGCGGGGACTGGCTACTCATAGCTAGCGACGGGTTCGCCAAGCACCGCAAGGTCGGGATGGACACCGAGCCCTGGTTCAGCCGGCGCAACAACGCCCCCGTTGACGACCGGTGCATCGAACGCAGCCGTCACGACCGACGTGGTCGTACGTGGGTCGAGAATGCAGCGCAACAGTCGCTCTGGAACCGTGTGGGCAAGGTGCACGATCGCTGCGAACGCGATCTGCGATCCCCACGAGTCCTGGACGCTCATGGTCAGGCCACCAGCACGGCAAATGTCACGAGTGCGGCGCGATTTTGTGAGCCCGCCCGCTTTTGAGATCTTCAGTCCGATGCCATCGGCGATGTCGTTGGCAACTGACAGAAGGACGCTCGACTCAGAGTCTGCGAGCTCGTCGAGCATGATCGGCACCGAACACCGGGATCGAACTGACGCCACCTCTCGCCAGGTGGCACACGGTTGTTCGAACACGATGTCAGTGTTGGGCGGCAGGAGATTTAGAAATCGGAGAGCGGCTTCCGGTGTCATCCCACCATTGGCGTCGACCAGGAAGAACTCACCAGCCTGCCGGTCGGCCAGGCAGGCTGTCACGCGAGCGGCGTCGAGCGATGGGCCTCCTTCGTCGTCGAGGGCACCGACTTTGATCGAATGCCCTCGGAACCCGAGCGCTCGGTGCTCAGCGACACGAGTTCGCATGTCTTCTGGGTCGCCAGCGAACAACGACGAGATCGTTGGGAGGCGTGTTTGAGTTGAACCGCCAAGAAGGTCGTACACCGGCATGCCGGTTGACTTGCCGAAGAGATCCCAACAGGCCACGTCGAGTGGGGACTTGGCCGACTGATGTCCGGCTAACGCTCGATCCATCACATCGTTGATTCGTTCGGTACGGCGCGGATCAAGGCCGAGGATAGACGGAGCAAGAAGTTCAATTCCCGCTCGGACTCCTCGTGCATGGGTGGCGATGTAGTTCGAGCCGAACGGCGTACTTTCGCCCCAACCCTCGAGGCCGGTGTCACTCGTGATGCGCACGATTGTCGAGTCGAACGATCGGTACTCGCGTTCGCCCGACAGTCGGTAGACACCGCCGGAATACGGAAGGCTGACCTGGAAGACGTCGATTTTTGCGATCTGCATGGCGCGATCCTTGCGTGTGGCTCTGTCGTCTCACAGCTGGTGGTTGTCAGAGCTCAGGGCCTGTTGATGCATCTCGAGGTGTAGGTGGCCGCCGTCGCTCGCGGGATTGGCCTTGATCGCGTCGAGATTGAGTTCGATCCCGAGGCCCGGCGCATCGGGTGCCACCAGGTAGCCGTCTTCCCACGCCAGTGATTGCTGCAGAACAGCGTCGTGGAATGGCGTTTGAATCGTTTCGAGAATGAGAAAGCTCGGACTCGAGAACGCCACGTGGGCCGCAGCTGCGTGGGCGACCGGTCCACAGTAGATGTGGGGCGCGATCTGGGCGTTGTACACCTCGGTGAGGTGAGCGATCTTCTT
>CALLGK010000339.1 GCA_938009905.1 uncultured Acidimicrobiales bacterium | reverse complement strand
CTCGATGTAACCGCTTCATTTTGTTTCGCCGACGCAGGAGGCGAACCGCCGATGCCGTGGAACCTTCCGCATAGCCCGTGAGTCGGGACCTGCATGTTGCGGGTCCCGTCCTTTGGTTTTATGCCGCTAGGCCAGATCTCGAATGTCGAGCACGGCGCCGTTGGTGAGGGTGGCTCCTCGATACGTCGAGCCATCACAGGTCTGTTGTGACAGATCGAAGATGGCGGCACCGACCTCGGCGGGGTCACCAAGCGCTCCCCCGGCATGCATCTCGCGGAACCGTTCGACGTTTGGGAACGCCGTTTCGTCTTGATCTCGGATCATTGCCTGCATATCGGTCGCGACGACGCCGGGCGCCATCGATACCACCGATACGGCCGCGGCATCCTGGTCGGCGTCGGCGAGAGCGTCTTGTTCGATGCCGACAGTACGACACCACATGTCGACGGCGGCCTTGCCTGCGCAATAGCTCGACCAGCCCAGGTAGGGGTTCTTGCCAGCTCCCGAACTGATCATCATGAGCATGGCGGCGCAGTTGGCCCGCCGAACCGCGGCGATGAAGCGATCGCCGAGCACTTGGGCCGAGGCTGAGTTCAACAACACGTTGGCCTGGTAGCTGGCATGGTCGACCTCGCCAGCAAAGCCGATGGGATCGAGCGTTCCTGCGTTGTGAATCAGCGTGACTCGGTCCCACGAAGTGCCAGCGACAAGTCCGTCGATCCAGTCGGCCGTCGCGCTCCATGCCGCTGGGTCAGCCAAGTCGGCCGCAAGATGTTGGCCAGGGCCCGGCCGGCGACTCACCGTGGCAACGGTGTGCGCTGCCTCACCGGCACTGGCCGCCATCGCCGCTCCAATCCCGCTCGAAGCACCCGTGATCACCGTCAGCTGTTCACTCATCCCCCGACGCTATCCGCGGGCGATCAGCGGCGGGGAAGCCAAAACCGTCCGAGGGCGGATCTCGTTCAGTCGTTGGCGAGCAGGAACGTGGTGCTGATGGGGTTGTACTGCTCGGCTTGTTCATGCTGAGGCCAGTGGCCGCACTCGCCGAACATCTCGAGCTGCGAGCCGGCGATGGCCTCGTGCATGTTCTTGGCTTCTGGCACGTCACCAAACGGATTCTCGGCTCCCCACACCACCAGGGTCGGCACGGTGATGGAGTTGAGCCGTTCGTTCGTCATGAGGTTCCGCTGACGGATCTCCATGTTTTGCAGGCAAAGCAAGTTGTCGAGGTTCCCCTGGAAATCAGGGTGGTGATAGATGGCGTAGCGAATCTCAACGAGCTCCTCAGACACGTCCTTCTCAGGATTGTGCATGAGCAGGTGGAGCCGATCTCGGGTGAGCGAGATGTCGTTCTCCATCGCCGCCTTGGTGGTAGAGCCCTTGATGCGCTCCATGATCTCGGGGTTGGCCTTTGTGCCGCCGGCGGCCACCATCTGCAGGCTCTTCACCCGCTCGGGCTGCTCGCTCGCCAAGAAGCCGGCCACCCAGCCACCAAGAGATTCACCAACGAGGTGGGCCGAGTCGATGCCTTGAGCGTCCATGTAGTTGACGAGGTGCTCGACATAGCGAGGAATCTCGTAGTGGTAGTCGGGCTTGCCGGTGTAGCCATGCCCCAACATGTCGATGGCGTGGCATCGGAACCCGGCCTCGACGTGAGGCACGAAGTTGCGGCTGAAGGCTTCGAGGTGCCCGCTTGTGCCGTGGAGGAAGATCACGTCTGAGCCGTCTTCTGGGCCAGCAACCAGTGCCCTGGTTGGCACGCCGGCAGCATCGACGTAGTCGAGCGAGAAGGCCAGTCCGGTGAGATCGGTCCAGATGGTCATGTTGTGTCTCCAGGGTTGGGGGTGATGGTGGCCACGGCCATGCCGGTGAGCCATTCAGTCATGGGTGCATACGCAATGGTGTGCCCCGGCAGGTGGCCGAGGGCCGCGGCCATGATGAGCCAGGCCCGCACTTCATTTCCGCCGTTGCCGGCTGCAGTCACCAGATCGTCGTCGCTGTAGTGCGAGGCAAACGCGGCAAGGGAGCCGGCCGAGAGTTGGTCGAGGAAGGCGCGGTCGAAGTCGTCGTTGATGCGAGCCGGAGCGCCAACGATCAGTGGGCGCCGCTTCTTTTCGTAGTCTTCCCAACGCCCCCGACCGTGCCGGAACGACTCGGCCAAGAACTCTTCTGCCTCGCCTTCGGCATCTCGCCAATCAGGGAACGGAATGGCGTGCGATAGGCCGCCGGTGCCGATCACGGCGACCCGATCGACACCCTGCAAGGCAGCGATCGATGCTCGCAGCGCATCGCCAAGGGCCAGGCAACGGCGCAGGGTTGGCAGAGGCGGCCCGAAGACGTTCACGACGATCGGAACAATCGGGACACCGTCAGGCACGACGTACTGGACGGCGTGGCTGATGCCGTGGTCGACGGCCATGTTCGTCGACATCGCCACATCGAAATCTGCGGCGAGCAGCCCGCGGTGAATCGCCTGGGCGATGTCGCTTCGCGTGTTGAGGGGGCCCCTTGGGGTGCCATGCTCGCCGACTGCGTCCACCACGTCAACGCCCATGGTGAACTGCGGCATCAGATCAAGCCAGAACCCGCGAAAGTGGTTCGACCCAACAATGACGCACACGTCTGGTCGGGCGTCGGTGAGGTGCTGTTTGGCCGTGGCCAGCCCGTCGCGAAAGGCGTGGGCTTCTGGCTTGTGATCGACCGCGTCCCACTGCGTGTTCATCAGGGTCGTGTGTGACGCGCCAACGCCAAAGACAATGTCAGCCACGAGGTGTCACTTCGACTCCGGTGGCGTGCCGACCCACGTGCCAGTCGTTTTGGTGAGGAGGTCAACCAAAAACTTGCGACCGGCTTCGGTCGCCCCAGCCAAGCCGAGGGCCCCAAGAAGCAGCTTCATCAGTTGACCCCCGGTCGATCGGTTTGATTCAGGAAGCCCGACACCATCGAGTAGTAGTGCTGCGGGCGTTCTTCCTGAAGGTGATGTGCCGCCTTGTCCATGACGTAGAGCTGACCGTGTTCGATCATGCGCGCCAGCATGAGCGGGTAGTCGGGGGTCAGAAACGCATCGTTCATGCCCCATGCGAACAGCACGGGGCAGCGAATCTTGCTGAGCTCGTCTGTCATGTCTTGCCACTCACCGCGAGGGCTGTCTGACCGGGCTGCGAGCTCCATCTCTTCTGGGTTGATTGAGTTCTCGAACCGAGCGGTAACCGTGGCATCGGGGATCGCATGACGGTCGTAGAACTCAAGCTCGTGCATGAGGTCTTTCATCTTTTCCCACGTTGGCCCCTCGCCACCGAAGTAGCGATCGCGGGCATGACGTCCTCGTCGACCGCCTTCGGGAAGAGGTGCGAGCGGGCCATAGAACACCGGCATCGAGCCGGTGATCACGAGCGAACGGCACCGATCGGGAAAGTTGGCAGCCAGGTTGAGGGCGATCGTGCCACCCCAGCTGTTGCAGACGATGTCAGCTTTCTCAACGCCGAGCGACTCCATCAAGTCGTTGATGGTGCGGGCGTGAAAGTCGAACATTGGGCCAGAGATGAGGCACTTTTCGGACTTGCCGTATTGCAGTAGGTCGACGAGGTAGCACTTGCGGTCGGCGGCAAACATGGGAGCCACGGGTCCGAAGTCGGTCCACGCCGTGCACCCCGGGCCACCGCCATGCAGGAAGATCGTGGGAACGCCCTCCCCCATCTCGATCACGTTGTACGACAAACCTGCGGCATCAACGAGCCGGCCCTCGGGCTCGGGCTGAATCTCGGGAACGCTGAAGATCTGGCGAGCCTCACTCGGCATGGGTGCCTGCCTCGAGTGTCACGGCAGTTGCCCCGTTGGTGTCCGGAGCTGGCGCAGACCCGTTGCTCTGGGCAATCTCAGGGTCGGCGTCCGACCCAAACGGATTGCCACCTTCCACCAGTCGCCGCCACTCGATCAACGAGATGTCTGGCCGGTACAGGCGCTCTGGGGGCGCATCGGTGTTTTCGACCATCCAGTGGTCTTGGCTCGAGAAGTTGCCGTGGAAGAGCCAGCGGATGCCGCCCAGGTACTTGGCGTAGAAGCCAGCCTTGGCCAGGCCGGTCTTGAACTGCACCATGACGCCGACGTACTTCGTGCGGCCTTCCTCGATGGGCACGTAGAACTCGTAGTGAATGAACTGCGGGTAGGCCACGCGCAGGACACCGGGAACCGAGAGCGACACAAATCCGGGATAGTCCTGCCCTGCGATGTATGGATCGTTCTTCTTCGAGCCGCCCGTGTTGCCGAGCATCTTGCCCTGTGTTTGCTTGGGCTTGATCTTCCACCAGCGCTCGTTGGTCCAGCGGCCGAGGCCAGGAAAGTCGGCTTCCCAGTAACGCTCGTCTTCGATGCGGAAAATCCAGCGACCTTCTCGGTGCACGTGGATCTTGTTCCACGTTGGCATCATCTTGAAGACGCGCCACCAGCTAGTTCGGTGCAGATACTTGGCGTGGCCCTCGTCGAATCCGTTTTCGGCGTAGAGGCGCCAGTCGCCGTCGCGATCTTCGATGCGGCCCCCAACGGCGTACTCGGGCGGATCAACGAGCTCTTCTGGCAGTTGTTCGCTCAGCGGATGAGGTTCACGGTCGCCCACGAACACCCACACCAGACCAACGGCTTCTTCGCACGGATAGGTCTCGACGGCGACTTTGCCACACATGGGCGAATCGGGGCCGTCTGTGATGACAGCCACCAGCTCACCGTCGTCGAGGTTGAAGGTCCAACCGTGGTAGGCACAGCTGATGGTGCTGGGGAACTCTTCGGTTCCGAGGGAGAGCGGCACGCCTCGGTGTGGGCAGCGGTCATGGAGCGCATGAACCACGCCATCTGCGTCGCGTTGGAGCACGACGTTTTCGGCACAGACACGAACGCCGGTTGGCTTGTTCTTGACCTGCGATGACCACTGCACGGGGTACCAGTAGTTGCGTAATCCGTCGGCCGCGCTGTCGTAGAGCGGCCACGACTCCCAGGTAGTGCGCCCCTCGGAGTACTTGGCTGCCTTCTTTACTGCTGCCATCAGATGTAGCCCTTGTCTGGTTCACGACCAAACAGCACGGCACCGGCGTTCTTGTAGGTCTGCTCTCCCATAAAGGCGTGCTGGGTGGGCAGATGCACGTCGCGCCAACAGCGTGAGAGGTGGCCGTGGTTCTCGGCCGACTCCATGCCGCCGATCTCGTACGCCATCCGGGTTGCCTCGGCGCACTCACGCGTGACGTGCGTGCACGACAGACGCATCATGTTGCGCGCTTCTGTCGTCAGTTCTTCTCCGGCCAGCAGTTGCTGCCACGCCACGTCGATCGAGTCGTAGAAGAAGAGCCGAGCAGCCCGCAAGGTTGCCTCGGCCTTCGCCATCGTGATCTGTGAGTACTCGCGATCGCCCATGCTGGGCGCTCCCGTGCGAGAACGATGGCCAGCTTCGTCGAGCCCTTTGATGAGTTCGATGGCCGTGCGGGCCACACCGATGGAACACACCGCAAGCACCTGGGCCGCAATCGTGATGGTTGGATAGCGGAAGAAGGGCGTGTGGAGGCTCTTCTCTCCGCCCCGCACAAAGGTCCACTCTGGGTCGACGGCAACGTTGTCGACGCTTACGTCGAAGCTGCCGGTGCCGGTCATGCCGTGGGTGTCCCACGAGTCGGTATGAATCGTCACTTGGCTCGCAGGCAGCACGGCCATACGAGGCAGCGCCCCTTCAAGCTGGATGCCAACGCCGATGCGATCTGCGCCCATACATCCGCTGGCCCACTTCCAGCGGCCGTTCACGATGTACTTGCCGTCAACCATCGTTGCCGGCTGCAGCGGGAACATTGCACCGGCAAACACCGCGTTCGGATCTTGCCAGGTCTCGTGAATGGTCTCGAGGGGAAGACCAGCGAAGTAGGCCTCGCACATACCGAAACTGGCGACCCAACCCGCCGAACCATCAGCTGCGGCAATCTCTTCGATAGCCAGCAGGAATTCGGTCGGGCTCTTCTCGTCGCCCCCAAACTCTTTGGGCACGAAGGCTCGATAGATGCCCAGCTCGCGGAACTGCTCGATGATGTCCTTGCTGACGTAGTGCTGTTCTTCGAACTCCGTTCGCCGGGCTCGAACGTCGGTCAGCATGGCGTCGAACGCCTGCTCGCTGCCCCACTGCGACTTGTCGAGAACTGGACCACTCATGCTTGGACCCCCTGGTTCCGGCACATCTTGGTTCCTCCATCTTCCTCCGCCTCCATCGTGCGCTCAACTCTGGTGTTCCGCTCATCGGAACATTGGTTCGTCAGCCGAGGGCATGGGAATTACTGTTCGCCGGGTGGGGACCACTCGACCAGCGCCAGGATCCGACGGCACCGTCGTTGGCAAGGTGGCGCTGGTGCTCGAGACCCTGGCCGACGCCGGCGTGGCTGGCGTGTCCGAGCTGAGTCGACGAACGGGGCTTGCGAAAACCACGGTGCATCGCACAGCAAAAGAGCTGCACGCCGTGGGGTTCGTGGAACGAGCGGGCGACGGCTACCGCCTCGGCGCCAAGATGTTCGAACTCGGCAGTCGAGTGCCGGGGCGTCGCCATCTGCGCGATGCTGCACTTCCCTTTCTTGAGGACCTGTCGCGAGCGACCAATCAAACCGTGCACCTTGCGGTGCTCGACGGCGTCGAAGTGATCTACGTCGAACGTCTTGTCGGCGCTCGATCGAGCGAAGTGCCGTCGTCTGTTGCGGCCCGCCTGCCGCTTCATTGCACAGCGACCGGCAAGTGCATCCTCGCCTTTGGCGAACCCCTGCACGCGGCGCGGGTGTTACGTGAGCCGCTCGAGCCCCTCACGCAGCATTCGATTCGTGACACGGACGATCTCCGCAAGCAACTCGACACCGTGGCCGACCGGGGCTTCGCAGAAGAAGTGAGCGAGGTAAGCGAAGGGCTTCGGTCGCTTGCCGCACCGATCTACTCGTTTGGCGACGCCCTCATCGGCGCCATCTCAGCCACCGGACCGATCGAAGACTTCGACCGCGACGGCATCGAGCCGCTGGTGCTGCTGGCAGCGTCTGGCCTGAGCAGAACGCTGGGAGGCCTCTCATGACCGACCTCAACGACCGGCTGATTCGGACGATCGATCGCGAGCGTCTCGTGAGGCACTGCGCCCAGATCGTCGACGTCGCGGCCCCCACCGGCTACGAGCGAGAATGCGCCGTCGCCATCGTGGAGATCTTGGACTCGATTGGGCTGGAAGGTCGACTGGCCGAGATTGATGACCGAGCGGCAAGCGCGTGGGCCCACATCCCCGCCAACGCCAGCGGCGACTCGGCGCAGGCACCAACCGTGCTGCTGTATTCCCCCATCGACACCGTCACAACGGGCAACCCCGTAGACGATGTACCCCAGGCCGCGGCTGAGATCACCGGCCACCTCCTTCCGGAAGCGGTCGTGTCAGAAGACGGGTCGCTCGTTGTCGGGCTCGGCGCCCAAAATCCGAAAGGCCATGCCGCCGCGATTCTGGAAGTTTCTGCCGTGCTCGCCGCCAACCAGAACGAACTTCGGTGCAACGTGCTCGTGGCGTTCGGCGCTGGCGGCATGCCGACCAACCCGCTCGATCATGATGATCGCCCCGCAACGGGGCATGGCATCGGCGTCGACAAACTCCTCGACGTCTTCGCCGCAGAAGGCTGCTTCCCAGATGCAGCCATCGTGGCCAAGTCTGGCTGGTTCGTGCAGCACGAAGAAGTTGGCCTCGCCTGGACCGACATCACCGTGCGAGGAACCCACACCTATGTTGGCGCTCGCCATCGGTTGCCCTATCGCAACGCGATCGCTGACGCCGCTCGAATCGTGCTCGCCCTCGAAGAGCGGTTCGCCCAGCCACACGACCGAACGACCGAGACCCTCGAGCCCCAGTCGGTGGTTTCGTCAATCGTTGGCGGGTGGAATCGCATGGCTGCGTTCACCCCCGAGGTCGTACAACTCAGAGTCGATCAGCGCACCTTGCCCGGCGAGTCAGGCAGTGACGCGCACGCGCGCATCGAAGCTGCGCTGGCCCACCTCCGCTCCGACGACCCACAGCTCGAGGCGACGGCGGAACTCACGCTCGACATCCCGGGATCGTTCACTGAGCCAGACCACTGGATCTGCCAGCTGGGCCGTGACGCGTGGGAAGCAATGGAAGGCACGGCGCACAAGACGCCGAGGGGTCTCAGCGGTTCAACTGACGCCAACATCATCCGCAATCGAGGTGTGGCCACGATGCGGATCGGACTGCCAAAGGTGCATCGCGATGGCAGCGAGCTTGGGTTTGCCGAAGGGATGAACACGGTGGACGCCGCATCGATGGCGATGCTCGCCGAGCTGCTGCTGCGGTGCGTGGCTGGCGTGCCAACCACCTAGAGATTGAGCCTGGTCTTCACCCAGTCTCTGGCCCAGACCGCCTGCGCTTCTTGGAAGTCACGAAGCATCGGAATCTCGGCCACCGGCGGTCGACGAGCAAAGGCCGTGAAGTAGCCGGCAAGCGCAATCACGAAACAGTCCAGGGCATCAGCGGCAACCGACGTGCTGTGCTTGGATCGCTGCCACAGTTCCTCTGGCCGCGGACCGTCCTGCATCGAGATCGACGGGATCATGAAGACAACGTCGAGCCAGGCCGGGCCGAGCCCAGCGTTGGCCCAATCGACGACCCGCACTGAACCGTCCGGCTCGATCAACACGTTGTCGGCGCGAATGTCGGCATGCACGATCGCCTCGGGCGCACAGTGAGTTGACCAAGCCGAGGTTCGATCCGCAAGGTGCCTGATCATCGAGACATCAAGCCACGGCTCGACGTCGGTCAGGTCGGCACCCGCATCGGCGAGGCTCGCCCAGCCCTCGAACGCCGTGGCTAGCACCTCCGTGAGCGGCGGCACGCGCTGATTCGGGGGGACAGCCAAGTCATCGACGGCCGTGAGCACAAGATCGAGGTCGGCGTTGGCCCATGGTGTGGCTGGCACGCGGCCGTCGATGTCGGCAAACGCCAGTCCGAACCACTCATCGACATTGACCGAGCCGAGAAGCTCAGGGAATGCATCACCGGCCGGCAGCACGTCTGAGACGACGCCTTCGTGCACCATCATCTCTCGAGAGTGCACGTTGATGGAGCTCGACGTTGCCTTGAGGAACACGACGCGATCGTCGGCCAGTCGACAGCGAGCCGCCATGCCTGGCGAGAATCCTTCTTCTTGTGATTGGGCCTCAACAACGGGAGCGCCGAGCAGCTGAGCGAACGCATCGCCGACGGCAGCCGGAAGGTCAGCCCACGCCAGCCTGGGAACCGATCGAGTCGACGACATCGCCGCACCGTAGCCATTGGCCCGCATGCACCACAGCGGATTTCGCCGCTCGATAGGTTCACCCCATGTACACGCCGGCCTTCAACTCCATGCCAGCCGACAACGTCGTCGCTGCGTTGCGATCGATTCGTTTCGGTCATCTCGTCACCAACGGCGAGGGCCTGCAGTCGACGGCCCTCCCGTTCGTCGTTGATGACGACGTCACAACCGTGCGTGCCCACTTCGCTCGAGCCAACCAACACTGGAGCACCATTGATGAAGCCGAGGCGCTGCTGATCGTGCCGGGCGTTGACGGCTACATCTCGCCTCGCTGGTACCCATCGAAGGCTGAGACCGCAAAGGTGGTCCCTACCTGGAATTACGAGCTCATTCACCTGCACGGAACGGTCGAAATCCACGACGACACGGCATGGAAGCTCGATCTTGTCAGCCAGCTCACAGACGAGAACGAAGCAGACGATCTATCAGGCACTCCCTGGCAGGTGAGCGACGCACCCGCTGACTTCGTCGCCAAGCAACTCAACGCCATCGTCGGCGTGCAACTCAACGTCAGCCGCATTGAGGGCAAAAAGAAGCTCTCGCAGAACAAGACAGACGCTGACCGGCTGGGGGCAGCCGAAGGTGTGGCCTCGACAACTCGCGTGGGTGGGCAACAACTTGGCGCTGCGATGGGCGACAGCGAGTCTTAGGCCAGGGCAGCGACAACGCCGCCGACGTCGTTAGCCGAAACGAAGTCGGCTCCGAGCTCAATCGCTCTCACCGCACTCTGCGGGCCTGGCGCGTCGTTGGCTTGCACCAGTTTGCCGAGCCCGTGCAGCCGCTCGATGATCGCCTCGGTTACGGCTTCGGCGTGCACGTGGACGATGTCAGCCACCGAGAACTCGGCCATCCCCACCACAACATGCTCATACATGGCCGGGGTCATCCACGGTTCCGGCTGCTTCGAGAAGTGGCCGATGTGTGCGTCTGGTCGTCTGCGCTTGATCTCGGCCAGGAGGGTCAC
>CALLGK010000338.1 GCA_938009905.1 uncultured Acidimicrobiales bacterium | reverse complement strand
ATGGTGAGCGGAACACCGGAGCTGCCGTGTCGGACCACGATGGCATCGACTGCCATCGCATCGATCGTCTCGATCGTGTCTCGCAGCGATTCGCCTTTCTTCAGCGACGACGAGCCGGCCGAGAAGTTGATGACATCGGCTGACAGCCGCCGAGCAGCAAGGTCAAAGCTCGTGCGGGTGCGGGTTGAGTCTTCGAAGAAGGCCATCACGATGGTCTTGCCCCGAAGGGCTGGTACTTTGCGAACTTCTCGGGCCTGCACATCAGCAAACGAGGCAGCCAGGTCGAGCAGACCGTGCAGGTCATCGGCCGAGAGATTGTCGATGGAAACAAGATGCCTCATCGCTCCGCCCCTCTGCGCTCTGCGCCCCTCATCGCTCCGCGTTCCCTGCGCTCTGCGCCCCTCATCGCTCCATCACCCCGAGGTCGACGCTGTCGACCGTTGCATTCACAACCTCGTCGCGCCGGGTCGGCAAGTTCTTCCCGATGTAGTCAGGCCTGATCGGCAGCTCGCGATGGCCACGATCGATCATCACGGCGAGCTGCACGGCCCGAGGGCGTCCCTGGGCCACGAGCGCATCGAGCGCCGCTCGAATCGTGCGTCCGGTGAAGAGCACATCGTCCACGAGCACCACCGTCTTGCGGCTGATGTCGAACGGCACATCGGTTGAGGCTTCTGGCAAGACCGGACGAAGGCTGATGTCGTCTCGGTAGAAGGCCACATCGAGCTTGCCGACAGGCACGTCGACATGTTCGATCTCGTCAAGAGCAACGGCCAGGCTCTCAGCAAACGGCACACCGCCAGTTTGCAGTCCGACGACCACCACGTCGTCGAGTCCCTCGTTGCGTTCAATGATCTCGTGAGCCATCCGGCGGATCGCTCTGGCCACGGCATCTCGGTCAAGAATCGTGGTCCTGGCAACAAAAACGCCCCCATACGGGGGCGTACGACGACGTTCGCGCTCGGCCAAGCTGAATCTCCTGCTTCCGTACCGGCCTCACGGGACCGGTTTCACGGACTGACCCGTTCGGGCCAGCATGACAACTCCGCCACTGAGACTAGTGGCGGCTCAACCGAGATCCCACCAGAAATTCTGGTCGCCCGCAGGCGTGCTCTGGCCACCAAGGCTTGTGTACAACGCGTTGGCCTCACGATTGTCTTGCGCCGTTGACAACCAGAACTTCTGATGGCCTTCACGACGAGCACGGGCGATCGACGCTTCGAGCAACATCGAACCGATGCTCTGCCGCCGATGCTGCGCATGCACCTCAAGTTCGTGCAGGTAGGTGGTGAGGCGGCCGTTGGGCGAACGCATCGTTGTGCCCCATGCGAATCCGGCCGGGTCCTGATCGACGTACGCGCAGAACATGAAGCCGCCAGGCGTCGCCACGAACGCTCGTGGTCCGCTGGCTCCGGGAGCAAGTTGGTCGGTCCAACCTGGCTTCAGCGCGTCAAGCATCTCGGCCACCATCAGCTCGTCGCCGATGGCTATCTCGCGGATCGCAACACTCATGCCGCGAGCTCTCAGTACATGCTGGCGTCGTCCTGATCGCCAGCGCCGCCGCGAGCGATCGTGAACGCCCGCTTCAGGCCGGTAGTGAATGCACCAATGTCGCTGGTGACGGTGACCATGCGGAAGCCTTGGTCGAGTCGCTTTTGAACAAGATTCTCGGTGCTGTGAATGCCAGCGACAACACCGGCTGCTGCCGTCTTTTCGACGATGGTGGCCAGTGCGTCGTTGAACGATTTGTCATCTGGATGATCCGACGCAGGCTCAAGTCCAAGCGTGAGTGAGAGATCGGCCGGGCCAACGTAGACGGCATCCATGCCGCCGACGGCCAGGATCTCGTCGAGGTTCGCGACGGCCTCGGCGGTTTCGATCATTGGGATGCACGCCACGTTTGCGTTGGCGTTCGGGACGTAGTCGTCGCCGTAGACAGCCTTCGCTCGTACAGGTCCGTGGCTGCGAGTCCCCAGCGGAGCGAAGTGACACGACGAGACCACTTGGCGGGCCTGTTCTGGCGTGTTGACCATGGGCACGATCACGCCCATCGCTCCGGCGTCGAGTACTCGGCCAATGATGCCCGGGTCGTTCCACGGCACTCGCACGGTGACCGTTGCGTTGGAGTCTGAGGTGACCTGCAGCATCGTGAACAGCTCTCGGTAGTCAGACAGACCGTGCTGCATGTCGATGTTGATGTAGTCGATGCCGAGCTCGTCGGTGAGGGTGCCGCCAGCCAGCTCAGCCGTCCACGACTCGGTTGTGCTCATCCACAAGCCAAGGCTCGAACCGCCATCCGACCACGTCTTCATCATCTTGTTCTCACGCATGGGTCGCACCATAGACCCCACTCTCGGCGCACACGCTCTCGGCGCCGGGTAGTTCGGGGTTAGGTGCGAACCTTCTTGGCGATCGCGGAGAGCACACCGTTGACGAAGCGACCCGATTCGTCTGTCGAGTAGCGCGACGCCAAGTCGACCGCCTCGGCCAGGATCACACCAGTCGGCACGTCGGTGGTGAGCATCTCCCCGATGGCAAGGCGCATCACGAGGACGTCCATTGCCGCCATGCGTTCAAGGGTCCAGCCGGTGGCTGTCTCGCGGATGAGCTCGTCGGCTCGCGTCCGCTCCACTTCTGCTGCTCGCAGCAACACAACCGCATATGGTTCAGGCTCGAGGGGCAACGTCGCAAGGATCTCGTCGACGGTGAAGTCTCGGGTGTGGGCTTCGTAGCCAAGCTCAACGGCCCGCTCACGGGCTTCACGCCTGCTGCCTACTCGCCCCTCATCTCGTTCTGATTGGCCTCGGTTACTCACGCCCGGGTCATGTATTCGCCGCTGCGAGTGTCGACCTTGACTCGTGAGCCTGGCTCGACGAACAGCGGCACCTGAATGACCAGACCGGTCTCGAGTGTTGCCGGTTTGCGTGCGCCTGAGACACGGTCGCCCTGAACACCGGGCTCGGTCTCGGCGATCTCGAGCTCAACGGAAGCGGGAAGTTCGGTACCGATGACCTCGTCGCCGTACTTGAGCAGGGTGACGGACGAACCTTCGATGATGTAGTCCTTGGCGTGAGACATGGCCTCGGCCGTGACGTTCGACTGCTCGAAGGTCTCGTTGTCCATGCAGACGAAGTCGTCACCGTCGCGGTAGAGGTACTGCCAATCGTTCTTCTCGATGAAGGCTCGATTGACCTTTTCACCAGCGCGGAAGGTGCGGTCGACAACCGAGCCGGTCCGCCAGTTACGCAGCGTGGTGCGAACGAAGGCGCCGCCCTTGCCGGGCTTCACGTGCTGGAACTCCATGACCTGGACGAGATCGCTGTCGATGTCGAGGGTCATGCCGTTTTTCAGGTCGTTGGTCGTCGTGCTGGCCATCAGCCGCCTCCGCTTGTGGGAACCAGGCCCTTCGGGGCATGGGTGATCGGTTCTGCCCCGTCTGTCGTGACAACAACGGAGTCCTCGACTCGTACGCCCCCGAAACCGGGAATGTACGCGCCTGGCTCAACCGTGATGATCAAGCCGGCTCGGAGGATACCCACCGACCGGGTCGACAGGATGGGTTGCTCGTGGATCTCGAGGCCGATGCCGTGACCGGTGCCGTGGATGAACTGCTCGGCAAGGTTGTGGTCGTGCACCTCGTGGTCGGCCAAATGGGCCCGGCACACGCTGTCAATCTCTCGTTCGGCCACACCATCAGCGACCGCCGCGACGCCGGCAGCCTGTGCTCCGGCCACGGCGGCATAGAGCGATTGCTGCTCGTCTGTTGGCTCGCCGATACAGAAGGTTCTGGTCATGTCGCTGCCGTAACCGTCGACGCTGGCACCAAAGTCGATCACCACAAGATCGCCTTCCACAAAGGCTCTATTGCCTGGGCGAGCATGTGGCAGCGCAGAGTTCGGACCGCTCGCCACGATCGAGTCGAAACTCAGGGCATCTGCCCCGTGGTCGAGCATCGCTCTGTCGAGGTCGAGCTGAAAGGCCCGCTCGGTGACACCCGGTTGAAGTCGACCAACCATCGAAGCAAGAGCTTCGTCGGCAATGGACGCTGCCTTCTCGAGCCGGGCCCGCTCGCCCGGGTCTTTGAGCTGTCGAAGCTCTGCGACAACGGCGCTGGTAGGTACAAGCTGCGCGTCTGGCATGTCTTCGTCTGCCAACCATTCAGAGAGTTGTCGATGGTCTCGAACACTCAAGCTGTCATCGAAGCCGAGACGGGCGGACCCGAGCCGGGCGGTCAATTGATCGCCGACGTCAGCGACGCCGAGGTGCACATCGACGAGATCGCTGAGCCCGGCAGCCGCGAGCTCTCGTTCAGACTGTTCGCCGTAGCGACCATCGGTAAACAGCGTGACGTGGTCGTCGGCGACCAGCAGGCGGCCGTTCGAGCCGGTGAATCCGG
Organism: uncultured Acidimicrobiales bacterium; assembly: GCA_938009905.1. Lineage (GTDB taxonomy): Bacteria > Actinomycetota > Acidimicrobiia > Acidimicrobiales > SZUA-35 > CALEWY01. The sequence goes on along the minus strand of CALLGK010000338.1, from coordinate 24,650 downwards.
TGAGCCAGCGGACATCGACAGATGCAGTCACCCACAGTGCCTCAGCACCGGGGACGTCGCCATCAGCCTGATCTGCGTCAGCATCAGATTGCCGGCCGTCATTGATCAGCCGTTCTCGCAAGGCGTGAAGCCGGCCGACCCTGTCCATCGCTGGCAACTGCATTAGCGAACGCTCACTGGGTTGCGCTGACGCTGTCGATCGCAGCCTCGATGGCAAGGCGGTAGCCAGCCCCACCGAATCCGACGATCGAGCCCGTAGCGACGGGGGCAACGACCGATACGTGCCGCCACGGTTCTCTGCTGTTTGGGTTGGAGATGTGCAGCTCGACGACGACACCGTCGAATGCGGCCAGTGCGTCGTGGATCGCCCACGAGTAGTGCGTGAACGCACCGGGATTGATCACGATGGCGGCGTGCGTTGAGCGGGCCCCGTGAATGGCGTCGACAAGCTCACCTTCGTGATTCGATTGTTGATGATCGAGCTCAAAGCCTCGGGCCGTCGCGGTGTCGCGAGCGAGGCCGACGTGATCGTCGAGCGTGGCCGTTCCGTAGACCTCGGGCTCTCGAGAGCCGAGCAAGTTCAAGTTGGGGCCGGAGAGCAGCAGAATTCGATTCGTCATCGCATCCTCTCAATGCAATCGGCGAGCAGGGCTTCGTCTTCGACCATCACGGTCTCAACTCCGTTCGGCCCATCAAGCACAAATGTGATGCCGTCGACTGCCTTCTTGTCGCGCCTGAACAAGCCGACGAGATCTGCGGTCGCCAGATGAGCGGGTACGTGCATGTCGAGGTCGTAGGCCGAGACGACTCGGCGGTGCTCGTCAACTCTCGCAGCGTCAATACGGCCGAGTGCGTGAGCTACCTCTGCTGCGTAGATCAATCCGATGGCCACGCCTTCTCCGTGGCGAATGCCGCCGTAGTCGCCTGCCTGCTCAGCGGTGAGGGTTTCGAGCGCGTGACCGAGCGTGTGGCCGTAGTTCAAGATGGCTCGGTGTCCGCCCTCGCGTTCGTCTGCGGCAACGACGTCGGCCTTGATCTTGACGCACGCAGCAACTCGCTCAGGGAGCGGCAGCGCATCGAGCTGGCCGCCACCCAAGAAGTGGTACTTGGCCAGTTCGCCCATGCCACTGCGGAAGTCTTCAGGGGGCAGCGTCGTGAGCGTTGCCGTGTCGCACACGACAGCGCTCGGCTGCCAAAAGGCGCCAACGAGGTTCTTGCCTTCCGGCAGATTGACACCGCACTTGCCACCGATCGCCGCATCGATCTGGCCGAGCAAGGTCGTTGCGACGTGGACGACCTTGATGCCTCGGTGGTAGCTCGCAGCGACGAAGCCGCCGAGGTCGGTCACCACGCCACCGCCGACAGCAACCACCACGTCGTGGCGGGTCATACCCCAACGAGCAAACTCACGAGCAAGATCTTCGACAACGGATAGCTTCTTCGCTGCTTCGCCTGGTGGCACCGTGAACACACGGTGCTCGATGCCGGGATCGACCTCCACTCCGACCTCTTGTTGGGTCACGATCGCGGCCCGTTTTGGTCCCTCAGGCATCACAGACGCCAGCTCAGAAACAGCGCCATCGCCCACCAACACCGGATACGTCCGGCCGTCTGGGAGCTTGACGTCGAAGGAAATCAGACCTTGCACCAGGCCAAGACTAGCGATGTGTCCGGTCGGCTCTGACCGACTTACGCCAAGCCCGTCAAGATCGAGTCTGACACGACGATCATGAGCACAGCGCTCATCGCGAGGGCGGGACCGAGCGGGAGCTCGGCGTCTTTGTCGTTCACCCTCACCATGCGAAGGGCAAGTCCGAGCAGGCCAGCACCAAGCATGGCAACGATGAGGGCGTAGAAGACCAAGCGGATGGCACCCATCGGGGTCGTCGACAGCCAGCCAAGAAAGAGGCCAAGTGTCGGCGCAAGTTTGGCGTCGCCCATGCCAAGGCCAGGCGGGTAGGCCCGGTACGCCAAGAACATGATGACCCCATAGACAATCGCCCCGACCAAGGCGGGCCAGATGCCTTCTTCATACCCCATCACGCCGCTCAACACGAGCACGAGGAAGAGGCCGACCCCCAAGGAAGGCCACGTGAGAATGTCCAGCAACAAGTGGGTCTCGTAGTCGATCACCGACATCACGACGAGGACGGCGAACAACAAGAGGTACGGACCCAGTTGCCAGGTCCATCCGAATCGGAGTCCGGCCACCGCGAACGACGCAGCCGTCAGAATATCGACCGCCGGATAGCGGAGGTTTCGGTGAGATCGATCAGTTGGGCAACGGGCGAACCACGACAGAACCGGAATGAGGCTTGTCGAACCGAGGCTGGTGCCACAGGTTCGGCACCGATGGTTCAGTTCCGGGCGTTCCCGCTCTACCGCCCGATCGACAACGATGCCGAGGAGCGGTCCGATCAACAGGCCGACAAGGGCCAGCAGAATGGCGAGCATGTGATACGAGTCGACGCTCAGTCGTCCGTCTTGAGGAACTGCATGAGGACGCTGTCCTCATCGTCGTCAATGACGAGGGAGGTTGGATCGAACGTTGCTGGATCAAAGGCGGCCTCGTCAATCTGGCTCGAGTCAGAAATCTGGCTCGAGAACGAATCGATCTCGGAAGGAGACGGAGGCGTGGGAGGAGGAGGCATTGGAGGACGCCCGTCTCCTGAAAGCAGACCGTTGTCGACTGCGAATGCCGAGTCTGGTCCGTTGGCCGGAGTTGGTTCGGCGAAACTGGCAGGAGCTGCCGCTGACTCTTCTGCGTTGTCGTGATCGATCACGAGAGCAAAGAGCTCTTCGGCTGAGGTCGGCTGATCGGCGCTTGGCTGCAGCGCAGCTGGCACCTCGGCGGCTGGCTCGAAAGTCGGAGCAGACTCGAACACCGGAGCGGGCTCAAACACGGGAGCAGCTTCTGCCACAGGCTCCGACTCGAACGTCGGTGCTGGTTCGAACGTTGGGGCGGGAGCGGGAGCGGTTGCCGCACTGGCCGCGGCTTGCTCCATTGGCACTTCCTCTTCGAGCGCATCCGGCTCGAACATGGCAGCGGTGGCCGCTGGTTCGAACGTTGGGGCGGGCTCGAACACGGGAGCAGGCTCGGCGATCGGCGCCGACTCAACGGCGGGAGCGGCTTCTGCGACAGGCTCGGGCTCAAACGTTCGAGCTACCTCAGCGACAGGAGCAGGCTCGAAGGTGGGGGCAGCTTCAGCGACGGGAGCGGGCTCGACAGGGGCCGACTCAACCATGGGTGCTGCCGCAGGGGCGAGATCCTCGACAACGTCAGCTGCAGAAGCAACCTCGGGAACGTCGGTCGCGGTCAGCGCCGCGAGCGGATCACCTTTTTGGACCGCGGCAGGTTCAGAAATCTCGATCAGTCCACGGTCGAGCAAGTCCATGACTCGCTTTGAACCGTCGAACTCGTCGAGGTCGAGGCGATCACTCACCGCGCCAACCGTACTTGTTTCGCCGACGGCAATCAGAAGGTCCCACTCGTCTGCGTTGATTGTGACCTCTGAGGTCGGGAGAGACATTGCTGGGGTCAAGCGGTGCCATACCGATGGCACAACAGCTTCGATATCAACCCACTCGGTCATCCGGTCCTGAGCAACGCTCAAGATGGAGTCGACCGATGCTGGTTCCTTCGTGGCGGCAGGAGCCTGGCCATCGGCCTCAAAGGCGAAGGTGCCGGACTGGAATCGCAACAGCTCAAACAGTGTGAGGTGCAGCTCAGAATCAGCCGTCGAGTTCGCGGCTTCGGCTGCGATCATCTGACCTTCTTCAAACCACAGCGAGCCATGGCCTCGGTCACCGGTGAGGGCGAGCTTGCCAGTCTTCGAAGTGTTCGAGAGCAAACCGAGTACTTCGGCCAGCGAGAAGTTGTCTAGTGAACCCTGCAACATTGTCCTGTCGTCCTTGGTCGGGTTCTCCCCCATCGGACAACGCAAACCAAACATGAGCCGTTTGGATCAGAGCGCAACCAACGATTCCTGACGAAGCGTCAGGCCGAGTCAAGACGTCGACGAACAGCCTCGGTCATCACATCGACAGGCGCAGTCGCTCCTGTCCATCGCTCAAACGCAATCGCGGCCTGGTGAATCAACATGCCGAGGCCGCCGACCGTCTGGATTCCTTGCGCTTGTGCATGCGTCATCAACGGCGTCACCAGAGGCTGGTAGGCAATGTCGACGACAACGTGACCGGAGCGGAGCATCCCGGGGTCGACAGGCAGATCGTCTGGATCTGTGGAGTCGGATTTGGCGCCCATGCCGACCGATGTGGCGTTCACGACGATGTCAACATCAGGAACATCGTCTGCAGACCCAACAGCGGCAGCGTTGGCAAGTTGTGCCGCGACCTCAGCTCGCTCGGTCGACCGGTTGATGACCACGATGCGGTTTGCCCCCGCTGTGCCAACGGCATCGATGATTGCTCGTGCTGCGCCGCCGGCTCCGATGACGGCAACCGACTTGTCGGCGATCGCCACGTCTTCTGCTGCGAGCGACGCAACGAAGCCATGCCCATCGGTGTTGTCGCCGGCGATCTGGTCACCATCCCAATAGACGCAGTTGCACGCGCCGAGGGCATCGACTGATGGCGTGCGCACATCGACAGACGCCGCCACCACATCCTTGTGCGGCATTGTGACTGAGAGCCCGCCGATGCCGAGAGTGCGTACGGCCTCGATTGCAGCCGCTCCCCCGCCGGCGGCAACCGGCATAGCGAGGCACACCCAATCGAGACCGAGGGCCGCGAAGGCAGCGTTGTGAATCGTGGGAGACATCGAGTGCCTGACCGGGTCGCCAATGACACCAGCCAACATCGTCGACCCGGAGATCGGCATCGTGTCGCTAACCGCAGCCGAGACCGCGCTCGGCACAAATGGCCTTGGCGACGATGAACTCTTCTTCGGTTTCGGCGAACGTGTGACGGCCCGCCGGGTCGGTCAACACGTAGTACATGAACGCCGATTCGGCCGGACGGATCGCTGCTTCGAGCGATGCTCGACCGGGGGCGTTAATGGGCGTTGGTGGTAGGCCAACCCGCCCACGACAGGCGTAGGGGTTTTCGGTGTCTTGCAGCAGGCTCTGGACCAGCTCGACCTGGCGGTCGCCAGCTCCGTAGATGCAGGTGGCGTCAATACCGAGCGGCCATTGCTCGCGCAGTCTGTTGTAGATCACGCTGGCCACGAGCGGCCGTTCAGAGTCGACACGAGTCTCAGCTTCGATCAGCGAGGCGACGATCAGCACTTCGTAGGCGCTGTAGCCAAGCTGGGTGTCTGCTGCGCCATACGCCAGCTCACCAGACACCTCGGAAAATTCGTCAGACATCTTCAACAACACTTCGAAGGCATCGTCTTCTGCGTTGACCTCGTAGGTGTCTGGGAAGAACAGGCCTTCCCAGCTGGTGTTGCCGGGCGGTCGGTAGCGAGGGACGATCTGACCGGATGCCAACACGGCTCGAAGCTCAGCTTCTGTCACGTTGTCGAGCTGGCCGGCAATCTCGGGAATGATCTCGTCGATCCAGAGTCCTTCTCGCACCGTGAAGCGAGCAAATTCTTGCGGCCTTGGCCCGAGGTTGAGCACCTCGATTGCTTCACCCGCCGATGAGTTCTGCTGGAACGTGTACTCGCCCGCCTGAAAGTTGCCCTCACCCTCGTATTGGGCGTAGTAGCGGAAGAACGTTGAGTTCGGAATGATCTCGTTGTCCTGCAGGATGCGGCCGATGTCGGCCGTGGTTGCGCCGTTTGGCACGTTGAGCACGACCTCAGTGGTTGGCTCTCCCTCAGGGTCGAGCTGCGCTTCGAACCAGCCACGACCGGCTCGGTACACAAAGAGACCGGCATAGAGAATCAGGGCCAGGAAGATGAGGCCCCGGCCGATGCGGTACCAGGCTGGCCGAATCGTGACGAACTGATCGTCGTTCCAGTACAGGTCGTCCGGATCTGCATATTCGTCGTCGTCAAGGTGGTCGCTGGCATCGAGGCTCTTGCCGACCGAGCCGTTGCTGCGTACATCAGATGCGGGCACGACGCCGTTGCTGCCGTTCGATCGGCTGTGGTCAAGCCCGTCATCGACCTCGAAGTCGTCGAGGACGTCCAGATCATCGAGGTCGTCGGTCGACAAACCGTCGAGCGCGTCGTTGACCTCGTCGGTCTCAGCATCATCTTGGTCGAACAGACCCACCGACGACATCGTAGAGCCTCCAGCAGCCGAGGCGAGGCACACTCGCGTTTAGGCGGTTGCGTCGAGCCACGATTGAAGAATGGTTGCTGCCGCGAGCTGGTCGATCACCTCAGAACGGGCCCGGCCGCGGCCACGCCCCTGAGCCCGAAGCGACCGGTCGGCCGTGACCGTCGTGAGGCGTTCGTCGTGCAACGCAACCTCTAGACCATCGAGTCGCTTTGTCAACCTGCGCACTTCGTTTTCGACTGCCTTGGCCGCCGGGCCCACCTCGCCATCGAGGTCGATGGGATAGCCAACGACCACGGTGGTCGCACCGATGTCTGTGGCGATGTCACGAATACGGGCGTGCTCTACCGACTCGTCACCAACCCGCCTGATAGTTTCGTGCGGCGTGGCGACGAGTCCGCCAGAGTCACAGATCGCGATGCCGATGCGCTTTGAGCCAAGATCGACTCCAACAGCGCGCCGGTTGATGACCTCGGTCAAGAGATCCCAGCTGCGGTTCGAGCCGAGTCGAGCGCGCTGTCGATGCCGGCCGGCTCTTTGCCACCAGCCATGGTGATGTCGGCTGACTTCTTTCCGCCACCACCAATGGCGGCGAACCCGTCGGCCACGAGCTCTCCGGCGTCGAGGCCAGAGTCGGGGGCGACGGCAGACACAAGGGCCGCGCCACCTCCGCTGGACGCGCCGCCGAGCACCACAGCTCGAATCTCGGGCTTATCCCGGAGGGCAACGGCCAAATCTCGCATGTCGTTGCGCTCCATGTCGTCGACGCGAGCCACAACCACTCCGTCGACGGCCGAGTCGGCGAGTTCGGTAGCCCGACCAGCCGAGAGCTGCTGACGGAGCGACTTGAGTTCGTCCTTCAACGACTTCAGTTCAGCGACTCGCTTTTCGACCGCATCGGTGAGATCACCGCGCGGTGAGTTGAGAAGCTCCGCGGCCCGATCGACCGTGGACTGCTCGTCGCGCAGCAGATCGATAGCACCGGTGCCAGTGACGGCTTCGACGCGGCGAATGTTCGAGCCGATCGAACCCTCGGTGACGATCTTGATCAGGCCGATGTCACCAAGGGCCTTCACGTGGGTGCCCCCACAGAACTCGAGCGATGGTCCGGCCTCAAGCACGCGGACAAGGTCGCCATACTTGTCGCCAAAGAAGGCGATGGCGCCCTTCTCTTCCGCTTGGTCTTTGGTCATCTCTTCATGGGCGCAAGCAGGGTTGGCGAGGACGGCGGCGTTCGCCATGTCTTCGATCTGCGCCACTTCAACGGGCGTGAGCGGTTCGAAGTGGCTGAAGTCGAACCGCAGTCGATCCGGCGCAACAAGCGAGCCCTGCTGCTGCACGTGATCGCCAAGGACCTCGCGAAGGGCCCAGTGAAGAATGTGGGTGCCCGTGTGATTTCGGCGGATGGCGTCACGGCGGACGACGTCGACCGAACACGAGGCCGTGGCGCCAACACCGATCTCGCCTTCGACGATGTTGATGCGGTGTCGATGGACGCCGGGCACGGCGTAGACGGTGTCCAACACTTCAGCCAAGCCGTTGTCGGTCTTGATGTAGCCGGTGTCGCCAATCTGGCCGCCGGATTCGGCGTAGAACGGTGACCGGTCGGTGAAGACGCTGACGTCGTCTGTACCGAGCCCGCTGACAAGCAGGATTTGGGCTGGCACGTCTGTGAGCTCGTCGCGGCCAACAAACTCGGTAACGCCGTGGCTTTCCAGCAGCGCTTGGATCTGCTCGAAGTCAGCGGCCTGCGACTGATCTTTGCGAGCGGCCTTGGCTCGCTCGCGCTGTTCGGCCATGTCGGTCTCGAAGCCGCCACGATCGACGGTGAAGCCGCGCTCAGACACGACCTCTTCTGTGACCTCATAGGGGAAGCCGTACGTGTCGTGGAGTAGGAAGGCGACCGAGCCAGACAGCTCGCCACCGGCGGGCACGTCGGCGAGTTGGTCGTCGAGAATCTTGAGGCCGTTGGCGAGGGTGCGCCGGAACTGCGTTTCTTCTCGCTCAACCACCGAACGCACGAGCTCATGGCTGGACACGAGCTGTGGGTAGTCGTCGCCCATGATGTCGACGACGGCGTCAACCAGTGACGGAGTGACAAGATCGGTGACGCCGAGCAAGTAGGCGAAGCGAACGGCCCGACGCATGATGCGACGCAGTACGTAACCCCGGTCTTCATTGGATGGGAAGACGCCGTCGGAGATAAGGAAGGTCATCGTGCGGGCGTGTTCGGCCAATACCCGGAGCGCGAGATCGGAGTTGTCGTCTGCCCCGAGCTTGTAGCCGGTGACGCCACTGGCCACCTCGACCAAGCGAGCCATCTCGTCAATCTCGAAAACCGAGTCTTTCTCTTGCAGCACCGAGAGGATTCGCTCGAGGCCAGCGCCGGTGTCGATTGAGGGCTTCGGCAACGGCTTTGATTCGCCAGACTCGTCTGTCTCGAACTGCATGAACACGAGGTTCCAGATTTCGACGTAGCGATCTTCGGCCTCGGGGTTTTCGGGGCCACCTTCTGGCCCGTACTTCTCGCCCTTGTCCCAGAAGATCTCAGAACACGGCCCGTTCGGACCGGTGTCGGCCATGCGCCACCAGTTGTCTTCGTCGAGCCGTTGAATGCGCTCGCGAGGGACGCCGACATCGTTGGCCCAGATGTCTTCGGCTTCATCGTCGCTGAGATGGACCGTGACCCACAGGCGATCGGGATCAAGACCCAGCACCTCGGTGAAGAACTCCCATGCCTGTGGAATGGCCTGCTTCTTGAAGTAGTCGCCGAAGCTGAAGTTGCCCATCATCTCGAAGAATGTGAGGTGACGCTGCGTGCGTCCGACTTCATCGAGATCGTTGTGCTTGCCACCGGCCCGGACGCACTTCTGCACCGTGACGGCCCGTGGGTGCTGGGGCTTTTCCTCGCCTACGAAATACGGCTTAAACGGCACCATGCCGGAGTTGACGAACAGCAGGGTCTGGTCGTGAGGAATCAAGCTCGCCGACGGAATCTCGCGGTGGTCACGCTCGGTGAAGAACTCGATGAAGAGACGGCGCAGTTCTTTGGCGTCGATATTCGTTGAAGGCTGGTCTTGGGACGACATGGTGTCGAGAAGGATACCGGTGGGTGTTGGCCGAGGAGAGGGATTTGAACTGGGTCGGCGGCGCCATCACAACTAGGTTCGATCCCATGCCTTGCCAGAGATCGCAATGCTGACCTGCACGTGGGCGCCGACCGCGCGCCGCGGTCCCGATCTCGCCAAGCGGCCACCCCCATCAGATGATCGTGGCCAGACCACACGCGCACGGGCCGACCTTGGCCAGATTGCAGGGGGTGAACTCGCGGCCAGGCTGGGTGATCCGGTGGCTCGCATTGAGGCCCTCGGCATCGACCAGCTCCTCGTGGCCCAGCGCTGGTGGGGCACCGGACGCGACATCGAGGCCAGTTCGTACGACTGCATGGCGATGACCGCCTGGTATGCCGCTCGAACGGAACGAATCGGCTTGATCACCGCAGTTCATCCCGGATTCTTTCTGCCAGCGCCAACGGCGAAGTGGGGTGCCACGATCGATCGACTCACGCAAGGCCGGTGGTCGATCAACGTCACCAGCGGGTGGCACCTCGAAGAGTTCGCCATGTTCGGCGTCGACCAGCCGGGCCACGACCGTCGCTATGACCGCTCCCAGGAGTTCGTCGACGTGCTACGGGCGGCCTGGACTGGTGAAGCGGTCGACTACGACGGCGAGTTCTATCAGGTTGAGGGACTCATCATTGACCCTGCGCCGTGGTCACGTGAGCTCACCGTCTTTCAGGGTGGCCAGTCCGACGCTGCCCGGAAAATGGCCGCCAGCCACTCAGATTGGATGTTCTTGAACGGAGGCCCGGTCGACAAGATCGAAGGCATCGTGAACGACGTACGTCAGCGTGCCGCACTGGCTGGCCGGTCGGTGAAGTTCGCCGTCTACGGCATTCCGCTCTGTCGGCCGACCGATGCAGAAGCCTGGGACGTCGTGCAGTCGATGATCGACCGGGTCGATCCAGAAGTTGTGGCTGATCGGCGTAAGCGGGTGTCTGGAGCGGAGGGCATGTGGGCCAAAAGCGACGACGCACTCACGATGCTCGACTCAAACGAAGGGTATGCAACTCGGCTCATCGGGAGCCCTGACTCTGTGGCGGCCAAGCTTCAGGAACTGGCAGACGTCGGCGTCGACATGGTGCACCTTGGCCTGGGTGACACGTTGTTCGAGACGGCCGTGTTGCCAGACATCAGCACGATCAGCTGAACGTCATCAGGTGAAGCACTAGCGATCCCAAGGTTTGGTCGGTCGACGATACGTGCGTTGCACTCGATTCACCGGGGCCTCTGGAAGCGCTGGCCGGAATCGGCGGCGGCCTCGACGGACGGCTGGCGGCACCTCGGGCAACGGCACATCTTCGTCGCTTTCGCGCAGGTCGAGCAGCGCATCGAGTGCTGCCGCTTCGCCCTCGGTTTCCCGCAGCACGTCGCTCTTGAGTCGGCGACGCGCCGATTCCGATTCGTAGCGCACTTCGTTGGCCGCGGATGCCACGCGGTCACGTAGATCGCGACGAGCGGTTGTGACTCGTTGGGTTGATCGCTTGGTGGTGCCGGCAAATCGACGAACTTGGCTGGCGGCGTCCTTCGATCGCTGCGTGGCCACGATGGCGGCGCCACCAGAACGGACGAGATCGCCAGGTAACTTCTCGGCCGCCTTCACAACGGGAGCCGGCAGGCGGTTCTCGAGTTCGGCCGTGGCCGTGTCGATCGAACGGTCCAGCTTCGTCTTGAGGCCGACGCGGGCGAGGGTGCGCGCAATCCAACCGAGGATGACCCACCGAAAGCGGCGGATGAGCCAGCCGATCACTGGATCGAGTCGCCGTTTCTGGTGAGATCAACCAAGTCGGGAGCGGCGCCGTCGGATTTTCCTTTGCGCTTGCGTCCGAGCCAGGTGCGAGCAACCTTCCCGGTGCCAGACGCGACGGCCAGGGTTCTGATCACAGGATCTTGCACGGCCTCGTGGGTACGTCGACTGGTCTCCGAGATAGCCGTGGTGGCTTGGTCGGCCCTGTCGAGTACGAGGTCGACTTTGTCGAGCTCAGCATCAGCGTCGGCAACAAGCTGGCGAAGGTCACGGAAGGCACCGACACCTTCATCTCGAAGTGTGTGCGCCGTCTCTTCGAGCTTGGCCAGGGTGTTGTTGAGGTTGTTGACCGCCGTGACGAGAAAGACAGCGGCAACCACAACAGCAATCGCAACGATGATGGCGGCGAATTCGGCGACGGTCATGCTTGTTGGCCTCTGCTGTCGGACTGGTCATCTGAGGGAGCAAACGCTGCCTCGTATCCCCGGTTTGTCGGCCGGTAGTAGCGCCGTTCAGCGACATCGGCGGGCCGATACTGCTGGACGACGTAGCCGTCGGGGTGATTGTGAGGATAGTCGTAGCCCTTCCCGTGCCCCAGCGAGGCGGCGCCCTTGTAGCTGCCATCACGCAGATGCATCGGCACTTCGCCGGCTGGCAGGTCCTGCACATCGGCCATCGCCTCGTTGATGGCGAGGTAGGCGGCGTTCGATTTCGGCGCGGTTGCAAGATGGACGACAGCTTGGGCCAGGTTGAGTCTGGCCTCAGGCAAACCGACGAATTCCACGGCGTGGGCTGCGGCGTTCGCCACCAGCAAACTCATCGGGTCGGCCATGCCAACGTCTTCTGACGCGAGGATCACGAGGCGACGTGCAATGAAACGAGCGTCTTCACCGGCGGCCAGCATGCGGGCCAGCCAGTAGATCCCCGCATCGGGATCTGATCCACGGATGCTCTTGATGAACGCACTGATGATGTCGTAGTGCTCGTCTCTGCCGTAGCGGAGCGATTTGAGATCGGTGGCGGCTTCCGCATGGCTGAGCTCAACATACGTTGGCCCCGCAGCGCCGGTGTCTTGGGCCTCGGCCGCGGCGAGGGCAACGGCCACCTCGAGCGTGGTGAGTGCCTGGCGACCGTCACCGGCGGCTCGATTAGCGAGATACTCGATGGCCTCGGTGCTCGCGGTCGCCTCTTCGACCTCGAGGCCGCGCTCGATGAGTGTGGCCAGATCGTCCGCTTCGAGCATCTCGAGCCTGAAGAGCGTCGAGCGGCTGCGCAGCGGCGCGTTCACTTCGAAGAACGGATTCTCGGTGGTGGCGCCTATGAGCGTGAGCACGCCTGACTCGACTGCGGGTAGCAGCGCATCCTGCTGCGACTTGTTGAACCGGTGCACCTCGTCGAGAAACAGAATCGTGCCCTGTCCTTGGGCTCCGAGCCGTTCCTCAGCTTCGGCAATGACGGCGCGGACGTCTTTCACCGATGCGTTGACCGCGGAGAGTTGCACGAAGCGCTTTGACGACGCTTCGGCGACAAGCCGCGAGAGCGTTGTCTTGCCGGTACCGGCCGGACCCCAGAGAATTGCCGAACTCAGTCGGTCAGTCTCGACGAGGCGCCGCAGCGATCCCTTGGGACCAAGCAGATGTGCTTGCCCAACAACATCGTTGAGCGATCGTGGTCGCAAACGAGCGGCCAACGGCGCTCGCGACTCAAGCCGAGACTTCGCAGCCGCCGCAAACAGGTCATCACCCACAGCGTTGAGGGTATTGGTCAGATGCGCTATGGCCCCACGGGGATGTGACCCGATCTACCATTGATGCATGGATGTCGTTGTCTGGGCACTGTGGATTTGGATTGCCTGCTCGGCCATCGCGCTCGCGGTGTACGTCGCCAAGCGCTTGCAGCACAACCGACGACAGCGGTCCGCCATCCTCAACGGCGATCCGCTTCCGGCAATGGCATCGGCGAGCGACGCACCGACAATCTCCTCTGCGAGCCCTTCATCAGCGACAACGCGTTCAGCCGCGTCAGCGGAAACGCCTTCATCAACGACATCGTCGCCGAAGGTGTCGCCACTTTCAGCTGACGCACCGCCGTCCGCGCCGCCAATCGTGTCGGTACCAAGCAAATCTGCCTCCGGTGATGCCACCTCGGTGAGCGAGCTCGTAGCGGCCGACACCTCGCCGTCCGATCTCGACCAGACGCCAGACGAGCCGAACGAGCCGGAACCATCATCTGGCCTTCTCGCGATGACATCGCTGCTGGCTCCTCGTTCAGAGCCAGAGCGAGCAAAGAAGGCCGCATCCGTCGAAGACACGGTCTCTCGCGACACCGACACCGACGCTGACCCCGGCAGCGACACTGACCCCGGCAGCGACACTGACACGGACACTGCTACAGCAGCGCACGACGACGACGTCTCAACTGACACGTCGAGCCCAACTACCAGCGAACCGGCCATCGACATCACGTCGAAGGCACTGGTCGCCGACGACGCGCCAAAGACACTGGCCGACTTACTGTCGGGCATTCGCCTGCCCTGCGATCTTCTTCCGGTCGACGGCATCGACCCAGACATCGCCGACACGGCGGTCACCCTCGTCACCATGACCGCACCGCCAGAGACGGTCGGGGTCATGCTTGCTGACGAGCTCGAACGGCTCGGCTACGAGATCTATTCACTCACCGATGCTGAAGCTGTTGCCAAGCGAGGCACCACCGACACGGGTGGCCCGATCGACGTGTTGTCCTTGATGATCCGGACGAACGTCGGGCCAGATGGCCAGTCGAGCGAGGCCGATGGCGAGCCCGCTGACGGTGACGAGCTCCCGTCCGCCGTTGCGGTCGACATGTGGGTTGGTGGCGATTCGTCACCGCTCGAGAAGCGACGCTCGAAGCTGTCGAAGTAGCGGCTCAGACCCTGGCCAGCGCGACGGGGAGCCCTGGCACGTCGACGCGCGTTCGGAAGATCGTGCCGCCTCTGCTTTCGTCTTCGGTGTTGTCCGCCGTGACGATGTACATGTCACGCCGGTCAGCTCCGCCAAAGCACACGCTCGTAACGGCGTTTGCCGGCACGTCGATGCGCGAGAGCTCCGCACCGTCGGTCGGTGAGATTCCTCGAACGCATCCCTCGCCATAGTCGGCGACCCAGATCGTGCCGACCTCATCAACGACGAGGCCGTCTGGATCGAATGGCTTGCCGGGTGCAAGCCCGCGCCGATTTGTCACCTTGCCGTCGATGATGTCGTGGGTGATCACGTGATGGTTGACAGAGTCGGAGTGATACATCTGGGATCCATCTGGCGAAAAGGCGATGCCGTTCGTCAGCGACACCTCGGCGTAAAGCTGTTCGACCGTTCCGTCAGGGTCGATGCGGTAGCACTCCCCCAGCTCACGCGGGCCCTCGTGGGCGAATGGGTCCGATCGAATCGTGCCGCAGTAGACAGCGCCATCCGCATCGGTCGTGATGTCGTTGAGCCCCGGCGCGTCCGGGGCGAAGATGACCCGGGTCTCGCCATCGAGCACATGGCAGATGTTGCGGCCACTCACCACAAGTCCGCCATCGGCGTGAAGAACGATGCCGCCGACACCTCGCCGCTTCGGGATGGCCACGCTGATCTCGCCATCGGGAGCTCGGCGCCAAACTCCCCCGTTTGGCACGTCACTGAAGAAGAGATTGTCGGCGTCGTCAACGCAGGGTCCCTCGATCAGCCCGTATCCGGACGCCAAGGTTTCGATCGTCATCGGCGCAGTTTGTCAGATGACCTCACCGATCGCCCGATGGCGATTCGTGTGTTTGTGGATCAACGTGCTCGACGCCGACCCGCTACCGGCTCAGCAACACACCGACGAAAACGATGATCTGTGCCGCGGCGGTGAGCATCACGAGGGCAAACAGGCCAGACCCAAGGCGATCGAGGTTACCGACCACCGCAAGGCTGTCGAGGCCCGCTAACAATCCAGATACAACCAGCAACCGACGACGACCAGACCGCAGAGCGGCCACACACTGGGCCACAGTGAGGCAGGTCGGGATGATGAAGAAGCTGATGGCGACGGCGGCCGTCAGAAACGAGTTGGCCCCTACTCCAATCGCAAAGAGCGACAGCATCATCACGACCAACGGGATGCCCTGAACCACCGACACCACGGTGGCCATAGTGCGGGCCCATTGGGGCACTGCGTTGGGGTCGCGTGGACGCTCGAGGGACGACAGGTCGGCTGGAGGTAACCGACGCATCGGCATCGGTTCCTCTCCGGCGCGCTCCTGCTGAGCATCCAAGGTCATGCGTTGACAATCGGCGGCTGTACTCGGAATCTTCAGTACGTCCGATGTGACGGCTCCTAATCGGTGACCTGCCAGTCCTTCGTGAGAGCGACAAGCTGGCCATCGCCCTTCGGCTGCCAATCCCCAGCCTCGAACAAGCGGAACGTTGGGTTCACTGCCGATCTGCTTACTTCGAAGATCGTGACCGTCGGGCGAGCCGATTCACACAAGACACCCTGCTCAAAGTACGTCACGAGTACATGCTGAGAGACGTCAAGTCGTCGGGTTCCGTCGTCGCAGTAGTACCCACCGGCGACGAACAGCGACTGCTCTGGATCAGCGTTGTCGAGCAACGAAACGTCGGCTGCGGGGTTGAGTTCAAGGACAAGTGCACGCAGCTCGGCGATGTCATCTTCCCCGACGAAGAGTTGCGTGCGGATCTCGGAAACGCGTGTATCTGCATGAGGCACGACAAGTGAAGGTGTCATCGTTTCGGTCTCATCTGCGACCCAGTCGACAACTGAGGTGACCGTGGATGGCTCACCAAAGTCAGGAAACGCCACGACGTCAAACGTCGGTGACACGGCGCTGCGCTCTACCTGAAAGATCGACGTGTGCGGATCGGGCTGAGCGCAGTCGACCGGGTCGGTCAGCCGAGTTGCGAGAACGTCCTGTCCGATATCAAGAACTCGCCCACCATCGCTGCAGAAGTAGCTTCCGGTTACCCAGAAGACCTGCTCTGGATCAGCATCTCTGATCACGCCGAGATCGGCCTCAGTGTCGAGCCATTGGGCGAACGTCAGGAGTTCTTCCTGTCGATCGGCACCCAACCAGAGCTGTGATCGAGGCACCCACCCTTGCGTTTGGTCAACCACAAGGAGCGGTTCAATGGTGACCACGTCAGCGCCCGCCGACATTGCTGGGCTGTCATCACCCGAAAGGTCGCCGCCATCCGCCGCAACATCAACGGTGTTGCTGTCGACAAGGTCTGCCGAGTCGTTGACGCACGCACCGAGAGCGAGAGCCATTGCAGCTAGAGAGAAGAGAGCACGTCGCATGTCGGTTCCTATCGGTTGCGTTCACAAGCTTGAGACGTAGCCACGTCCGCATCGGTTCCCCGTTCGGTCAATACAAGTAGTTCCGCCTAGGTTTTGGTGATGACCGACGTGGTGGCTGACCTCTCCGACTACAACAAGGCCGCGATCGAGCTCGCGGCCGGGCTGACGACGTTGCGAACCACGCGACGTGCATCGCAGAACGAGGACCCATCGCTTGATGATCTGCTTCCTGCCAACCATCGGGTCGCCGCCGGTGTGCGCGACGAGTGGCAACGCATGGGTGAGCGTCACGTGTCAGAAGCGCTCGAGGCGAGGGCCGAGGCCCACGGGCTTTCGTTTGAACACCTGGCCCAAACAATCGGCACGGTCATCCACGGCGTCCGACTCGCCGACGACCTCAGCGATGCCCTGATCGCGTTCATTCGTGACGCGTTGCTCGAGCGCAAGGTGATCTTCTTTCGCGACCAGCATCTCACCGAAGACCAGCAGGTGACTTTTGGTCGACGGTTCGGACAGCTCGACGCCTTTCCCTTTGGCCGACCGGGCGCAAACCCATTCATCCTCGAAATCAATCACGGACCCAAGAGCCCCGGGCTCGAGAACGGTTGGCACACCGACGTCACGTGGATGGAACAGCCTTCGCTCGGATCGATTGCACAATGCGTGGTGGTTCCTCCGACGGGAGGCGACACGTTGTTTGCCGACAGCTACGCCGCCTTGGCCGGTCTGCCGTCAGCGGTGCGCGAACAGATCGATCAGCTTCACGGGGTGAACGACTACCGGGTGTTTGTCCACGGTGAGCCGGACGAGATCGTTGAACAGTTCAAGGAACGGATTCCTTTTGGCGTATCGCATCCCCTCGTGCGGACGCATCCAGAAACCGGCATCGAGGCTCTGTACATTCACGGAAGTTTCCTGCGTCACGACTCGCTGCACGATCCGGCGACCGGCGAAGCGCTCGAACCGAAGGCAAGCCGCAAGCTCGTCGCCACACTGCTGCAGCAACACACCCGTCCTGAATACCACTGCCGCTTCCGTTGGACCGAGGGCTCGATGGCCTTCTGGGACAACCGTGCCGCCCAGCACTATGCCGCAAGCGACTACTTCCCGCACCGTCGGGTGTTGCGTCGAGTCACCGTGAGCGGCGACCGCCCAACTCGCTAGTTCCGCTTGCTACTCCGAGTTGGACAACAACTGGCTCAGCGATGGCCGAACGCGACCTCTTGCGTGAAGAACATATTGAGCGCTCGGCCGACGCGTCCTTCTGGGACGCCCGTAATGACCGTCACAACTGGCCCATCTCGTTCGATCGAGGTGAGGACGGCGACGTCCGAGATCGGGAGTCCGTCTGACAACGACTCGGCCTGCGTCCAGGCGAACTCCACAGAAGGCATCGCGGCTTCGGCCGTTTCATCGGTGAGAAACCGGTAGGCGACGACCTCGATAGCTTTGCCGTCGCGGATCGTGCCACCGATTCCAACCGCCACAAAGCGCTCGGTGATGAAGGGAAGGGAGTCGAACTCTGCGAACCCCTCCTCCGAGAGATCAAAAGGTATGGCCGTGAAGTCACTCACGAGGATGGCTGCAGACACGACGCCCTGCTCATCTAGCGCTGCTGCAAGCGGGGCGACACGACCGTCGTTGGAGTATCGCTGCCCTGTCCCGTCGGCCCAGGTCTGAAGGATCGGCGTTGAGAGAGAGGCGCCGAGCTTGCCATCTCGCTCCGCCAGTCGGACCGATCGACCCAGGTTGTCGAGTGGGCCACGGTTGTCGATGTCGACCACAAAGTCTTCGGCTTGGCCGATGGTGAGCAAGTCGCCGACATGCGGTTCTGCCGCGCCTCCCCATGCTTGGGGTCCCGTGATCACAACCGCTCGCTCCGGAGGTGCGACGACTTCGGACATTCGCAAGATGTCGTCGAAAGAAAACCCGATCTGCTCATCCAAGTCCTCGGGCCGCGAGTAGGCGTCGCGCAACGTTTCCGGAACGGTGAAGATGAAGCCGAGCCTGCCTTCGCTCACGGGGCCCGGGATGCCGATGGCGCTGATGCGCTCCTCGTGCGGAAGCGACCCGACACCAAGAAGATCAGCTGCGCCCTGGAAATCGGCGACGTAGATCTGAAAGTTGTCAACTGTGTCCAGCACGGGAAGGTCGTTGAGGGCCGTCGTGACCAAACCCTCGTCACCGTCGAACGTCGGGGAGGCGTCTTCATCAACGTCTGGGCCAGGCTCATCGGAGCCGGTCTCGATTGGATCGACATTGTCGACCAGCTCGCCAGAACCAGGATCAAGGTTCGCCGCTGGTTCGCCCCCGTCAGAACTGCACGCTGTGGCCAGCAGCAACGCACACGTCCAGACAGCTATGAATCGCCGCATAGGTTCTCCCCTCCGAACTCGGCACACCATAGAACGCGGCACCAAAGAACGCCGGTCAGCGCTCGTGCGCTCCCGCTGGAGCGCCAGGGGACGTACCTAGTTGCTCACACGCTTGGTGGCAGAACCCGAATGCCAACTTCTTCGAGCACGGTGGCATCGACTTCGGTTGGGGCGTTCGTCATCGGGTCAAGGCCAGATTGCGGCTTCGGGAACGCGATGATCTCGCGGATGTTCTCTTCGCCGGCAAGAATCGCTGTGAGGCGATCGATGCCGTAGGCGAAGCCGCCGTGGGGCGGCGCTCCGTACTTGAACGGCTCGAGGAAGAAGCCGAATCGCTTGCTGGCTTCCTCATCGTCGATACCGAGCAGTTCGAAGACCCGCTTCTGCAGCTGAGGGTCGTGAATTCGAATTGAGCCAGAACCAAGCTCCCAACCGTTGAGCACGAGGTCGTAGGCCTGCGCTCGCACGCTCATTGGGTCGCTCTCGAGCTTGTCGAGGTCGTCTGGGTGCGGCTGGCAGAAGGCGTGGTGGCCTGGCTTGGGCGTACCGGTTGCCGCGTCGACGCCAACGAACAACGGGAAGTCGGTGACCCACAGATACTTGTAGGGGCCTTCCCACACGGGTGGGCGTCCGATGCGATTGCGCAGTTCGCCCAACACCTCACAGGTCGTCATCCACTCATCGGCGATGACCAGCACGAGATCACCAGCGACTGCTGCGGTCGTCTCGATGATGGCTGCGGTTTCCGTCTCGTTGAGGAACTTCGCAACGGGCGACTCGAACTCGAGACCGCCGCCTTCTGCGTCGCGCACCTTGAGCCACACCATGCCTTTGGCGCCGAAGCTCTTCGCCTCGTCAGTGAGTCCGTCGAGCTTGTTGCGGCCGTATTCGTCTGCGCCCTGGTCGACCTTGATGGCCTTGATCGACTCGGCAGTTGAAAATGCCTTGAAGCCGGTGTCGGCAAAGATCGGCGTGAGCTCGATGAGCTCCATGCCAAAGCGAAGGTCGGGCTTGTCGATCCCAAAGCGTTCCATGGCATCGTGCCAGGTCATTCGCTCGACTGCATCTGGACGGGTGCCGGTCACGGCCTCGGCGGCATCAAGCACGCCGACTTCAACCGCCGACAGCACGTCGTCGACGTCGCAGAAGCTCATCTCCATGTCGAGCTGCATGAATTCGTACTGACGATCGGCTCGCAAGTCTTCGTCTCGCAAGCAGCGAGCAATTTGGAAGTAGCGGTCGAGGCCACCAACCATCAACAGCTGTTTGTAGAGCTGAGGTGACTGAGGGAGTGCGTAGAAGTTGCCGGGCTTCTGGCGCGACGGCACCAGAAACTCGCGGGCGCCCTCTGGAGTCGACGGCATGAGCATCGGGGTTTCGACCTCGACAAACTCCTGGCCGATCATCGCCGAACGAATCGCAGCGTTGATCGTGGAACGCACCCGCATGTTGCGCTGCATCCGCTCGCGACGAAGGTCGACGTAGCGATGACGCAGGCGAACAAGCTCGTCGACCTGGTCGGCTCGCTCGTCCATGGGGAACGGAGGCGGCTCGGCGATTGACAGAATCTCGACTGCGCAGTCCTGCAGCTCGATGGCACCAGTGGGCAGATCGTCGTTGACGGTTCCCTCGATGCGAGCGGTGACCACGCCGGTCACCTTGATGACGTACTCAGAACGAACATCGACCTCGTTGTCGACCACGCACTGGGTGATGCCGGTGTGATCTCGAATATCGACAAAGGCGAGATGCTCGCCGTGCTCGCGACGGCGATTGACCCAGCCGGTCAGGGTGACGGTTTCGCCTACATTTTCGGCTCGCAGCTCGCCACATCGGTGAGTACGCATCATGGCTGGAGTAACTCCTTGATTGTTCCGACCAGATCCGGTCGGGAGATCTCGCGTTGCTTCGTTCCGGCATCTTGGCCTGCCTCAGCAGGGCCGCCGGTTGTGTCGCCGCTTGGTGCCCGCATTGGGCGAACGCTGACGGTACCTGCTGCGGCCTCGCCGTCCCCCACGATCACGGCGATCGCAGCTCCGCTGCGGTTGGCGGCTTTCATCTGGGCCTTCATCGAGCGGTTGTCGAACGAGCGATCAACCGAATAGCCGGCCTGGCGGAGCTCGTCGGCAATCCCGACTGCTTCGAGTCCGCCGGTGGTGCACACCACCCACACGTCGACGTTCACCTCTGGTGTGGCGAACACGCCAGCTTCGTCACAGGCGATCAGCGTTCGGTCTATGCCGAGGGCAAAGCCGACGCCGGGTTCATCAGGTCCACCAAGGTCGGCGACGAGGCCGTCGTAGCGGCCGCCGCCGCCAACGGCGTTTTGCGCAGACTCGAGCGAGTTGGCCGCGAACTCGAAGGTGGTTCTGGTGTAGTAGTCGAGCCCGCGCACCAAGCGGGGGTCGACCGTGTAGGTGATGCCGAGGGCATCGAGGCCTTGCTGCACGCGTTCGAAGGCTGCCGTGGCCTCGGCGCTGATGAAGTCAGCAAGGACGGGGGCGGCCGCTACAAGCTCGGCGTCCTGAGGTCGCTTTGAGTCGAGCACTCGCAACGGGTTCACCGCCAGCGTCTGCTGGGATTGTTCAGAAAGTTGATCCAGCGAGGCGTTGAAGTAGTCGGTGAGCGCGGACAGGTACGCCGGCCGGTCGGCCTTGTCACCAAGGCTGTTGATCAACAGCGTGAGGCCCGTCGGACCTTCGGCTCCAACTACGAGACCAAGCTGTTCGTAGAAGCGAACGGCGAGAGCAATGAGTTCAACGTCGAGATCTGGGTCGTGGCTGCCGATGACCTCGGCTCCGACCTGGTCGAACTGGCGGAAGCGGCCCCTCTGAGACTTTTCCTGGCGAAACGCAGCACCGGCATACCAACTCTTCCAGGGCAGCAACTGACGGTTCTGCGCAAAGGCACGGCAGACAGACGCCGTGAGCTCGGGGCGCAGCGCTAGGCGGCGACCACCTTTGTCTTCGAAGTCGTAGAGCTCTTTCGAGACGACATCTGAGGCCTCGCCAAGCCGGGTGAACACCCCAATGTCTTCAAACATGGGTGTGACGACTTGCCCGAAACCAGCCCGAGAGGCTTCGTCGGCGAAGATCCCAGTGAGCACCCGCCAACGATCTGTATCTGGAGCGAAGAGGTCGCGGGTGCCGGGAGTGGCTTGGAAGCTTGGGCGTGCCATGAGGTCACTGAGGATAGGGGCCCGACCGCCCTGGGTCGTGACCATTTCTCGGTTACGTCGTATCCGGCGCCAGCTTGTTGGCCAGCGAGCGGGTTGCTATCCGGCAGCGCGAATCCGGCCAGCGACAATCTCGGCGAAGTTCTCCGCCGCTGCCGCCTGTTCGACCTCGCCTGCGCCGGCCGTCGAGACGTGGAACACCGTCCTATCGACACGACCGATGAGGACGACGCGAGTGAGCGCGTCGCTCCCCTCGCCGAACGTCTGTTGGAATCCACTCACCGAGTCAGCGAGTGGAACGTCCACATCGATGACGATGACGTCGACAGACACAGCGAAGCCCGGCACATCGTCGTCACCGGCTTCGACCCGAGCCATGACTGCGATCGCCTCATCTGCGTTGCACAGGTCACCCGCTCGGACGGTGACGGCCTGCTCTTGCGTTGACTGTCGATAGGACCGTGTTGCGATGAGCCACTCATCGAACTCGGCAGCATCAGCTCCAGCAGGGCAGAAATAGTCGTGATGAACTCCGTCTTCAGTCCTTACCGGGCTGGCGACATCGAGACGAGTCGCTGACCATTCCGGCAGATCTCGCTCGTCCGGAAACACGTCGCTGAACTCGTCGACAGTGGCTCTCGGCCAGGCGATCTCGCCTCGATCAAATGCCTCAGCGGCAGCGAAGTACTCATCGAACGACTCAACCACGACGGCCGATTCATAGGCATCGCGAAGCACTTCTTGGTTCTGCGTGAGCGGCTCGTCGACAACTTCGGCGCGATCGTCACTGCAGCTAACGGCCAGCAGGGAGAAGACCGCAACCAGACTCGCAGCTCGTCGCATGGAGTTTCATCGACGCATTCGGCCCGAACATTTACTGACCGTCAAACACGCAGCTCACGATGCACGAGACTCAGCCAACCGAACTTGCGTGCAGCCAGCCGTCCAGCGGCGGTCTCGTGCACGCACGTTGGCGGCTTAGAACTTGCGTGCACCCAACCGTCCAGCGGCGGTGTCGTGCACGCACGTTGGCGAAACGACCGAACTTGCGTGCAGCCAGCCGTCCCGGCACGGTCTCGTGCACGCACGTTGTGGCGGGGCGGCGGTGGTGGCTCACCGTCCGTTTTTGCCGGGGAGGATTCGGTAGGCGTCGTAGACGCCGTCCACCTTGTTGAGCGAGCCGAGTAGTGCGCCCAAGTGCGAGGGGTCAGCAATCTCGAAGTCGAACGTCAGACGAGCGATTCGGTCGTCACCAGTCACCGTGGTTGAACCCACGATGTTGACGTGATGTTCTGAGAACACATTGGACACATCGGAGAGAAGCCGAGACCGGTCATAGGCCTGCACTTCGACAGAGGCGACGAAGTCGGCGTTGCTGACTTCGCCGTCCCACTCGACGTCGATGAGGCGATCGTTCTGATTGGCGGCGAGCGAGATGCCGTTGGCGCAGTCGGTGCGGTGCACCGACACTCCCCTGCCCCGTGTCACGAATCCGATGATCTGGTCGCCGGGCACGGGCGTGCAGCACCGGCTGAGGCGGATGAGCACATCGTCGAGACCCTCGACGTGCACACCGACGGCACCAGAACGGCGGCGACGTCTGCGAGCGGTGACGGGCAGCGACTCTTCGGTGCGACCAGATGCCCCCTCGAGCTCCTTTGCGACCCGAGCGGCGACCGACTCGCCAGACATGTGGTGTTCGCCAATGGCGGCGTGGAGCGACTCAACGTCGTTGTAGTTGAGCTTCTCGGCGATCGTGTCGAGAATCTTGCCGGCTGCGATCTTCTGCACTGGCAGACCGGCCCGGCGCATCGCCTTGCGCAGCTCGTCCTCTCCGGACGAGATGGCATCTTCGCGGCGTTCTCGAGAGAACCACTGCTTGATCTTGCTGGCTGCTCGCGGCGACCGAACAAAGGTGAGCCAATCACTTGAGGGGCCCGCACCATCAGACTTCGAGGTAAGAATCTCGACCGTTGAGCCAGATACGAGCGGCTCCGAGAGGGCAACCAGACGGCCATCGACCTTGGCCCCAACCGTCTTATGCCCAACGTCGGTATGGATGGTGTAGGCGAAGTCGACCGGTGTCGCTCCGGTTGACAGCGTGACCACATCGCCCTGTGGCGTGAAGACAAAGACCTCTTCCTCGTCGAGGTCGAGCTTCAGGTTGGCCATGAAGAAGCCGGGGTCGCTGGTCTCTTGATCCCAGTCGATGATCCGGGTGAGCCACGGCAGATCGATGTCGGCGCCGGCCTTGTCTGGGTCGACGCCGAGTTCCTTGTAGAGAAAGTGCGCAGCGACGCCGAACTCGGCCCGTTCGTGCATCTCACGAGTGCGGATCTGCACCTCGATGGGCTTGCCCTGCGGGCCGACCACCGTCGTGTGCAACGACTGGTAGAGGTTGAACTTCGGCATGGCCACGTAGTCCTTGAAGCGGCCCTGCACCGGCTTCCATGTGGCGTGGATTGAACCAAGCGCGGCGTAACAGTCGCGCACCGAGTCCACCACGACACGAATGCCAACGAGATCGTGAATCTCGTCGAACTCGCGGCCCTTGACCACCATCTTTTCGTAGATCGAATAGAGGTGCTTCTCGCGGCCCGTCACTTCGGCTTCGATGTGAAGCTCAGACAACCGGCTACGAACGTCTTCGAGCACCTGGGTGAGGAACAGGTCGCGTTCCGGGGCTCGAACCGCCACCATGTTCTCGATCGTGGCGTATCGCTTCGG
>CALLGK010000337.1 GCA_938009905.1 uncultured Acidimicrobiales bacterium | reverse complement strand
GATCGAGCGGATGTACGCCAACAGCGGCGACCGGAACGAGCATGGGCAATACCTGTACTACGGCAAAACCGGCGGTTGCGTTGTGACCGGGAACGAAGACGGCGTCAAGGCTTGCTCGATGGAAGTGCTCTACGCCATGTCACACATTGGCTATGTCGTTCCACCTCAGGCCGACTGCGGTTGGCTTGGCGAAGTGGGGCCTGGTCCGAGCTACGGCGATGTCGTTGAAGGTTCCGACACTCCGGCTGGCTACGACAGCGATTTCACCAACAAGAACACCACGATCATGACGTGGAATCTGATGCACACCGCCAAGATGCTTCGCGACGGCGGCGGCTTTCCCGTCGGTGGCAACGTCGCTGACTCATGGCGTGACTTCACAAACGCGGAACAGCAGGACCCTGAGGCCGACTAACCCGACGCTGACCAACGAGGCGCTTCAGCCGGGCGTCGGCGCACGAGCCCCAGCGGCCGACGACTCTTTGGGCCATCGAACCAATGAGAGACGGTCCGCTGACGTTCAGTTCAGCGGACCGTTCCCATTGCGACTGCTCAGCTCGCTATCAGTCGGCGAGGAAGCCGTTGATCCAGTCCAGTTCGAGATCCCGGTCGATTCGAAACACACCGCCGATACCAGCACAGTTGCCATTGAGGCCAAAGCTGTTCACCGCGACGAGCACGTCACCGTTGATCAGCATCGGCCCGCCGCTATCACCGAAGCACGTACCGCCGTGCTTGGCATCGCCACTCACGGTCATCGAGTTCGACCCCTCGATGGACCCGATACCGGCGACGCCGTTGCGGTTCACGATCATGAGATCAGCTCGGTAGCGCACCCGGTCAGCTTGGATCTTGATGGTGTTCTGCGGGTTCGAGATGATGTCCTGGAGGCCGTATCCCACTGCGGTGACTTGGGAGTTCTTGCGACCGTTCGGCAACGCATCGACGACGCCGGCTTCTGGAAGCACTGCATAGCGCGGCATGACGACTGGTTCGTCCAGCACCACCACACCGAGGTCGTAGAGAAAGAAGGCCGAGTCGATGTACAGCGGGTGGGTATAGGGCGTACCCGTCGCCTCACCAGTGAACGGATAGCCGTTGTCGGGGATGCCAGCATCGACATCGGTCGCGAACCAGATCTCAATTCGGTCGGCCCCGTACGTGCAGTGGCCAGCAGTAACAAACACGGTTGGTGAGATGAGCGATCCGGTACAGCGGCCCAGCGCCGTGTCACCGTCCCAGGCGACAGACAAACCGACGTAGGGGTGATCCTCTCCATCGAGTTCGCCACCTCGAGTAATGGCGCTTGCCGAAGGTGCCAGAACAGCAATCGACAGAAATGACGCGACGACAACGAGAAGTTTGCGCATGTGTGAAAGACCTTTCATTCGTTTTTGCAATGACCCGCCCAGGCCAGGGTTCGACACTACCCGGTCACCTGCTCCTGTCAATCGGCTCGCATCCTCACAACTCGTTTTGGAACCTTGCCCTTCGACTGCCACCCTGATTGGCACATGACGGCTTCGAACTTCACCACCCCCTTCGATTACATCGTGTCGCACACCGGTGTCGTGACCCACGACCAGATCGACGAACTCGGACACATGAACGTGCGTTATTACGGTGAACGCGCTGTCGCTGGCACGCAGACGATGGCGCAACACTTGGACCTGGGCGAGTTTGATCTCATCCAGACCTACACCCGGCACCACCACGAGCAGATGGAGGGCAACCAGCTCGAAGTCCGTAGTGCCGTGTTGGGTGGAGAGCGCGCCAACCTTCGCTTCTTCCACGAGCTTCGCAACACCGAGAACAACGATTTGGCCGCCACCTTCATTCACGAGCTCGAACATGCGCCACTCGAGACCCCCGGCATCGAACTTCCCGACTACGGGCGACCTCGCTCGCTCGATCCCAACCGCGACTTAGCTGCGACCGCGCCGTCGCTCGACGAGCTGCGCGAGCGCTGTCTCGAAATGCGTCTTGAGCGCGAACTCACGACCGAAGACAGCCATGGCGCAGACGTTGTACCGCCGTGGCTCACCAACAACCTGATCTGGAGTGGTGAGCGCCCAGGAGGCGAGTCGAGCTGGATCGTCGACACGGCCGACGGCGATCGAGTCGCCTTCGCCAGCATGGAGACGGCGATGCGGATTTGTCGACCGGTCGCGATTGGCACGCGCATTCAGAGCTTCGGGGCGGTCGTGGAAGTCGGCAACAAGATCACTCGAGACATCGCCTGGGCCTACGCCACCGAAACCGGCGAGCTGCTCGCTGCGGCCGAGAGCCTGGACTTGGCGTTCAGTATCCCCAACCGCCGATCGCGTGAGATGCCACCCGAGGTGCGAGAACGAGAAGAAGCCCGACTCCACCCCGATCTCGATCGCTAACACCTGCTGAGGAACCTCATGCCAGTCAACGTCGAACGCCACGATCAGATCGTCGTCATCACACTCGATCGCGAAGCAAAGCGGAATGCGATCAATGGCGAGATGACAATCGCCATCGACGCCGCGCTCAACGACTTCGAAGATGACGACATGGCTCGGGTGGCCGTTCTGACTGGCGGGCCAAATGTCTTCTGCGCCGGAACCGACATCAAGGACGGTTCGGGAAAACCAACAGAACGAGGTGGCTTGTACGGCATCATCGGCCGCCGGTCACCCAAACCGATCATCGCTGCCGTCGAAGGCTTCGCCTTTGGTGGCGGCTTCGAGATTGCGATGGCGTGTCACATGATCGTCGCCGCTTCATCGGCATCGTTTGGGCTGCCAGAAGTTCGCCGCGGTTTGGTGGCAACAAGCGCCGGCCTGTTTCGGGCCCCTCGAACGCTGCCACTCAACGTCGCTCGCGAAGTCTTGCTAACGGGTGATCCGATAAGCGCGGAGCGAGCAGAACGTATCGGGGTCGTCAACGCGGTGACCGATCCTGGCGGCGCTGTCGCGGGAGCGATCGCCATGGCTGAGCGAATCGTGCTGAACGCACCCACATCAATTCGGGCCACGCTCACGGCACTCGACGAGATCGTCGCTGAGGGTGACGCTGTTGGCTGGGAAGCCACGCAGCGAGCGAGCGACACGATCCTCGCCAGCGAAGACCGGGCGGAGGGTGTCGCGGCGTTCTTCGAACGGCGCGAACCCAACTGGCCCGGCCGATAGCGACAGCGTCGACATATCTAGCGGGCGCCTTCACTACGGTCGTCTCATGGTTTGGGCCGTCACCGCACTCTGCGTCGTCCTCTATTTCGGGCTCATCGCCGCCCGGTTCGCGACGAAGCTGAACCGATCGCAGGCCGTGGAAGCCACAGGTAGGGCACCCGACACCATCGAGGCGATCGACTTCTACTGGCGCCCCGGCTGAGTGTTCTGCCAGAGGCTCGGTCCGAGTCTCAAGCGAACCGGCATTCCAATGAATCGACACAACATCCACGAGGATGCCGACGATGCTGCCCTCGTCCGGTCAGTTGCAGACGGCAACGAGACCGTGCCAACGGTCTTCGTTGGCAACGTTGCGCTCGTGAACCCGACGACCGCGCTGGTGAAACAAACGGTCGCAGAGCACGCTCCCCACCTACTCGGGCGCTGAGCCCACGTCACGCCGATCGAGAAGCACCCTCCGTATCGCCATCGGCACGGGGACAGGTCGGCTCCCTTAGTACGGCACGAATGGGGGCTGCGGTGCCGATGGATCGCTCTTCTTACGGCCCTTGACGAAGTAGACGATCAGGAGGGCCGAGCCCAGCAGGAACGCCAAGAAACCGAACGGAAACAACACGAAGCCAAGGAACCCGGAGAGCCCGAAACCGAGTAGCGATCGCGTCACAACTGCGTTCGTCGGCCGTGTGGTCTCGACGTCGAATCGGTACACACCCGACTGGTCGGCGTCGAACGATGCGAAGCTCCGAAAGAACTCGTCGTTTCGTTGCAGGGACTCCGACGTACGAACACCCCACGTGACCTGCGCTCCATCGGGGCCGGTGATCGAGAGCGAGTCGATCCCAGGGCTCGTCCGACTTCCCGGGTTGGTTTGAAATGACACGACATACTGCCCTTCGTCCAGGTTCTCCGTGAACGAACCCGGAACCGGATGAGCTTCGGCGAACACCAACTCCGAGAAGAACGGAACGATTGAACGGGCCGACAAGGCAATCGCGATCAAACCAAGGGCCAGAAAGAGCAATCCCGATATGAGGAAGGCTCGACCAAATCGCGGAGGCTGAGGAGCCTGTGGCTGCATCCCAGATTCCTAGCGCGGCCGAGCGACCCGCATCGTGATCACTGCTCGACCGCATTCGCGGGGCTCTCCCCTGTCGTGCTGCACACTGATGACCGAGTCGAACACGAGCCGCGTCTCGTCTCGCTCTCGCAACTCAGCGACCGCGATCATTCGGTCTCCTGCGGTTGACGCCGTGATGGTCGAATCAATGGCTGCAGTGAGCGCCAACTGATCCATCGGCAACGTGGCAAGGGTCGCGGCCCCGGCTGCCATGTCGGCCAAGGCCCCAACCGCCATGGCGGCAAACGCCGACCCGTTGAACGTCACGGCATCGGAGAGAGGCATTGCGACGACACCTACGCCGTCTCCGCCCGACTCAATCTCGAGCTTCATGCCTTGGGCGAATGGCATCGACAGAATCGTCTCGCGCACTTGATCGAGCGTGCGAGGCATGACAGAGCTCATGTCGATCAGTATGGGGCGGGCGGTTTGTGCGTAGCCAACGGACCGAAGGGGCTGGCTAGTGTTCGTCGATGCGAATCGCCATCGGTGGGATCGTCCACGAGACCAATACGTATGCGGTCGAGTCCTTCGGCATGACGCCGATCGACTCGTTCGCCATCATGCGGGGCGAGGACATGCGACGTGCGTCAGGCGCTCGCACGTTCGTGGGCGGCATGCTCGCCGGTGGTGAAGCGGGTGGTCACGAACTTGTGCCGATCTTCCATGCGTTCGCCCAGCCGTCCGGCACGATCGAAGCGAATGCTTACGCATCGATGAAGGACGAACTCGTCAGTGGTCTTGCCGAGGTGCTGCCCGTCGACGCCGTCGTGCTTGACACCCACGGCGCCGGAATCGTCGACGGCATCGACGATCTCGAAGCAGATCTGGGTGCTTCTATTCGGGCCGTCATCGGTGAGGACGTTCCGTTGCTGACCGTTCTTGATCTGCACGGCAGCATCACCGAAGAAATGAACGAGGTGTACGACTACATGCTGGGCGTGTACGACTACCCGCACGTCGACATGTATGAGCGAGGGGTCGAAGCGATCGAGGCTGTGTCAGGGCTGGTCCACGGCGAGTGGACACCAACAACACATGTCGAGCGATTGCCGATGTTGCTGCCAACGTCGACAACCGACATCTCACCGGCGGGCGACATCCGACAGCGCTGTCTCGACCTTCAGGAAACGTCAGGTGTGCGGCGATGCGCCTTCTTCCACGGCTTCCCATTCACCGACATTCCTCAGGCCGGAGCGTCAGTTGTCGTCACAACCGATGGCGATCAGGCCCTGGCTCGACAGACCGCCCAGCAGATCGCTGGTGAGATCTGGGAACGCCGACAGGAGTTCCATCTGGAGTCGATGACGCCAGAGATTGCCATCACACAAGCTCGACGCGTGGTCGACGAGCGGGGCGGGCCCGTCGTCATCAACGACACATCTGACAACCCTGGTGGCGGCTCGCCGGGAGATTCGACGCATCTGCTCAGAAGCCTGATTGAGATGGGTGCTGAAAACACATGCTTCGGCTACATCTTCGATCCGGCGGTGGCCAAGCAGGCCCATGATGCGGGCGCTGGTTCAACCATCGACGTGGCTCTCGGCGGCAAGCACGACGACGTCCACGGTTCGCCCCTCGAGCTCTCGGTGTACGTGAAGTCG
>CALLGK010000336.1 GCA_938009905.1 uncultured Acidimicrobiales bacterium | reverse complement strand
ACCAGTGACACTTGACGATCTTGAACCAACGGATGAGCCGGGTTTGAACAACGATCCGAACCACCCGGATGGACTGTCGAACCTCACCATCGACTTTGGGTTCTGGCAGCCTCAGTTCGACCTTGCGCTCCGCAAGTCGCTCTCGGCTGGCACTCCCGCAGTCGTCGACGTCGGTGACACGGTCACCTTCACGATCGAGGTCATCAACCAGGGATCGGTGACGGCAGTCGACTTCACTGTTGTTGACTACCTGCCGGCCGGCATGACGTTGGCCGACAGCGACTGGACAGCCAACACAGACGGGACGGCCCAGATCACGCTGCCCGGCCCGTTGCCCGGTGGTCAGACGGCGACGATCGATATCACGGTCACCGTGAACTC
Source organism: uncultured Acidimicrobiales bacterium (assembly GCA_938009905.1). Lineage (GTDB taxonomy): Bacteria > Actinomycetota > Acidimicrobiia > Acidimicrobiales > SZUA-35 > CALEWY01. The sequence continues at coordinate 5,074 of CALLGK010000336.1, read as the reverse complement.
GGTCGGCGACCTCGAGAACGAAGCCGAGATCGCTGGCGCCGTGGCCGTGGATCAGAACGGAGATTCATTCCTGTTGCCGAACGGAGATCCGCTCGGCGACATCGATTCGGAGATGGATGCCGTGAACAGCGACACCATCATCGACAACCAGATCGACCGGACAAGCGCTTCGGGCGACGAGGACGACCACGACATTGCCAGGTTGACCGTGCGATCGGCTACGCCGACACCGCTTGCGTTCACCGGCTCGTCGACGCAAGAACCGTTGGCAGCAGCCATCCTGGCGATCGCCTTTGGCGCCTTGTTGTTGGTCTGGTCTCGCCGTCGCCGGCTCGTCTGATGCCGCTTGGCGTTTCAGAGTCGGGCCACGTTGGAGAACCGGCTCGTCCAGGAATCGTCGATGACCCTCGACCTTGGACCCTTGCCCGCCGGAACCATGGTGCAGTTCGACCTCGACGACGGATCCCAGTACACCTGGCGGGCTGCCTCCGGTGATGGTTGGCTTTCTGCCGCTGATCACCGGATCCATCTCGGCCTGGGCTCTCGCGAGGTGGTGGCAATTCGCCTTGCGGTGCCGGGCGAAGAGCCAAGACCTGTCGAGTTGCCATCGAGTTTCGACTAGCACGTTCGCTGTCGATGCGTTTCGCGCTGCAGCCACCACCATGTGACCCATGAGCACTGCTCCTGCGTTTCACGTGGACGTTGCCGCCTTCTCCGAGGATCCGTATCCGATCCTCGCGGAGATGCGGGCTGAAGCGCCGATCTGCTTTGTTCCGGAGCTTGGAGCGACGCTGCTGACCAAGCGCGATCACATTCACGCCTGCGAACGAAATGTTGCGGTGTTCTCATCCGAGCCGTCTGGTGGCCTCATGGGCGAGTTGATGGGCGCCCACCGCGAAGAGCGATTCGTCTACTACCCGGCGATCTCGCCCAACGCCGTGAAAGCGAGGTGGGCCGAGCAGTTCGTCGAGTTGACCGATCGTGTGCTCGACAACCTCGCACCCAAGGGCTCGGCGGATTTGGTTGTGGACTATGCGACTGCTGTCAGCGGCGAAGCGCTCAAGGTCATGACCGGCTTGACCAACATCACCTATGAAGAGATGGATCTGTGGAGCCAGGCGATGATCGACGGGATAACCAACTACACCGGCGATCCAGAGATAGAGGGACGGTGTCGCGCCGCAACCGCAGCGATCGACGAGGCGATTGACGAACGTCTTGCGAACCCCGACGACGAGTCTGCTCACAGCCTGCTTGCTGTCATGGTCCAGTCCGGCAAGCCGATCGACAAGGTGAGGGCGAACATCAAGCTGACGATCTCTGGTGGTCAGAACGAGCCCAGAGACGCAATCGCCGGAGGCATCTGGGCCCTTCTCACGCATCCCGATCAGCTCGATGCCGTTCGTGAAGGCGAGGTGAGCTGGCAGGACGCGTTCGAGGAGTATTGCCGGTGGGTCGCCCCGATTGGCATGGCTCCCCGCCGTGTCGTTACTGGGCACGAGTTCGAGGGTGTCGAGTTCGAAGCGGAAGACGAGGTGTTCCTCATGTTCGGCTCAGCCAACCGCGATGAGGCGCACTTCGACCGTGCGGACGAGTTTGACGTCGAGCGAGACAACCGGATGGCTCTCACGTTTGGTGCCGGCCCGCATCGCTGTGCTGGCGCCGCGGCCTCGCGAAGCCTCGTCGGCGACGTCGCCCTACCCCGGGCGTTCAACCGACTTGCAGATGTTCAGATCGACGACACGGCTCAACCAGTCAGCTTCGTCGGATGGGAGTTTCGCGGACCCGTCAACGTCCCCACGACATGGACGACGCCGTGATGCCTCGCTCGTAGACCGTGCTCTGAGGTTCGACGCGGGACGAAACGTGGGACACTCTCGACCCCGCGTTCTGGAGTTAGTCGATTCCGCAAACGAGCCCGACGGCGGTTCGGATTTGCCAGAGTTGTTCTGGGTCGATCTGGCCAAGCGCTTCAGCTACGCGGTCTGGCGAGACGGCTCGGAGGTGGTGGGCTTCGGCGTAGCTTGTCTGTGTCAGACCGTTCTGTGGTGTGTTGTCGATCTCCACTGACAGGAGTCGAGGGCCGGTGGTCGTGAGTGGGACCACGTGGATGACGTCGCCTCCGAGATATTCGTCTGAGGTGATGACAACGCCGGGTCGGCGTAGGCCTTGTTCGTGTCCGATTGGTGTGCCGAGGTCGACGAGGACGACTTGGCCGGCCCAAGTCACGGTTTGGCGGGGAGGGCGTGGTCGAGGTCAGCCTCTAGCCACTCTTGCCCTTGGTCGGGTTGACCCTCCTGTGCCGCGTGGGAGAGGAACAGTGATCGCACGGCGTCGTTGAGGAGGTCGGCTTGGCTGCGGCCCTGTACGTCGGCCATTTGTCGGAGCATCCAGGCGGTTTTGGCGCTGACTCGTACGTTTACGCTCTTGGACTTCATACTGAGAAGGTAGCACGCAAAAAATGCGTGCACAAGGAGATGTGGGTGTCATAGACACGGTGGAGAAGGTCTCGAAGAGCCCTCGAGCGCCTGAAGTAGTCGTTGCCAATAGTGGCAGAACGCCTGTAACACTGATCCCATGGATCGAGCCGGAACCCCGACTACGTCGAGGTTGTTCGCGTTCGCCACCGCGCTGATCCTCGTGCTCGCCGGTTGCAGCCGAACTGGCTCGGATGGTGCCGAAGACTCCGCGCCAGCTGAGGCGGCGGAAACAAGCACGACCGTCACCCTCGAAGAAGTCGATCCGGAGCAACGCACGACAACCAAACCCGCGACAACCACGACAGAACCGCCCAACCGCCCGAACATCGACTGGGACGAGTTGCCACCTGTCGATGCAACGCCCGACCTCGTGCAAGAAGGGTACGAAGGCAGGCTGCTGGTCTATGGACTGGTCATCGACGAAGGCAACGGCCCCGTTCTGTGCGGGATGGGCATCCTCACGTCGGATCCTCCGCAATGCGAAGGCATCCCAATCGTTGGTTTGGATTGGGACACGGTCGACCACGAGTTGAAAAGCGGTACTCGCTTCGGTGACCTGACGTTGATCGGCAACACCGACTACGACACCTTCACGCTTTCCGAGCCTGCGTTCAACATCAACTACTTCAAGGCTCGTCAGACAGGCGAAGACGCTTCCGAGTCCGAGTCGACGCCGCCTCCGTGTCCCGAACCGGAGGGTGGGTGGTGGTCCGATACCACCGACGGGACCCGCGTCGGCTCCCAGGACTACAACGAGGCCATCGATGTCGTGAATAGGCGTGAGCTCATCGATATCGACATCTATGAACCTGACGAGGCCCGCCCGGACCACGTCAACGTCAGTCCGTCTGACACCGGGTGGACTCCCGGAGTGCTCGTGATCCGCATGCCGGCGGTTAGGCCCGACGATGAAGAGCGGATTCGCGCCAGCTGGGGAGGTCCGTTGTGTTTGGTCGCGGAAGACGCACCGACCATTCGAGATCTCGATCGATTGGTGGACGAGATCTTCGATCGTTGGACCGAGCTGGTGTCACCGCATCCTGGCGCAGCGTTGTACCGGGACGGAGACAAGATCAGCGTCGTGATGAACGTCGCGACCGTCGAGGCCCAAGAACGGCTCGACGCGGAGTATGGCCCCGGCCTAGTCGAAGTCAGTGGCCGTTTCTGGCCGATCGACCAATAAGCCGTCGCAGCCAAAAGGCTCGGTGCTGTTCCCGATTTGATGCGACCGAGGTCATGCAGACGTGAGTTGGCGTTGCCCAGAAACACCCTTCGCTGCGGCCGCGATGATCCGAGCTTGAAATCGCTCGTCCTGTCCGGCTGGAGTCGTCAGGCACTCCTGATAGACGCGCTGCACCCATCGATCGAACACAAGCCTCCGGCCCCTTCCAAGCTCTGGTGTGACCGAGAGTTCGGGCCGGTTCGCAGCTTGGGTTCTGGCCGGTAAATCGTGGGTACTCAGCGACACGGTTTAGCGCCCTCGGCAAGAATCGAACTTGCGACGCACGGTTTAGGAATGGGTCTGGTCCGGTGATGGCTCGGGCTATGAGGTGCCGGGTTGTCAACGCAGAAGCGGCCGAAACGCTGGTTGTTGTGTCAGCCGGTTTCGGTTTGTGACAGCCCGTTGAGGGGCCGGACGTGGGACAAAACGTGGGACACTTTCGTTCGCGTTCGAATTGGGATGCTGGCTCCGTCCTTGCGCTGCATAGTGATAGACAATAAGATATCACTATGAGATCGCTTGAAAACCAGCTTGCTGGGGCACTGTTGAAGTCGGCTCGTACTCGTGCTGGCCTGTCGCAGCGTGCGTTTGCAGATCTGATCGGTATTGCGCAGCCGACGTTGTCGGCATACGAGTCTGGGAAGCGGCAGCCGACGCTTCCGACGCTGCTATCGATGCTTGGGCGAGCTGGGATGGATCTCCGCCTTGAGGTTGTTGAGGCTGATGATCATGATGCTGTGTTGGCGGAATGGGAAGGCGGTCTTGATCAGTCGACTCGTGACCGGTTGCGAGGTCAGGGCTACCGGTTGGTGACAGATGCCGCCTGAGCTCGATGATGATCATGTCGCGGCCATTTGTGGTGTGTTGCTCGATCATGGTGTTGAGTTCGTCGTGATTGGCGGCGTTGCTGCGCGGTTGTATGAGACTGGCCACGCAACAGTTGACATCGATGTCTGCCCGTCGACTGCGGGTGCGAACCTTGAGCGGCTTTCGGCAGCGCTTCGTGAACTCGGGGCGCGTCTACGGGTTGAGGGTGAGCCGAAGGGTGTGCCCTTCGATCCGCATCCTGATGTGCTTCGTCAGGTCAGCACCTTGACGTTGTTGACTACTTCGGGGCCGCTTGATTTGTGTTTCCGGCCCGCTGGGTTCGACGAGGGCTTTGAGTCGCTGGTTGGTTCGTCGGTTGTCATCGAGGTTGCTGCAGTGGATGTGCCGGTTGCGTCGTTGGCTGATGTCGTTGCTTCGAAGCGGTCTGCCGGGCGACCGAAGGACATCGTTGCGCTTCCTGCATTGGAGGCTCGGCTTCGTGAGCTCGACACCGAGTGATCGCTGGGCGTCGTTTCGAGCGGGAGGTCGGTGGATCGGCTGGCAT
>CALLGK010000335.1 GCA_938009905.1 uncultured Acidimicrobiales bacterium | reverse complement strand
GCCGTCAGCCAGGCCCTGATGGGCGAAACCTCAATCTCGGAGGGGCAGGTAAGCGCCCGGCAGGGCGCACTCGAACGCCGTCTGGGCTTGCCGGTCCGCTCAGTTGCCATCACCGAGATGGGCCAGGTCGCGCCCACCGATGCGCTCCTCGACGTGATCGACCGCTATGGCATCAGCCCACCGGCACCAGCGGTGCCGGTTATCGGCGAAGAGGGCTACGAAGGCCTGCTCGTGCTCCACGACATCGCCAACGTGATGTTCACGGTCGGCATCGAGGCCACGGTGGCCGATTGCATGCGAAAGAACGTGCAGTCGGTGAGCCCAGACGACCCGGCAATGAAGGCTGCACGTCTGATGAACGATGGCGACACCGCAGCCGTCGCCATCGTCGAGAACGGCAAGGCCGTTGGCGTGGTGAGCGCCATGTCGCTCACGGGCCTGCGTGAAGTCGAAAGCGATGACTTCCTCGACCGCCCCGGATTCGAATAGCCGCGTCGACTTAGGCGGAAAGGGCTGCCGACAGGTCGTCCCACAAGTCTTCGACGTCTTCGAGCCCAACCGAGAGCCGCAACAGCCCATCGGTGATGCCAACCTCGGCCCGCATCTCAGGACCGAGTCGACGATGCGTGGTAGTCGCAGGATGGGTGACCAGACTCTTTGCGTCGCCAACGTTGTTTGAGATGTCGACGAGCTGCAAGGCATCGGCTACAGAGAACGCCTTGGCTTGGGTGCCAACGTCGAGCGTCAGGATGGTGCCGCCGCCGCTCATCTGCGATCGGGCCAACTCGGCTTGCGGATGCGAATCAAGGAACGGATAGCGCACCCGATTGACCGTGCGGTGCGATTCAAGGCGGGCTGCGAGCTCTGCCGCTGAGCGGCTCATCGCATCAACTCGTAGACGGAGCGTCTCGAGTCCCTTGGCCAGCACCCAGGCGTTGAACGGGCTGAGCGATGGCCCGGTGTGACGGGTGAAGCCCATCAACGGTCCTTTGATGAACTCTTTGGTGCCAAGCACCGCCCCGCCAAGCGTGCGACCTTGCCCGTCGATGTGCTTCGTGGCCGAGTAGACGACCACATCGGCACCGAGTTCGAGCGGGTGTTGCAGCACGGGGCTGGCGAACACGTTGTCGACAACCACTAGTGCACCGGCTGCGTGGGCCAAATCGGCCACCGCAGGAAGATCGACGATGTCGAGCCCGGGGTTCGACGGCGTTTCGAGAAAGACGGCTGTGGCCCCGGCTGAGAGGGCTTGCTCCCATTCATCGAGCGATGCGCCATCAACCAACTGCGTCTCGACGCCCATGCGAGGCAAGATCTCGTCGAGGATGACGAAGCACGAGCCAAACAGGGCCCGGGAGCCAACAACCCGATCGCCTGCTTTCAGAAAGCAGGCCAGTGATGCGTAGACCGCAGCCATGCCACTCGCCGTGGCGAGACAGGCCTCGGCCCCCTCGATTAACCGCAGCCGCTCTTCAAACACCGACACCGTTGGGTTGCCGTAGCGGCCGTAGATGTAGCGCTCTTGCTCACCGGCGAAGGCAGCCTCGGCCTCAGCGGCCGAGCCATAGACAAAGCCAGATGTCGGATAGATCGCTTCGGCCGTTTCGTCGAACGCCGATCGCTGGAGGCCACCACGGATCAACGTGGTGGCTTCCCGCCAGTTCTCTTGGGCTCTCGTCATGGGGTATTCGAGGGAAGATGGTCTTTCCAACCACCTTGATGCGTTCCGTTCGGACCCATTGGTCCTTCGAAGCCGGCCACCACGTTGTGCACGTTGGTGAACCCTGCACCGGCAAGCGCCGTGCCCGCAGCGTGTGACCGAGCGCCCGACCGACACAGCATCAAGATCGGCTGGTCGGGGTCGAGATCGGCGGAGGCTTGGGCCATGAAGTCGGGGTTTGGGCGGCCGTCTGGAGCCATCACCCACTCAATGAGGCGGGCTTCCTTGCCAAGGCTCGACAGATCAGGAGTGCCGATGTTTTCCCACTCACCTTGGGTACGCACGTCAATCAAGACGGCCTGCTCGTGGTCCTCGAGCATCTTCCACGCATCCTCAAGATTCAGTTCGAACGACATGTTTCATCCTCCTGGTGACATAATACCAGACTAACCCGATCGGGTTTAACAACTTTTACCGTAGCGTACCTACCAACCGCATCGCCCCGGTTCATGAGTACCGGCGCAACCTATCGAGAGGAACTCTCAAACCATGGCGCTTCGACTTGGCGACACCGCCCCAGATTTCACCGCCCAAACAACCGATGGGGAGATCAACTTCCACGAGTGGAAGAAGGACAGCTGGACCATCCTGTTCTCCCACCCAAAGGACTTCACTCCCGTCTGCACAACCGAGCTCGGCTACACAGCCAAGCTGAAAGACGATTTCGCAGCTCGCAACACCAAGGCCATTGCCGTGAGTGTTGACGGGCTCGACGACCACAACGCTTGGCTCGGCGATATCGCCGAGACCCAGGGCACGGCGGTGAACTTTCCGCTGATCGCCGATCCCGATCGCACCGTTGCTGATCTCTACGACATGATCCACCCCAACGCAGACAACACCCTCACCGTGCGGTCGGTGTTCATCATCGACCCGGCAAACAAGGTGCGGCTCACGCTCACCTACCCGGCTGCCACCGGCCGAAACTTCGATGAGATCCTACGAGTGCTCGATTCACTTCAGCTCACCGACGGCTACAAGGTCGCAACGCCTGTCAACTGGACAGACGGCGACGACGTCATCGTGTCGCCCGCTCTGTCAGACGACGAGGCCAACGCCCTGTTCTCGGCTGGGTTCACGACCGTGAAGCCCTACCTGCGCACCACCGCCCAGCCAAACAAGTAACACAGTTTTCCGGCAGCAAAGAGCGCTTGCCTCTACCCAGGCAGATAGCGACCAACGACAACGGCGAGGTCCGGGGCAACCCGGACCTCCGTCGCGTGCAGATCAGGGTGCTGCACCCAGTGCACGCGGCTGTCGTCGACAGCGCCCTCGAACATCGGAGGCCACGACACCATCGGGGTGAAGTCGTCGATCGTGATCGTGCCTCCCGGATTCAAGACCGAGCTGGGATCGACGGGAACCGCGCCCGGACCCTTGCCAGACCCAGGCCCACCGTCCAGCACCAGCAGATCGAACCGCCGATCGTCAAACAATCCAGCGGCATCTCCGTGCACCACTTCGACGTTCTGGTGTCCGGCAAACAGCTGTTGGGCCGCGGCAGCCCTGGCCTGGTCTCGTTCGTAGCTCACGAAGCTGACGTCAGGGCCTGCGGCACTGACCAGCCAGCCCAGCCCTGCTCCGGTGCCGGTCCCCGTCTCACCCACCGTCGACCCAGCAGGAAGACCTGCGGCGAGCGATGCCAAGAGCCGTCCGATCTCGGGCCGCACACAGAAGGGAAACCCAAGCTCGTTGGCGTTCGCGACAGCCCGGAGCGTGAGGTCTGGCACGACCAAACCGTCCGGGATCGACTCGTACGATGCGGTGCCACCTTCAGACATGGCAACGAGTCTGCCTCACCACGGCGCAGCCGTCTCAGATTGTCTTCGCGCCGTCGGCTCGACCAGAATCCAGGCATGCAGATCGATACGTTCCTCTCCCCCAACCTCAAGACCGCAGGCGAGTCAGCGAAGGCGGCTGAAGAGGCTGGTTACGACGCGATGTGGACCGCCGAAACTGCGCACGACCCATTCTTTCCGATCGCCCTGGCCGCCCCACACACGTCATCGATCAAGCTCGGCACATCGATCGCTGTTGCCTTTGCTCGTAATCCCATGCTGCTCGCCAACATTGGGTACGACCTCAACTCGCTGTCTGACGGCCGCTTCATCATGGGCCTCGGCTCGCAGATCAAGCCCCACATCACGAAGCGCTTTTCGATGGAGTGGAGCAAGCCTGCGGCCCGCATGCGCGAGATGGTGCAGGCGATGCACGCCATTTGGGATTGCTGGGAAGACGGAACTCGCCTCGACTTCAAGGGCGAGTTCTACACGCACTCGATCATGACGCCGTTCTTCAACCCCGGACCCAACCCGGCAGGCAAGCCGAAGGTCTATCTCGCCGGTGTCGGCCCGTTGATGACCAAGGTGGCCGGCGAGGTGTGCGACGGCTTCTTCTGCCATCCGTTCACCACCGCAGAGTTCTTGCGTGATGTCACGATTCCGGCGCTCGAAGAGGGTCGAGCTCGGAGTGGCGCCTCAGCCGATGGCTTCGAGGTGTGCCTGCCGGCCTTTGTCGTCACCGGCAACAACGAAGACGAAATGAACAAGGCCGCGGCGGCCGTGAAGGGGCAGATCTCGTTCTATGGCTCCACGCCGGCCTACCGAGGTGTGCTTGAGCACCACGGCTGGGGCGATCTGCAAACCGAGCTCAACACGCTGTCGAAGCAGGGTGAGTGGCAGACCATGGCTGGCCTCATCGACGATGACATGCTCAACACGTTTGCCGTCGTCGGCGAGCCGTCAACCATTGCGTCGGGCCTCACCGAGCGCTTCGGCGACACGGTGCAGCGGCTCAGCTTCAACACCATGGGTGCAACATCTGACGACACGCTCACCCCGGTCATCGACGCTCTGCGCGCTGGCTAAGGCGCAGCGGCTGGCGACAACAGCGGTCTATGGTCACGCCATTCGCTGAGTTCCCCATCGAAGCGTTCAACCATCGACTTCGGGCCATGCAGTTGGGTCGGCGATTACCGATCGAGCAACTGCCACAAGCGGCATACGCCGGCCTCCAAGACAGCGCCCCACGGGCGGCGTTGCTATCCCTCCACGCCAGGGTGGCCAGCGTCGAGCCTCAGAGTTGGGAAGACCAGCGGTTTGTGCAGGTATGGGGGCCGAGAGAGGCCGCCTACCTTGTTCCTGCCGACGCGACTGCGGCCTTCACGCTCGGACGTCTGCCTCGAGATGAACGTCTGCGAGCAGAAGAGCTCGATCTGGCCGACACCGTTCTTGCCGCGTTGGACGGCGAAGCGTGCCGATCGAACGATCTGGCTGCTCGACTAGGAATCGCTGACGCCGCCTTGATCCGCCGCGGCGCAAAAAGCGGTCGAGTCTTGCTTCGTTGGGACACCCGAACCACGACGGTCGTGCCGGTCGACCGCCCTGAAGGCATCGAGGAGGACGCACGCCTAGATCTAGCGAGACGGTACGCAACGTGGTTCGGATGCTTCGGCGGCCACCAACACTTCGCGACCTGGGCCGGCGTGCTCCTTGAAGATGCCCAGGTCACGTGGGAGCGGCTCGACTGGCAGCCACCACTCGATGGTCCGCCTGCGGAGGGCATTCGCTTCGTTCCCAAGGGCGACCCATGTCTGTATGGATTGCGTCTCCCCGACGACAAGCCGGGTCGCGTCGCTGGTGCCGTGTTGATCGGCGCGGAGCTCGTCGGGTCATGGACCAGGCGAGGCCTCACGGTGACGGTGTCCCTCTACCGACAGCTCAGTCCGAGAGAGATGGAAGAAGTGACGGCGGAGATTGACCTGCTCGAGCCCGTGCTCGACGGCGCAATCACCCTCATCATGCAAGACCCCTAGGCGGCGTAACTCACGCGCGCGGCGGGTCGACCGCTACTCGTAGCCGGCCCTTTGGGCGCGGCGTCTCAGCCAAGATGGCAGCGAGCTCTTCCGGGCTCGCGGCGCGAAGGAGGAAACGGCCGTCTGCTCGCGGTCCGAGCACGGTGAGATCCAGCCGCTCGAGCAGTGGATCAACAAACTGCTCAGCACGC
>CALLGK010000334.1 GCA_938009905.1 uncultured Acidimicrobiales bacterium | reverse complement strand
CGTGGCGGCCAGGCGTCACGTCGGTCTCCGACGACACGAGTAGATGATTGCCACCGATGTTGAGATCGTGATGCAGCCTTCCGTCTCGCACAAACAGCGAATACCCGCAGGTGGCGTCGCCGTGCGACAACAGCACGCCCTCGGCCCCACCCTCGGGAATCTCGACGTGAGCCTCGATCGTGTAGCTACGGCTGCGCAGGTCGGGAGCAACGTCTGGCGGCAGGTGACCCATGCCAGACCAGAACGTGTAGTGGGTTCGACCAGCTCGATGGCGCTCTGCGTTCTCGGCGAACCGCTCGGCAAAGCGATCATCGAGTGGGAGCACCTGGTACTTCTCGGCCTCTTCCCACCAACGAGCAATCAGCTCATTGAGCTTGTCGGGGTTTGACTCCGCCAGATCGGCAAGCTCGTTGAAGTCGTTGTCGAGGTGGTAAAGCTCCCAGGTGTCGTCCTCGAAATCTTGGCCACGGGGATGGAACGCCACCGCTTTCCACCCATCGGCCCAGATGCCCCGATGGCCAAACATCTCAAAGTGCTGCACCGACTTTGCCGTGGTCACCGCTGCGTCGCTCAGCGTTGACGCAAAGCTGATGCCCTCGAACGGTCCGGCACCCGGCAGGTTGGGGTCGACACCGAGCATGTCGAGCAGCGTTGGCGTCAGATCCTGCACATGGCAGAACTGATGCCGCAGCCCGCCGGCCTCAACCCCAGGACCAGCGATCACAAACGGGTCGCGCACACCACCGCCGTGGGTGTTCTGCTTGTAGCGCTTGAGCGGCGTGTTGGCCGCCATCGCCCAACCCCATGGAAAGTTAGTGTGGGTGTCCGGTCCGCCGATGTCGTCGATGCGAGCAAGCTTCTTTTCGATCGGTTCGCCAAGGCCGTTGTACGGACCCATCGCGTTCACGAATCCGTTCGGACCACCCTCCTGACTCGCTCCATTGTCTGAGGTGATCACCACGATCGTGTTGTCGAGCTGACCGGACGCCTTCAGGGCGGCCAGAAGTCGGCCAAGGTGAATGTCGAAGTGTTCGAGCATGGCGCCGTAGGCCGCAGCCAGGCGCGTGAACACCGCACGCTCGTCGTCTGAGTGATCGCTCCACGCCTGCACCATGTCGTTGCGAGGTGGGAGCTTGGTGCCTGGGGGCACGATGCCCATGTCGATCTGCTTGGCCAGTCGGTCGGCCCGAGTTTGGTCCCACCCCTTGGCGAACCGTTCGTCGTACTTGGCGATGAGATCGGCCGGCGCCTGGTGCGGGGCGTGGCAGGCTCCGGGCATCACCATCATCAACCACGGGATGTCGGGCGAGGCCGCCTCGTGACTCTGGGCAAACGTGATGGCGTTGTCGATCAAGTCTTCGGTGAGGTGGTAGCCGCTGCCGTGATCGCCCGGAGCGTCGATGTGGCTGTTGTCGCGCACCAGCTCAGGCGAGTAGTGGTCGGTCTCAGCATCAAGAAAGCCGTAGAAACGATCGAAGCCGCGGCCGAGCGGCCAGCCGTCAAACGGACCAGTTGGCCCTGACTGAGTCAGCGGCGTCACGTGCCACTTGCCGACGTAGTAGTTGCGGTAGCCCTCGGCTCGCAATCGCTCAGCGATCGTGGCTGCATCGGGTGCGATCTTGCCCCGGTAGCCCGGGTAGCCGGAGTCGAAATTGGCGAGGCAACCCATGCCGACTGAGTGGTGGTTTCGGCCGGTGAGGAGCGACGCTCGGGTCGTCGAACACATCGCCGTAGTGTGGAAGCCGGTGTAACGAAGGCCGCGATCGGCCACTGCATCGATCACCGGCGTATCGATCTCAGACCCGTAGCAACCGAAGTCGGCGAACCCGACGTCGTCGAGCATCACGACCAACACATTGGGTTGGCGATCAGAGGTAGTCATCAGCGATCGTCTCCTCGTCGACGAAGTAGCTATAGATGCGGGCGTCGTGAAACTCGCCATGCAACAACAGGGCGCGGCGAGCAATGCCTTCAAACGCCGCTCCCAGCCGCTCAGCAGTGCCCCGGCTGGCGGCGTTGTCGACCGACATCGTGATTTGAAAACGATGAATGGCCCGTTCGTTTGCCGCCCGCTTGGCCGTGAGCTTCGCGGCCTGCCATCCGTAGCCCGAGCCCGTCATGTCAGACCGAAGCCAGTACCCGAGGTTGGCCGACCGATTGACGAGGCTGATCTGGTTCACGCCGCACACGCCGATGAACTCGTCGTCGAGCGTGACGGCGAGATCCATACGATCGGCCCCGTCTGCCCCCTCGATGAAGGCGCCAGCGGCGGCGGTGTCGAAGCTCGTTGTGGCCCAGGGCATCCACCGACCCAACTCAGGCAGCGAACGATGGACGGCATCGCACAGCGCCCCTTCGTCTGTTGGAAAGAGGCGGCGAACGGCGAGGTTCAAAACTGCGCCGTCGACGTCGGCAAGCCGAACTTCATGCGCCCGAGCGGTTCCATGATGCGAGGTGCGATCATGCCGTGTTGTGTTGCGACGTGAACGTCACGGAACACTCGTTGCAGCGGACTGGTCTCGTAGACCGCCGTGCCGCCGGCAGCCAAATAGCAAAGGTCGACCGCCTCGGTGCACGTGGCTCCGGCGTGGTTGGCAGCAAGACGGATGCGGCGCTTCTGTTCGTCACTGACCGAGCCGGTGGTGGCAGCCGCCTCCCAACACTCGTCGACGACGCTGCGCACAAACGAGCGTGCGGCCTCAACCTTCGCCTCAGCGATGGCAAGATCTGATTGGATCGACGGTCGTTCTGCGAGCGAGCGCGTGCTGCCCGTCGGCTGCTTGGCCCCTAGCTCGATGAGTTCATCGATCGCTCGTTTGGCCAGGCCGATCGTCACCGTTGACACGCCGAGTCCGAGAGCCCCAAGGAACGAGAATCGATAGAGCGGGCCATCGACGACCGGCTCTGGACTGGTGGCGAACGACACCCAGCGACCGTGAGGCACAAAGGCTTCGTTGACCACGTAGTCGGTCGAGCCGCTGCCCTTCATGCCCGTCACGTGCCAGGTGTCGAGCAGTTCAACGTCGCTTCGGTCGAAGTACACGAACGGAGCTCGGGTTCCGTCGTCGAGCGCCGCGGGCTCGCCGTTGTCGTCGACGATCAAGACGCCACCACCAATCCACGTGCAGTGGTTGGTTCCCGACCCCCAGGCCCATTGCCCGGTGACCGAGATGCCACCATCGACCGCCCGACCGGTGCCCGAGGGCATGCCGAAACCACCGGTGACCCCACGAGGATCGCCGTAGATCTCCTTTGCGAACTCGGCCGGCAGGAAACCGCTGTTGAGGGCGGTGGTCCCACCGATCATCACGCACCAGCCGGTTGAGCCGTCGTGGTACGACGCCGTTTCGATGGCATCAAGGAGTGCATGCACATCGGCCTGTTCGCCGCCGTAGTCGGAGGGAACCCAGAGCCGAAAGACACCGGAGTCAATCAGCGAGTTGACGAGGTCTGACGGGAGCGTTCTGTCCTGCTCGATCTCGGCGGCGCGAGCTCCAGCACTGGCTGCTACCTCGGCGAAGTGATCCCACGAAAACGATGTCGTCACGCCGCTGTTGTAGCTCAGCCGTGGCCTTCTGACCCAGTCGCCTCTGAAGACTCGTTGCTGTCTGACGTGTCATCATCGACCGCTGAGGTATCAAGTACCCGCTCTGGATCGGCCACGGTGTGATCGATGGCGTCGAGCTCAGCCAAGGCCTCGGCATACAACGGGTTCTGGGGCGGTGTGGGAACAGTGGACATACCCGTTGATTGGGTCGAATCGACGGCTGTCGCCGTGGCGGTTGCCGGCACAGCAATAGTTGGGCCTGCCGGAGTCGACACACCGTTGGCGTAGGACATCGCGGCCTCTTGTGCGGCGTCGGCTTGGCGTCGTCGCAACACGATCAGGTACATCACGGTGCAGCTAATGAATAGGAACGAGAACGAGAGCGCGCTACCCAAGGTGGCTCCGAGGGCGTCAACGGCGAACCCACTCACTCCGATGGTGAAGAAGAGCACGCCCCACACAAACGAGAACGGCCGAATCTTCTGACGAGGCACGACGGGCATCGGGGCAACCGGCACGGGCGCGGCAGGCATTGGCTGGTTCATCACTTGACCTCCACATAGCCGAATTCGGTTTGGACATCGATGGTGAGCGTTGGTCCGTCGTTCAGGTTGCGGCCCCTGGTTGCTGAGTTCGCAATGCCTGCGACCTCTTGGCCGAAGAGTTCGACGTAGCCAAACGTTGACCCGCCATTGATCCGCAGGTTGGTGTCGGCCGGTACGAGAATCTCGGCATAGCCGGCACCCACGTCAACCGTCACGGTGCGGTCTTCGCTGATGGTGAGCTGTCGCATGTCGATTTCGTAGTAGCCAGCGCCGACTGAATAGGTCGAGCGAAGGTCTTCCTCAGCCGTCACTCGCACCTCTTTGGGGCCAACACCGCCGCTGGCCGCACCGTCAAAGATCGGGCCAACAGCCATGGTGGAGATAGCGAGGAATCCGAGAGGGATGAGCCGCCAGGCCCGGCCAACTGCCGAGCTCACGATGAGCCCGAGGCCGATGGTTGCCGCGGCGGCACCCATGTAGCTGCGGGTGCCGATGTCGGCACCGAGCTGGTCGACCATTGCCAACACGCCGATGAGCACGGCCGCCCCGGCGAGCGACATCGCGGTGATTGGCGGCTTGGGTTGTGCCGGTGGTTCGGGAGCTACAACTCGGGGCGGCGCGGGATCGTCAACCCGGGGAATGGCCCAGTCGTATGTTGAGCGCTGTGCATCGTCGGCTCGCGGCACATGGTCTTGGAGTAGGGGTGGCGCGGGATCGACGGACGGATAGTCGGCGGGCGCTGCGGCTGCGGCATTAGGAGGCGGTTGGTTCCCTGGCGGTGCAATCGTGTCGGCGCTGGAGTACGCGCTCGCTGGAGCGGTGAACGGCATAGACGTTGCGCCTGCGGTCGTTGCCGTGGCGGACGCCGAGGCTGCGCCGTCTGCCTTGTCTTCTTGCTGAGTGAGCAAATAGACACCGCCAACGATCAACAGTGACGGCACCACGAGCTCGCCGCCTTGACTGGTTGACGACACGCCGATGGCGAGCGCCCCAACCACAAACAAGGTGCCAAACAGGAGCGGACCAAACTTATTGGTGATGGCAAAGGGGCGAGGGTCGGGGTCGTCGGTTGTTGGAACGAGTAGCCACATGGCGATGTAGGAAACAAACACGATGCCGAAGCTGACAAGGCCACCGATCACGAGGGCCAGCCTGACGTTCCGAACGTTGAGATCGAAGTAGTCGGCGATGCCGCGCCCGACCCCACCAATCGACCCTTCGGTTGATCGCCGAAAGCGGCGCTCAACCGGAGCAAGCCCTGGGTCCGGTCCTACTGAGTGTTGATTCGAGGGGTGGTCCGTCATGTGTTCATCATTTGCGCAGAACCATGATTCTGGCACTGGGGGAGCCCATGACCATGCCCTGAGCGCGATCAGGGTGCACTCAGGGTTCCCCCGGATCGGCAAAACCCCACAACTGCGCGACTATGGAGGGTGTCGTGGCGACGCTGGAGTGTCGCTACTGAATCCTTCTCATGACCACCTCTGGCCAACAGCTGAGCACTCAAACGCCACCAATGGTGTGGCAAGTGCCCGCCATCGACCCCAACGATCGGTTCGTTGGTGGCGTCTCCGTTGGCATCGCCCGTGAGCTGTC
>CALLGK010000333.1 GCA_938009905.1 uncultured Acidimicrobiales bacterium | reverse complement strand
CGGGTCGCAACGTCGCGAACAATCATGCGCTGACCTCGTCGTACCAAGAGGCGAGCGTCGATGCGATCTGCGGAAGAGCGTGGCGTTCCTCGACGTAACGACGGCCCGCCACGCCTAGCTCGTGGCGTCGAGCTGGATCCTCGAGGAGCGTCAAGACGGAGTGAGCCAACTCGCTGGCTGACGATGACGGCGCGACGGGTGCGTCAGCTTCGACCCCACGGTGATCATCGGGGCGGATGTCGGTGACGACTGGTCGGCCACAGGCCATCGCCTCGCACTCGGACCGGCCCAGGGCGCGCAGCCGCTGCTGGCCGATCACCACATCGGCACTTCTGAGGAGTTTGACGATGCCGGCGCGATCGAGCGGTTCGAGCATCTCAACACCGGCTCGGACGGCATCTTCGGTGAATT
The DNA here is from genome assembly GCA_938009905.1 of uncultured Acidimicrobiales bacterium. Taxonomy (GTDB): domain Bacteria; phylum Actinomycetota; class Acidimicrobiia; order Acidimicrobiales; family SZUA-35; genus CALEWY01. Next base: position 4,732 of record CALLGK010000333.1, on the reverse strand, counting down.
CGCCGCCGCTGAAACCGACAATTCGAGCGTCGGATACGGCCTTGATGCGAGCAACGGCATCAACGATGCGGGCCGCCCCCTTCACGTCGGAAAGGCGGCTGAATACAACAATCGTCTGTTGGCTCTCGTCGCTACCCGCTCCCTCGCCTGTCGGATCGAGGTCTGGTCCTGGTGTGAACGTCTCGATATCAACCGGGTTCGGGAGGAATCGTGCGTGGTCAGGCAGATCGACAAGTGTGTCTGGCGTCGACGCAATCACGAGTGCCGCCCGTTCAAGCGTCTTGTACACGACCTGGCCAGTGCGTGTTTCCGATTGCCCCCGCACGTCGGTGCCGTGGGCATGCACAACGAGCGGCGCTGAACTGGTTGGCAAGACAAACGGTGCCCATCGAGCACCGTGCAGGTGAATGAGGTTCGGCTTCACCCGACGGCTCATCGCCGCCACTCTTACCAGCGTTCCGACGGTGCGTTCTGGCAACCGGGCCAGGCGCATGAGCTTTCGATCGAGGGCCACTTGCGACGTGGGGACCTCCATCACATGCCAATGCGTCGAGGCCTCAAGCCCTCGGCGGAGGTCGGCGCCAACTCCCGCGACATCGCCCAACTGGAGCGCGAGCGGTCGGTTCATCGGCCATCACCGGTCATGTGTAGCGGTGGGAGATCGCGGCAGCAATTCGCTCGCCCGCGTCTCCGGCACCGTACGGCTTGCCATCCTGGCCGGTTGTACCGATGTTGCTGACGATGGCGTCGCGGACCGCTGCTGCGTCGGTTGGTGGAGTGATCGTGTTCCACCCCAACTCGACGAGCTCAACCCACTCGGTTTCGTCGCGCAGCGTCACGCACGGCTTGCCATGGAAGAACGCTTCTTTCTGCACCCCACCAGAGTCGGTGGCCACGAGGGCACACGACCGTTCGAGCTTCACCATGTCTGGATAGCCGACCGGTTCGATGAGTGTGAGCGCAGACGCGGCCTCTGACGCCTCAAGCAGCGGCTTCGTGCGGGGATGCACGGGGAGCACCACGGGCATCGTCTCGGTAACGCCGGCAAGACCGTTGATAACGGCAGCAAGGCGTGTGGGGTCGTCGGTGTTTTCGGCCCGGTGGACCGTGGCCAAGACGAAGTCACCTTCGGTCACGCCGATCTCGCTGAGCAGCGGGCCAGCATCGAGGTCGTTCGCGGCCTTGAGGGCCAAGTCGTACATGACGTCGCCAACAAGTTCGACCATGTCGCCAGTAATGCCCTCGGTGGCGAGGTGATCAACAGCCGTCTGTGTGGGTGCGAGCAAAAGGTCGGAGATGTGGTCGGTGACGATGCGGTTGACTTCTTCAGGCATCGCTCGATTGAAGCTCCGCAAGCCAGCCTCAATATGTACAACCGGGATGTGAAGCTTGGCTGCGGCCAGGGCCCCGGCCGTTGTTGAATTGGTGTCGCCGTAGACCACCATGGCGTCTGGTTGATCGTCGAGCAGCACCTCTTCGATCTTCGTCAGCATCGTGCCGGTTTGTGCCCCGTGGGGACCAGAACCGACGTCGAGCGACCAGGTGGGCTCCGGTATACCGAGCTCATCGAAGAAGGCGTCAGACATCTGCCGGTCGTAGTGCTGACCGGTATGCAGAATCCGATCGTCGATGCCGAGGTTGGCAAGCTGCGGAGAAACGATCGCGGCCTTGATGAACTGCGGGCGGGCGCCGACGACGCTCGTGATCTTCATGATGGGGCGATTGTAAGGCCCAGCGCCTCGAGGGCGGTGATAGCCCTTGCTTCCCACGTGTGGCGCTCGCTGGCCTCTTCCACCGTGGTTGTGACGCGCTCGATCTCGTCTCGGTTCGTCGCCAATCGCTGGAGTAACGGCGCAAGAGTGTTGACGCCGGTGTGGGTCCACCCGAGCGACTCATCCTCCACGAGCTGAGCGACGGAACTCGGTGCGGATGCCACGATTGGCAGACCGGCCCCGATTGCCTCGAAGAGCTTCAACGGCATGGCGAAATCGCGGTAGTCGTGCGGGGCGAACGACACACTGGCGATTTCGGCCCATGCGTAGTGAGGGGGCAGCTCATCTGCCCCAATGTGGTGGAGCTCGACTCGACCGGTCGCATATCCAGCCGTCGACCTCACCCAGTCGCCGTCAGCTTCAGGACAACACACTCGAAGACGCAGCTGCGGAGTGTTTCGTACGGCGTCCAGCAGGTGCGTGATGTCATACAGAGGCGGGCGGGCGGCACCGACGTACAGCACACGAAGTTGGTCGCTCGGCGCCTCGTTTTGTGTCGCTACGTCTTGAGCCGTGTCATCGTTTGAGGCCGCGGCGGTTGAAGGTTGCCATTCGCTGCCAGGGGGGAGCGCGACGGTGGCGGGAAACCGTTCGGCCCCTGGAACGGCCTTCGCCATCATTAGCGAGGGCAAGAACACCACATCGAGGTACCGGCGGTACCAGGCAAGGTCGGCATGGTAGGCGGCAATGGCCGGCGTTCGCTTCCAGAGCGGCAGGTTGTCTCGGTAGATGGGGAAGCGCCAATAGACGTCTCGGTAAAACAGTCCTCGCCGAACGCCAGCCTTACCGAGGGTGCGAAAGAACGACGGCTCAAGCAGAGGTTGGGTTGGGCGATGGCCGGGATCGGACAGCATCGTGGGCGTGGTCACGCACTCGCTGTAGATCGCATCGATGGTGCGGCCCCGATCGATGTCGTTGAGCACATTGGCGATCGCAGGTTTGCGCTGGTCGCTTGTGCCAACGATTGGAATGACCTCGACACCGGTTTGCCGAAAGGCCTCGAGCATGCGGACCGGCCGCAGCTCGCTTCCGGACTTCGGCTTGTCTGCCAGTGGGTGCAGATAGTGAAAGATGATGGTGCTCATCGGCTGGCGATCCTCGTGCGGATGAGGGCGATTTGTTCGGTGATGTACTCCCGCTTGAGCAATGACGTCGCCGGGACGCCAAGTTGCCTGGCGACAAGCACGATCATGGCGATACCGACGGTGAGGTAGGTCGCGAGGCTGAGGATGGCGGGACCGAGCACGGCATCCATCTGGACCACGGGGAACAACAGTGCCGAGGCCACAAGCAACACCGCTGCTTCCACGCCAAAGACGAGACCGGGCCGATCGATGCTGCGCAACACGTTGCCGAAGATGGCGTTGAGTTCGAGCAGCAAGGCGGCCGGGATGAGCACAATGGCAGCCGGAAGCGCATCGGCGAACTTGTCGCCGTACAGAGGGTTCCAGGCCACAACCGTCACGATGATGCCAACAACGGCCAGCACGAATCCAGCGCCGACGGCCAGTGACACAAGTTCGCCAACACGGCGGGGACGGTTCTCATCGGTGGCTCCGGATACATGGGGCATCGAGACGCCGGTGAGGCCTCGAAGCACCGGAATGGTGAGTGCGCTCCAGCCGACGGCGGCGGCGTACAGGCCCAGCTCTTCTCGAATCACGATGGCGGCCAAGATGATCTGGTCGACCTTGGCGTTTGCTGATCGAGGGAGGGCGCTGAGCGCACTGGTGAAGCCGAAACGAAACACGGATCGTCGGTCGCTCGACGGCTCGTCGCGAAGCGACTGCGTACGAGAACGGGTGACGATCAGCGCGGCGCTGAACACGATCGTGAGCAGCACGAGATGCGTGATCACCACTCGGCGAAGTGACGGCTCAGCCGGCAGGATCACGCCGATCAGCAGGGCGGTTGGCCAGCTCATGCCTCGGGCAAAGACCAGCCCGTTCCAGCGACCGAAGTCGCCGTTGGCCCGGAGACTCTCGAGCATCACGGCGGTGAACGCAACGATGGGGCAGGCAAGGAGGTAGAGGCGCAAGAGCTTCTCGTCGCCCTGCGGTCCGCCAGCAATCGGACCAGCCAAGACGTAGCCGAGCGCCATGAGCGCCGCTGACCCGAGCAAGATCGGCTTGATCGACCAGCGAAGCAGCGTCCCGATCGACGAGGTCTTCCTCGCCCCGAAGTGAACAACGGAGAACCCCAGACCAAGAGCGGAAAGATCGGCCAGCAATTGGGGCGTCAGCTGAATGGCGGCCAATCGGCCGCGACCCTCGGTCTCGAGAATTCGAGCAACGATCGGCGCGACGATCAGCGCAACGCCGCCAATGGCAAAGTTGGCCATCGACGTCATGGCCCATCGGCGACCGATCTGGGCGGTGGCCGTTGAGGTCTCAGCCATCAGTCACCACAGGGCGAGGCCGCCGAATAGCTCCGGCAAGCACGATGATCCAAAGGTAGGAGAACCAAAGGATGAAGCTCTCGGTCATGTTCGAGAGCACGGCAAAGAAGGTGACGGCGATCCAGAGAAATGCGGTGCTGTCGAAGTGACGCCAGCCATCCCGAAGGGGTTGAATCACCGCGAGGAGCATGATGGGAACAAACACTGCGAGCCCGATGAACCCGAGCCCGAGCAGCACCTCCATGAAGCTGTTGTGAGCGCTACCGCTACGCACAAGGAGTCGAGGAACCAGCAGGCTGGGAATGTCCCAGTACGCAAAGAAGCCGTAGCCCTTCGTGGGATGAGCTCGAATGCGATCGGCCAACAGATCCCAGAGTTGCTGGCGTTGTTCAAAGTTCTGGGTGCGCCAGAGTATTGGCCCGGCGATGGCGCCTGCGATGGCGGCAAACGCAACGGAGCCGCCGCCCAGAATGCGCGCCGCGGCGTTTCGTCCCGTTGTCGCCAGCGTGCGATAGCCAACAATGAGGCCGGCTGCGCCGAGGGCCATCACCGTGCTTACGAC
>CALLGK010000332.1 GCA_938009905.1 uncultured Acidimicrobiales bacterium | reverse complement strand
CGCTGGCCACCGAAGCCCAGCGAGATCGGTGCGAGGCGGTCGTTGCTGCATCGGCAGCACAGGGGGCCACGGTGCACACCGGCGGGGCCCGGCCGGACGGCCTCGACACAGGCTGGTACTTCCAACCGACGGTGATCGGCTGCCCCGATCAGACCATCGAAAGTACGCAGGTTGAACTCTTCGGGCCGGTGATGTCAGTCCTCAAGTTCGAGTCAGAGGACGAGGCCATTGCCATGGCCAACGACACCCGGTTTGGACTGGGTGCTGGTGTGTTCACTGCCAACGTGGCTCGGGCTCATCGGGTGTCGGCGGCCATTCGGAGCGGCATCGTGTGGGTCAACACCTATCGGGCTATCTCTCCGATCTCGCCATTCGGTGGGTTTGGCGAGAGTGGGTACGGCCGAGAGGCCGGCCTCGACGCCATCTACGAATACACGCGAACGAAGAGCGTGTGGATCAACACGTCCGACAAGCCGATGGCCAACCCGTTTGTGATGCGCTAGCTGCCGTTGCCCGAAGCCTCAGCGAGGAGCTGTTCTCGCACTCGCTCTCGATCGGCCCGTCGAGGCAGGTTGATCCCTTCGCCGATGATCGGCTCGCCCTTGCCTGCCACGGTGAAGCGGCTGAGGCGTTGGGCGTGAGGCGACAGCGTTGACCAACGCTCGTGCGACATCGAGGTGATAAGCGCTTCACTACGGAACCACGGAGCCATGAACTCAACGTTTGGCATCGCTCGCACATCTCGGGAGAGGTTTGGAGTGCCGCCGTGCCAACACCGGGCGTCGCGAAGGATGGCCGAGCCGGCCGGAAGTGGGCAGATGGTGCTCAGGCGCATCCACTCTGGCTCGTCGGCCAATGCCGGGATCGGGGCCCGACTGCGGTGGGTACCGGGAATTTGCCGGATCGGACCGTTCTCGGGCGTGAGATCGATCAGCGGAAAGTTGATGTGCACGACCGGCACGGGGAGATCTCGCATCGTGAGGCCGCCGATGGGATCGTGCAGCTCGGTCCACACGTTGTCTGAATGCAACCCCTGATATTCGATCGCGCCGGGTAGGGCGAGATCGCCGCCTGCCCCGTAGACGATGTAGTCGGCCGAGCCGAAGATTGACGTGAGGATCGGGGTGGTGGTTGGCAGGTCGATCAGCTGGCACCACGCGTCGCTGTGAAACATGTGGCGAGAAACTGACGTGCCGCCAAAGGAGTAGCGATGGGGCAGACCGCCGGCCCCTCCCCCGACGGATCCATCAGGATCGGCGGCGACCAGATCTGAGATGACGGCACCCGCGCCTTCACGAAGCAGATCGAGTTGAGCTGGCGTGAGCGCATCAGCCACGGCAACGAACCCATCGCGATGAAACAGCATTGTCGCCCGCTCGACGTCGGCTGCCTCGACCACCTCGAGGCCCCGCAGTCCGTTCTTGCCTCTGAGGCGGTCTCGCAACGCAGCTACTCCAGGGTCGTCATATGACCTGGTCCATGTCGCGCAACGGGGGTCGCCCTTGGCCAGGTTGCGATGCTCCGGTGTGGTTTCGAGGACTATCTCGCCATCAGGAGTAGCGAGACCGAGCGGATTGTCGTTGGTCTCGGCCGCAGCCAGCCGGGCCCGGGTGAGAAACCCGTTCGGCGGCACGTTGGCGTGCCAGCCAATGGTGTCGATCGTCTCCTGGTTTGCGCTCAGCGTTCCCTCGCTCATGGGCCAACAGTAATCCCCGACAGGCGGTGCGACCTGGTGCTCTACGATGCTGCGGTGGACAAGGGAGCTGGCCAGGTACGAACGGCCCTTCGAGCTCGGTCTGAGGCTCTCGTTGATCAAACGCTCTCGTTGGCGGCAACCGACCCGTCCCGCTCGAACGCTGTTCAGCCCATTGCTGGTGGCACGCTCGTGCTTTGGGGGCCCGGTCTCTACGTGAACCGTCTCGTCGGCGCTGGCATCACGACAGACCTCTCGTCGGGCGAACTGGCAGAGGTCATCCGGCTGAGCGACGCGGCCGGAGTTCCTGCCGTTGTCGAGGTCACAAGCGAGACCACCGCTGAGTCAGTCAGAACACTGTCGGATGGAGGGTTTGTTGCCTCCGAGGATGACGACGTGAGCGTGTTGACCGCAGCGCTGCCGCCGACGTCAGGTTCGCCATCGCATGACATCGTGGTGCGACCGGTGTCTTCTGCTGCTGACCTCAGCGTGTGGCAAGACGTCAGTGCACATGGGTGGGGTCGCGATGCCGCGGCGCGGCAAGCGTCGGATGCATTTGTCGTTGCCGTTCACGCAACGGAGGGCGAGGAGCTTGTGTTGGCGTTCGACGCCAGCGACAACCGATCTGTTGGTTGCGCAAGCACAACGGTGCGCGGCCAGGTGGCGATCTTGGGCGGCATGTCGACATTGCCGGCCGAACGACGCCGGGGTGTACAGGCGGCGTTGCTGCACTATCGGATGATGCAGGCTGCCTCGATTGGATGCGAGCTGGCGTTTGCCACCACCGAGCCGGGATCTGGATCAGAGCGCAATCTCATCCGGCACGGTTTCGTCGTGCGGGAAATGATTCGTCTCTACAAGCGGGGCTGACCTACGACCTCACGACGCAGGGGGAACCACGCTGGCGAACTGGCCCGGTGGGTCGGTCGGCGTCCACTCGGGTACCACGGAGTGGGCATCGACCTGGCTCGCGATGGTGACATCATCCTCGAATCCTCGAGCGATGAGTTCTCGCCCGCTCACGCTTTGCCGAAGTCGTTGAGCGAGTTGGTCGGCGTCGGCTGCGAAGATCGCTTCGGCCATCTGGGCCTCAGCCGATCGTCGGTACGTGTCGCCGAGTGCGGAGACGATGGCTCCGGCCCCGAGCAAGTCCTCATAGGAGGGGCGAAGCTGTAACCCGCCGGCCAGATTGAGGTCGCCGACCTGAGTCGCCATGAACGGGCCACCCCACACCTCAGCACATGGAACAACCGTGCACCGTCGGGCCCGGCCTTCCTCAAGGAGCGTGGCGATTCGCTTAGCTACAGCAGAGCGATTGGTGAGTGTGCCGATGCCGATCCATGGAGCATCGGCAGCTGCCCCGACGCACCGGCCGCCGTTGAGTGACGTCATGACGAGGCGTTGGCCAACCGGCATCGACTGAAGCGATGCGGGTGACAACGAATACTGCCCTGGCTCAACCCGTCGCTTCTTTGTGAGCACGGCGGCATCGAGCGACGTCGCCAACGCCTCCCGCCCGCCCGCAGCCTCGATGTCGTCTGGAGCGAAGCACAGCGGCACCCCTCCCCGAGCAGCAACCTCAACAACAGCAGTCGAGAACGAAAGCACGTCGACGACCACGACGAGATCGCCGCGCGTGGCCGCAAGGACGGCGCCCGGTTGACCCCACTCGACGTGGATGTCGACGTCGTCTGGCCACGGATCGAACGGTTCCTCGTCGGCCGACCCGTCACTCACATCGCTGTGTTGTCCCTCGTCGCTCCCCATCACTCGATCCTACGCTCGCTCCCCCGCACCACGAATTGGCACGGTTTTGCGCGGGTGGTGAGCGGGTTTGGTGCCAGTTCGCTTTGGAGGTTGTCCGTGATGCGAATTGGCACGGTTTTGCCCGCACGGTGCGCAGGTTTGGTGCCAGTTCGGACTGGCACGGTTTTGCCCGCACGGTGAGCAGGTTTGGTGCCAGTTCTGGAGGTTTGTCCGTGATGCGAATTGGCACGGTTTTGCCCGCACGGTGCGCGGGTTTGGTGCTAGTTCGGCAGGCCCGGGCAGGGTGCGGAGCGGGTCAGTCGGCCAGGAGTTCCTCTTGGAGGGTTCGCTTGACGAACTTGCCGTTGGCGTTTTGCGGAAGCGGCTCGGTGCGGAACCACACGCGGCTGGGAATCTTGAACTTGGCGAGCAACGGTTCAAGGTGGGTTCGCAGCTCGGCTTCGTCGAGCGATTCTCCGTCGACCAGCACAATCGCGGCTCCGACCTCTTCGCCAAGACGCTCGTCTGGCACCGAGAACACCGCAGCTTCGGCCACCGCTGGATGCTTGTAGATAGCGGCCTCAACCTCGGAGCAGTAGATGTTCTCGCCACCGCGCAGCACCATGTCTTTGGCCCGATCGACGATGAAGACAAAGCCATCGTCATCAATCTTGGCCACATCGCCAGTGCGGAACCAGCGGTCTGGCAACGCCTCGGCTGTGGCCTCTGGCTTGTTCAGGTAACCCTTGATGACGATTGGCCCCTTCACGCACAGTTCGCCGACCGCGTCTGGCCCAGGAGCAAGGTCGTTGCCGAGTTCGTCGATGAGTTTGGCCTCAAGCGTTGGCACGATCGGTCCGCATGACGCTGGCTTGGCCAGGTAGAAGGCAGAACCGTTCGCAGTCACGATGCCGCACGTCTCGGTGAGGCCGTAGCCGGTGCTCGGCGCACCAGTCGGCAGGTTCTCGTCGATCTTTTCGACAAGGTCTGGCTGCACGGGAGCGCCGCCGCCTCCCATGCCCTGCAACGACGAGGTGTCGCGGGTGTCCCAGTCGGGGTGCAGCAGCATCTCGCGAGACATCGTTGGCACACCGCTGAAGCTGGTTGCTCGCTCGCGCTCGATGAGTTCGAGCGCTCGGCCAGCATCCCACTTGTACATGAAGACGATCTTTGACCCCGTCAACGTCGCCGGATGCAGCAAGCAGTTGTTGGCTGTGACGTGGAACAGCGGCGTCGGCGCCATGAAACAGGTCTGGGGCGGGGCTGTGGCCGCCACTGCCTCGGCAGCAGCTGCGGCTGCGTCCGGGTCTGCCTTGGTCGCGGCCAACTGAAGCGACGTGGTCATAAACGCCAGGTTCATCAGGTTGTGCACGCAGCCCCGGTGCGTCAGCTGTGCCCCCTTTGGGAAGCCCGTGGTGCCAGAGGTGTAGAAGACGCAGGCGTCGTCGTCTGGATCAATGTCTGCTTCGGGAAGACCGTCGGGTGCAGTGTCTGCATCGACGACGTCATCCCAGCGAGAAGCGCCGTCTGGCAGCTCTCGATCCGATCGAACCGAGATCACGTGAAGCGGACCAGCCTGGCGAAGTTCGTCGAGCTCGGACACGACCCGCTCAAGGCGCTCGTCATCGGCAATCAGTACCTTCGGCTTGGAGTCAGCGAGGCCGTAGTTCATCTCGGCACTCGTCCACCAGGCGTTCATGCCAACAACCGTTGCGCCGGTTGCGAGCACGCCCCAGTAGGAGACGACCCACTCCGGGTAGTTGCGCATCGCGATGGCAACTCGGTCGCCTGATCCGATGCCGTGCGTGTCTCGCAGGTAGTGGGCGAGTGACCGGACGCGAGCATCGATCTCGTTGTACGTGTACGACTCGTCCTCGAACACGACATAGGTGGCGTCGCCGTACCCGGTGGCCAACTCCCACACGAAGCGCATCGAGGGCGGGGCCTGAGCGAACACGTTCATTTCATGGCCGAGTACCTCGGCCTTGGTCAGTGCGAATTGGGCTCCTTCAGCAAGGAGCTCGGAGCGGGCAGCACGAAGATGTTCAATCACGCTGCCATGGTCGCAAACTCTGCCCTCATTGGCGAACCGAACAGGCTCATGAAGTCGATGTGGCCAAACGAGCCAACATTTCTTCTTGCTTCTGACGTCGCGTGAGGTCTTACGGTTCGGTTTGTGAGCAACGAGAACGACATGAACCTGATCCGAGTCGGCGACCTGGCAGAGAAGGCCGGGGTCACGGTGCGGGCACTTCACCACTACGAGCAGATCGGCTTGCTGGCTCCGTCAGCACGAAATGAGGCCGGACACCGCCTGTATGGCACCGAGGCTGTCGAGCGGCTCTATCGGGTGAACCGTCTTCGTCGGATTGGGTTCTCGTTGGACCAGGTCGGGCGGGTTCTGGACGATCCCAACTGGAGCCTCGTGAAGGCGCTCGGCCGGCACGTCGCATCAGTCGACGCCCAGATCACCCAACTCGCGTCGCTCCGCAATGCCGCAACAGCCGCCCTGGCTGATGTGGACACAAACAGCGATCCAACCGAACAACTCTTGGAGGTACTCAGCGCTATGGAAACTCTTGACAATCTTGTCCGGCAACGAATCTCGATTCTCGTCTATCGGGACCTGCCGGTAGCCCACGCCTATCTGGTCGACGTCTTTGGCTTCACGCCTGGAGAGGTGACCCTCGACCCAGACGGCAACGCCGTCCACGCCGAGGTCTTCGTGGGCGATGGCCACATCTGGTTGCATCCCGAGACCGAAGCGTTTCAGCTTGCGTCTCCGCAATCGCTCGGCGCAGCATCGGCGACAACGGCCGTGATGGTTGACGATGTCGATGAACATCACCGGCTGGTCGAGGCCAAGGGTGGTGACATCGTGTACCCGCCGATCGACCAGCCCTACGGCTATCGGGAGTACAGCGCCCGAGACTGCGAAGGAGCGCTGTGGTCGTTCATGAAGCCCTTGACGTAGCGGAGACCGCCGGGCTCTGATGCCTCGCTGATCCCATAGGGCTGCCTACGCTGCGACGGTGGCTTCTGCTCGAGCGCGACGATGGCATCGCAGTGCCATCGTCGGCCTGAGCGCCCTGAGCGTGTTGGTCACCGCCTGCAGCTCAACAACGAGCACGGCAGAGCCGGCGCCCTCGACGACGGCCGCAACCGAGGCAACGACCGACGAGACGACCCCGGATGAGTCCACCACGACAACGAGCGAGCCGGAGACCTCAGCCATGACAGAAGATTCTGAGGTGATCGAGTCACCGCCATCGTGTGAACGCCTTACCGACTTCGCAACCGACGGTGAGCATGGTGCGTGGTTCATCGTGAACGACGATGTCATGGGCGGCCGCTCCGACGGGGAGATCTCGTTTGGTGCGACTGCCATGCGGTTCGAGGGCTCAATCAACACCGACGGCGGTGGCTTTGCCTCGGTGCGAGCAGACCTCGAGCCAGGAACACTCGAGGGTGCTTCGCATCTGATCGTTCGAGTGCGAAGCGACGGTCGGCCCTATCAGTTCACG
>CALLGK010000331.1 GCA_938009905.1 uncultured Acidimicrobiales bacterium | reverse complement strand
AAGCCGATCGGCGTCCCACTGGGCCATGGCCACCAGTCCGGGAGCGACGAGATGAAACTCGTGTCGCTCGCCCGCAACTTCGCTGACCGACACCGCGTTGTCGCTTGCCGCATGGTCGACGTACAGCAACGCATCGCCGTCGTCGACCGCGAGCGCGGCATCTTCTCCAACGCTCTTCGCCAGCTCAACCAGCAGCGGCCGAATGCGATCGCTGAGCAGCGGCATGGCCGACGCTTCGGGTTGCAGCGTGGCCAGTGCGCTGCCAGGAACGACCTCGCCCGTGCCCGTGCGCCCCACCATCCGCAGTCGCTCTAATTGACCAGCGAGCCGAGACGCGGTTGACCTCGGAAGGCCGGCTCGGCGCCCGATCTCTCGAACCCCAAGCGGTTCACCGGCTGCGACCACGATCTGCAGAACCCGAAAGGCTCGATCGACGGGCCCCTCCGCGTCCGTTGACGGTGCTTCTCGGCTGGCCATAAGATCCTCTCCGCATCGAATCCTACTCAACAGGACGTCCCGTTCAACGGGACACTGGCCGGAGTGTGCACATTGGCTACACCGCAACTTCCCACCCCTGATTACTACTACTACCGCTGGTCGGCGGTGGCGTCCGTGGCCGTTGACGATCGCTTTGCGACGATCCGCTGGGCCGACGGCGTCGAGCTTCAGGCCTTCGATCTGTGGCTTCGAGAGAACGCGGTCGACGCCGGTGGTGTCGACCTTGCCACCCGTGAACACCTCATCGATCCGGCCGATCTCGACGACTCGATTCGCATCACCGCAGCGAAGGTCACCGGCGATGGAGCGGTGGAGGTTCGGTTTGCGCCGGATGACGCCGTGGCCACGTACCACCCGGGCTGGTTGCGCCACGTGGCCGAGGGCAACTTTCGAACCGAGAGCTGGTTGCCCGAGCTCGAGCCGTGGACTGCCGCTTCGCTCCCCGCTCCACCGACCCACGACGGCGCCAGCATCCTCAAAGACGACGCGATCTTTCAGGCTTGGCTGTCCGACCTCGTGCGGTTTGGCCTCGTGCGACTCGAGAACTGTCCACTCGACGAGAACTTCACGTTCGACCTGGTGTCTCGCCTCGGCGCCATCCGCGACACGAACTTCGGGCTCGTCTGGGACGTGCGGGCCGACATCGACTTGGCTGGAACCGCCGAGACCAACAGCACCGCCAACACCAACCTGCGCCTTGGTCCTCACACCGACCTGCCAACCCGTGAGACCCCGCCGGGCTTTCAGTTCCTTCACTGCATCAAGAACGAAGCGACCGGCGGCAACTCGACCATGGCCGATGGAGCGGCCGTCGTGGCCGCACTCGAGGCTGAACATCCTGAGCACTACGAGGCACTCACCACGCTCAACTGGGTGTTCTCAAACCGCGGACCAGGCATCGACCATCGCTGGACAGGACCGTTCATCGATCTTGGAGTCGACGGCGCCCCCCTCACCCTGCGGGCCTTCTACCCGGTACGAGGCTTTCCCGACATGGACCCTCACGACATGCCGCGGGCCTACGCCGCCATGCGTTGCTTCAGCCAGATGGCAGACAGCGATCGGTTCAAGCTGAGCTCACCGTTCAGCCCGGGCGATCTGGTCGGCTTCGACAACCGTCGCATTCTGCACGGCCGCGATGGCTTTGAATCTGGCGGGCATCGTCATCTGCGCGGCACCTACATCGACCACGATGAAGTTCGTTCAGCCATGCGCGTTGTCAACCGTCGACTCGCACACACCTAGCTCTCCCCCTTCACTCTCTCAACCCTTCACGCTCTCAACCTCGAACTGCTCCCAAGGAGACCATCTCATGCCAGACAACGTCCACGACGGCGTCTTCATTACCTGCGCTGTCACCGGCGGCGGGGCCACCACCCACAAGTCAGACAAGGTCCCGGTCACTCCTGAACAGATCGCCACCAGCGCCATCGAAGCGGCCGCGGCCGGAGCCGCGATCGTGCACATCCACGTGCGGGAAGACGATGGCAGTCCGTCCCGCAGCGTCGAGAAGTACGCAGAGGTCGTTGACCGGGTGCGGTCAAGCGACGTCGATGTCGTGCTCAACCTCACTGCCGGCATGGGTGGCGACATCGTCCTCGGAGGGGTCGAGAGTCCCCTGCCGCCAAACCCCGAGGGCACCGACATGGTTGGCGCCACAGAACGCGTTGAACACGTGCGCGAGCTGAAGCCAGAGATCTGCACCCTCGACTGCGGCACGATGAACTTCGGCGAGGGCGACTACATCATGACCAACACGCCCAGCCAGCTCGAAGAGATGGCGAAGCAGATGACCAACATCGGCACCCGCATCGAGATCGAAGCGTTCGACACCGGCCACCTGGCCCACGCCAAGAGTCTGGTTGAGCGGGGCATCATTCCCGACCCCGTGATGGTGCAGCTGTGTATGGGCATTCCATGGGGGGCACCAGACGATCTCAACACCTTCATGGCGATGCGCAACAACATCCCAGACAGCTGGACCTTCTCGGCCTTCAGCATCAGCCAGAGCCAGCTGAAGTACGTGTCACTTGCCGCGATGACCGGCGGCAACGTTCGAGTTGGTCTCGAAGACAACATCTGGCTCGAGCGGGGCGTGCTCGCAAGCAACGCCGACCTCGTGCATCGGGCTGTCACCATCCTGGATGCTCAGAACTACAACATCCTCAGCCCCGCAGACGTGCGCGACAACCTGCAGCTCACCAAGCACGGCTGATGACAAACACAAACGAACGAGCCGCTCGGCCTCAGCGAGCAGCTGTGGTTGGCTGCGGCGTGATCGGCGCGGCATGGGCCAGCCGTCTTCTGCTCAATGGGGTCGACGTTGCCGTGAGCGATCCGTCTCCAGACGCCGAGCAAATCCTTCTCGACGTGCTCGACAACGCGACTACGGCCTACGACAACCTGGGGCTGCCGACCGATGCCCAGGGCACGTACCGAATGGCATCGTCGATCGCCGACGCCGTTGCCGACGCTGAGTTTGTGCAAGAGAGCGTGCCAGAACGGCCAGATCTGAAGGCCGCCGTGCACGCCGAGATCGAAGCGGCCGTTGGGCCAGACGTGATCATCGGGTCGTCGACATCCGGTATTCGCCCGTCCGACATGCAAAAGGGCATGACGAACCCCGGCCGACTCGTCGTTGGGCATCCCTACAACCCCGTCTACTTGCTGCCGGTCGTCGAGGTAGTGGGCGGCGAACACACCACGCCAGACATCATCGAGCGGGCCAAGGCCATCTACTCATCGATCGGCATGAAGGCCGTGCACGTTCGGGTCGAGATTGACGCATTCGTTGGCGACCGGCTGCTCGAAGCCGTGTGGCGTGAAGCGCTGTGGCTCGTCAACGACGGAGTGGCCACCACCCAAGAGATCGACGACATCATGACCCACGGCTTCGGGTTGCGGTGGGCGCAGATGGGCTTGTTCGAGACGTATCGAGTGGCCGGCGGCACCGGCGGGTTCCGACACTTCATCGAACAGTTCGGTCCGACGCTCGATTGGCCATGGACCAAGCTCATGGACACCCCAGAGTTCACGCCCGAGCTTGTCGACAAGCTCGTTGAACAGAGCGATGCGCAGTCGGGCATGCACACCATTCGCGAGCTGGAACGCACCCGCGATCAAAACCTCGTCGGCATCCTCAAGGTGCTCGAAGCAAATGAGTGGGGCGCCGGCACCACCATTGCCGCTCACCGCTTGAACCCACCCTCGTAGCTCTTCGATACCGTTGGTGTGTGCCCACAGTTCATGCCAACGGAATCGACATCGCCTACGAAGACGAAGGGGCGGGCCCTCCGATCCTGTTCGTGATGGGCCTCGCGGGGCAGCTCGTCGACTGGCCAGACGAGTTCATCGCGATGTTTCAAGAGGCTGGCTACCGGACCATTCGGTTCGACAATCGCGACATCGGCCTGTCGAGCGAGACCGATTGGACCCCGCCGTCGCGCCGCCAGACGATGCTCACCGCACTCACCGGTCGAGCCAGCAAGTCGGTTGGCTACACGCTCACCGACATGGCCAACGATGCGGCCGGGCTTCTCGACGAACTGGGCATCGAAGCTGCGCACGTCATCGGCATCTCGATGGGCGGCATGATCAGCCAGGAGCTTGCGATCAGTCACCCAGATCGGGTCCTCAGCCTGTGTTCCATCATGTCCAACACCGGCGATCGGCGCCGTGGTGGTATCGCACCATCGCTGCTGCCAGCCGTTGCTCGGCGCAAAGAGGCGACGATCGAGACAGCAGTCGACGACAACATCGAGGTGTTCCGTCAGATCGCCGGCCCGCACTGGAGTGAGAACGAGCACCGGCAACGCTCAGAGCTCTCGGTGTCTCGAAGCTTCCGGCCGGAAGGGGCGGCTCGGCAGACCGCGGCGATCATGGCGTCTCGCGATCGCACGAAGCTGCTCGAGTCGGTGACCGTTCCCACACTCGTGGTGCACGGCATGCTCGATCGACTCGTGCGGTTCAGCGGCGGTGTTGCCACCGCGAAGGCTGTGCCAAACGCTCGTCTGCTGGCCTTTCCCGACATGGCTCACGACCTGCCTCGTCCTCGTTGGCCCGAGATGCGCGACGCCATCATCGCCAACATCAACCGGGCTGCCGAACAGGTTCCCGCTGGCTAGTCCCCCGAGCGGGCATGGGCTGCGTGGGCATGAACTGCGTGATCAATGAGCGGCATCGCATTCGGGCATCCGTTGCCAAGCCACTGGCGGGTGCCGAGAAGCGCTCGTTGCATGAGATCATCGCTCTGAGAAAAGTCGATTGGCGAGACGTCGATCGGACAGGGTGGCGGAATCAGGTGCACCGGAACGGGGTAGTTGCGTCGAACCGTTTCCAACACAAGCCGTTGCTGCACAAGCAGGCCCGCGGAGTGCATCGCCAGAGCGAGCGCTCCCTTCGGCGGCTGAATGAGACCGCACGAGTAGCCGGTTGAGAGCACCCACACCTCGTCCGCTCCGGCCTCGATGGCGCGAGTGATCGGCGTGTTGTTGGCGACGCCGCCGTCGAAGAGTTGCCGGCCGTCGATGTCGACGATCGGGAAGATTCCCGGCAACGCAGCACTCGCCATCACGGCTGGCACGAGCGGCCCTTCGGCGAGCGCGACCTCCGACCCAGACGCGACCTCGGTGGCGATCACGGTGAGCGGGATGGGTCCACTCTCGAGGCGTTGGCCTCGGAAGTACTTGTTGAGGAGCCGCTTGAGCCCGGAATCAGGCACAAGGTGATCACCGCGACCAAGCAGGCCAAGCACGCTCGTGAATGGACGCACCGGAAAGAGGTCTTGGCGCTTGATGCCGCGCCACACATCTGCGAGCCCATCGACGGGTCGACCGCTCGCCAGCCACGCCCCGTTTAGAGCACCAACTGACGAACCGACGACGATGTCTGGCGAGATGTCGGCTTCGGCCAGCGCCGCTGCCATGCCCACTTGAATCGAGCCCAACGCGGCTCCGCCCGAGAGCACGAAAGCCTTCGTCATGATCGACTCACCTTCGAAAGCGTGCGCGGCACGAGAACCGCCGGAACACCGCGGCGCGCGTCGTTGCCCTGATTGGCTGCGACGAAGGACGGACTGCTCACATGGTTCTCAACCGGCGTGGCACCGACGCCCTTCCCGGCTGTGAACACCTCATGAACGTGGGACTATTTGCATCACCACGCCAGTTCTAGTCCGCTGTCACACCCCCGCAGCTGGGACGCACTCCGCTCCTGGCACCAACCATCCAAGGCAACAAGACCATGTCTCTCTCCAAGAACAAACCACTCATCGGCGGTATCGCCGTCGTCCTCCTCGCCGTTGCCGCCTGGCTCGCGTTCGGCTTCTTCGGCATCCAGACCGCATTCATCGACGACGAAGTCAACGAAGGCGGACCGGTCTTCACCGCCACCGCAGAAGAGCAAGACACCGTCGCCGAAACCGAAGAATTCCAAGAAGCGATGGAAGACGCCCAAGAGGACACCACCGAGGTGTCGGAAACTGCTGAAGACGACATGCCGGGCGAGATCGTCACCCTGTTCGCTGGCGACTTCGCCGGCGAGTCTCGCTACGAGATCAACGGCACCGTCTCGGTACTCAACGACGGTTCAGAACAGCGCTTCCTCCGCTTCGAGAACTTCGAGTCAGACAATGGCCCAGACCTCAAGGTGTACCTGCGAGCAGAGAATGGCGAGTTCGTCAGCCTCGGCGAGCTGAAGGGCAACATCGGCGACCAGAACTATGAGATTCCGGCCGACGTTGACCTCACCGTGTTCAGCACCGTCGAGATCTGGTGCGAGCGCTTCGGCGTTGGTTTCGGCGGAGCAGAATTGCTCGCCGCCTAGTCTCCGTCCGCAAATTCGTGACGGTGCGGCAAGAAGTTTGTCCCCGGATGGGGACTATTCATGTCGCTGAGATACCACAAGTCTCTGAAGTGCTGGCAATCCCCACCGCCAGTGGCGTCGGTCCGAGATGTGCTCCGTTGAACCCCCAGTTCGAGAGCATCTCGGATCGACGCTTTCGTTTTCTTCTAGTCGAGGCGGTACTCGCTGGGGCTTGGCTTGAGTGGACGGGCGTACCACAGCGGCCGACGAAGCCCAGCAGCACCAGGTGCGTCAGCCGTTCCCGCTGGTCGAGTCTCAGCCATCCACTCGAGATAGGCCTCGCGTGACTTGGCCGTGTCGACCACGACGTCGCCGTATTCGTCACCAGCCTCGGCCGGCGTGACCCGGACCCGTTGATGCCAGCACTGCATGCCGGAGATCGGATCGGGTTGCACGCAGAACGTGGCGTTCTGATGCACACCGGTGTCGTTCCACCAGATGCGTCCAGTGTCTGCATCGCTCAGCTCAGCAGACGCACTGTCGTACGACTCGTTGCCGTGCTCACGCTTGAGCTTCCACACGGAGCTGCCGGCTTCTGTGCCCTCGCGGGTAATGGCCGCCTTGCCGGCGCCCCACGAACGAGCCTTGTCTTCTTCGAGCCGCCAGCGACCCATGTGGTGCGAGGCGGCGACAACGCCGGGGCGGATGCCTTCGGTGCGCCAGGCGGAAATCACGAAGTGGCCGATGCGGGTGGTGATGCGAACCAGTCCGCTCTCTTCGATGTGCAGCTTCTCGGCATCTTCAGGGTGGATCCACAGTGGATGGCGGTGGCTGATTTCGTTGAGCCACTTTGAGTTGGCCGAGCGTGTGTGAATGAGCGTGGGGATACGGAACGTTGGCAGCAAGATGCGTTCATTGCCGGCCATGTCGAGGTCTTCCCAATGCACATGGCTTGGGATCCACTTCGGGGTGGCGTACTCCTCCCAGCCCCAGTCCTTGAGCGTGGTCGAGAACAGCTCAAGCTTCTTCGACGGGGTAGGGAAGCCTTCCTTGGCCTCGCCATCAATCTGGACCGCGGGTGAGCCGTCGCCCAAGGGCACGAGTTTGAGATC
>CALLGK010000330.1 GCA_938009905.1 uncultured Acidimicrobiales bacterium | reverse complement strand
CGTTGTCGTGTCGAACTTCATGCCAGGAACCATGGACCGGTGGGGCATCGGTTACGAGGCCTTGAGTGCGATCAACCCGAGCATCATCGTGGCGGCCGGCAGTGCCTACGGATCGCAGAGCGACGACGGCAAGCGGCGAGGCGCCGACCTCGGCGGGCAAGCATCGGGCGGCATCCTCACCCGCATTGGCGACGGCACTGGTCCGGTCGTGCCGATCGGCGTGTTGATCGCCGACCACATCGGTTCGCAAAACCTGGCCAATGCGATCATGGCAGCGCTGCTCGCTCGTCATCGCACAGGCCGAGGGCAAGAGGTTGAGGTGTCGCTCTACGGCGGTCAGATCTTTGCCCAGGCCACCGAGCTCACCTGGACATCGTTTACCGGCGAACTGCCACGGGCACCGGGCCAAGGCCATGCTCTGCTCCCGCTGCTCTACGGCATCTTTCCCACCTCAGACGGCCACATCGCCCTTGTGGGGGCGCCCGATCCAGAAGAGCTCTACTGGGTGCTTGACCGTCCCGAGATGATCGACGATCCCAAGTTCAACGCCCGAGGATTCCCGCCAGACGTGCTCGCCGAGATCCATCAGATCTTCAACGAGGCATTCGCAACAAGAAGCCGGGCTGAATGGATCGAGCGTTTCCAAGGCACCCAGATTCGCTACGCGCCGGTGCAGAACTATCTCGAAGTGCTGGCCGATCAGGGCGCCCACGACAACGGCTACCTCCAGCGGGTCGAGCACCCCGAGTGGGGCGAGATCGTGCTGCCCGGCACTCCCATCCGGCTCACCGACACGCCGGCAACACCCGGTATCGAGGCTCCCAAGCTCGGCCAACACAGCCGCGAGGTCCTCGCCGAAGTGGGCTACGACGACGTCGAGCTCGACCAACTCACCACCCTCGGCATCATCTGAACGCGCTCAGTCCCCAGTCATCCCCGTTCTGGAGGCTGTAGAGCACCAAAACGTGCTCTACGGCCTCCAGAACGGAAGAAAACGGGTGGATTTTGGGAGGAGTGTCCCCAGAACCGGGTGAGGGTTAGCGGCGGCGGGTGGCGCGGTAGTGGTTGATGAGGGCGTTGGTTGAGCCGTCGTGGTTGAGGTCGGGATCGGCGTCGCTGGTGAGCTCTGGCACGATGCCTCGGGCCAGCTCCTTACCAAGCTCGACACCCCACTGATCGAACGAGTTGACGCCCCAGATCGTGCCCTGCACAAACACCTTGTGTTCGTAGAGCGCGATGAGCTGTCCGACGATACCCGGCGTGAGTTCGTCAGCCAAGATCATGTTGGTTGGCCGGTTGCCACTGAACGTCTTGTGGTTGACGAGAGCAACGCTGATGCCCTGAGCCTCGACCTCTTCGCCGGTCTTGCCGAAGGCCAGGGCCTCGGCCTGGGCAAACAGATTGGCCATCAGCAGGTCGTGCTGTCCGCCCACGTCATTGGCCGGATTGACCACGCCGATGAGATCAGCCGGCACCACAGACGTGCCCTGGTGAATGAGCTGGTAGAAGGCGTGCTGGCCGTTGGTACCGGGCTCACCCCAGATGATGGGGCCGGTCTCGTGATCGACCGGACTGCCGTCGAGCTTCGTCGACTTTCCGTTGCTCTCCATGTCGAGCTGCTGAAGGTAGGCCGGGAAGCGTTCGAGGTACTGGCTGTAGGGCAGCACAGCGTGGGTCTCGAAGTCGAGGAAGTTTCGATACCAGATGCCCAACAAGCCCATGATCACCGGCAGGTTCTCGGCGAGCGGAGCGGTCTGGAAGTGCTGATCCATCTCGTGGAAACCGGCGAGAAATTGGTCGAACTCTTCTGGCCCGATCGCCAACATGAGGCTCATGCCGATCGCCGAGTCGACCGAATAGCGACCGCCAACCCAGTCCCAGAACCCAAACATGTTGTTGGGGTCGATACCGAACGCTGCCACCCCTTCTGCATTGGTCGACAACGCCATGAAGTGCTTCGCGACGGCACCGTCGAGATCTGCTCCGCTCAGCCCGCCGGCCGACTCAAGCCCGGCAAGCAACCACGCCTTTGCCGAGTTCGCATTGGCCATGGTCTCTTGCGTCGTGAAGGTCTTCGAGGCGATCAAAAACATCGTCTCGGCCGGGTCGAGGAACCGGAGCGTTTCGTGCATGTGCGTTGGATCGACGTTCGACACGAAGTGACACGTGAGGTCTTCGCGATAGTCGGAGAGGGCTCGATACACCATCAGCGGCCCGAGGTCTGACCCGCCGATACCGACGTTGACCACGTTGCGAATCGGCTGACCGGTGGCTCCCGTCCACGCACCAGAACGGACAGCCTCGGCCACGTGGCGCATGCGGCCAAGCGTTTCATGCACATCGGCCACCACGTCTTGGCCGTCAACAGTGAGCGACGCGTCGGCGGGAAGCCGCAGCGCGGTGTGCAACACGGCCCGGTCTTCCGTGTTGTTGATGTGCTCGCCAGCAAACATCGCCGAGGTTCGCTCTCGCACGCCAGCGGCTTCGGCAAGAGCGACAAGGGCACCCCAAATGTCGTCGTCGATGAGGTTCTTCGAGAAGTCGAGCATGAGCCCGCCTCCCCTGGTCGTGAAGCGCTCAGCCCGAGACGAATCACCGGCAAAGGCGGCTCGTAGCGAGAGTGCTGGCGCCCCGGTCGCCAGTTCGCTCAATCGTTGCCATTCGGGTGTCCCAGTCAAGCTGCTCATTGGTGCGATGATGCCTCAAGAATTGCGCCCCTGTGGTCGATCCCATGGAAGTGACGACGGCTATGCGACAACCAATGACGCGCCGCCGAATCGTCACGACGCTTGCCCTCGCGGCAACACTCTTCGCTGCTGGCTGTTCGAGCGAGTCAGAACCAGTTGCCGTGCCTCCGCTTGTGACCACGACGACGCCAGCGACAACTGCGCCACCGACCACGACAGCGCCAACCACAACAGAACCCAAACCAGATTGGGCGCTCGGAGAAGGTTCCTGGGTTGCCACCGCCATTGGCGACGGAGTCGAAAGTCGCAGTGAACCAAGCGAAGACTCGCCGGCCGACTGGTGGTTTCCATCGCCCACCCAGTTCGACGGCCCACGAGTGTTCCTCGTTGTTGACGCCACAGAAGACTGGCTCGAGGTGTACATCCCCGTTCGCCCCAACGGTGCAACCGGCTGGATTCCGCGTGACGACGTAACGCTCTCGACCGTCAACCATCGAGCCGAGATCAATCTGTCTGACGACTCGCTGACGGTGTGGGATGGCGACGAGGTCATTCTTGCCACCGCAGCGGCAACCGGAAAGCCAGCGACGCCCACGCCCCTCGGCGAGTTCTTCGTACGAGACGTCATCCAATCGAACCCCAACGGTGCGTACGGCTCGTTCATCCTCGGACTCTCCGGCTACTCCGAAACCCTCGAGACGTTTGACGGCAAGGAACCGGCCATCGCCATTCACGGCACCAACCGGCCAGATCTTGTAGGCGAAGAGGTCAGCAACGGCTGCATTCGTATCCCGAACGAACTCGTCGAGATGTTGGCCGAGACGGTCCCGTTGGGGACGCCGGTCACGGTTGTTGCCTGACGCGCCTAGGTTGCCGTCATGGATCTCGACCTGAGTCCTGACGAAGCGGACATGTTGTCGGGTGCCGCCGGGCCCGGTTGCCAACTCGCCATGCGCGTGCTCACGCGGACCGCTCGAGCCATGGGGGCCACCCGTCTCCGCCCCATCAGCGGAGCCCACATCGATTCGTGCCTCTACCACGGCCAAGCGGGCGTCGATTTCGCCCAGCGGTTGGTTGACGGCGACGCCCGAGTTGTGGTGCCGACGACCCTCAATGTGTCGTCGCTCGATCTGATCCATCCCGAGCTCTATCGAGGCGACGCCGAGACCGGCCGGGCGGCTCGCCACCTCATGGATCTCTACGAACAGCTGGGCTGTGAACCGACGTGGACATGCGCCCCATACCAGCTTGAACAGCGGCCAAAACTCGGTGAGCACGTGGCGTGGGCCGAGTCGAACGCCATCGTGTTTGCCAACTCGGTGCTCGGGGCTCGCACCCATCGCTACGGCGATTTCATCGACATCGCAGCCGCGATCACCGGCCGGGTTCCCGATGCCGGGCTGCACACAGACGACGGCCGACTGGCCACCGTCGTGGTGGACGTCAGCCAGCTCACGCCAACCCTCTTGAGTCGTGACGTCGCGTACCCGGTTCTGGGCCACGTCGTCGGGGCTCGCGTTGGCACAGATGTTGCCGTCTTGACCGGGCTGCCCAAGGGCACAAACGAAGACCGGCTCAAGGCGCTCGGTGCTTCCATGGCGTCTTCAGGAACCGTCGCGCTGTTCCACGCAGTCGGGTCAACACCAGAGGCGCCAACACTCGACGTCGCACTTGGTGGGCAAGAACCGCAGCGCACGATCACGGTCACCATGGCCGACATGCGGGCCGCTCGCAACGTGCTTTCAACCGCCGATGCCGCCTCCGGCCCGCCGCTGCGAGGCATCTCACTTGGCACGCCGCATTACTCGGTGACCGAGTTCGAACGCTTTGTCGACACCCTCGCCGGACGCCGTATCGCACCGGGCTTTGAGGCCTACATCTCAACCGGCCGCGACGTGCTCACCGAGCTCGAGCTCCGGGGTTGGGCCGACGCTCTGCAGGCCGCAGGTGTGCAGATCGTGACCGACACGTGCACCTACATCACGCCGATCATCGAAGACCGTCCCGGTCCGATCATGACCGACTCTGCCAAGTGGGCGTACTACGCCCCCGGCAACCTCGGCGTCGAGGTGCTTTTTGGCAGTCTCGAAGACTGCATTGAGAGCGCTGTTGCCGGACAGCTCGTGTACGACGAGGCGGTCTGGCATGGCTGATCAGCCGTTCGTGATCGTCGCTGGCGAGGCCTCAGGACCGGTGCTGGTCCTCGACGAACCTCTCAGCTTTTGGGGAGGGCTCGATGCCGAAACTGGTCGCATCATCGATCAACGTCACCCACAGGTCGGCGAGTCGGTCACCGGCACCGTGCTGTGTATGCCGGTGGGCCGCGGATCGAGCTCGGCATCGTCGGTGCTGGCCGAGGCAATCAGACGGGACACGGCCCCAGCCGCTCTTGTGATGCGCGAGGTCGACGAGATCGTGGCGTTGGGAGCCATCGTGGCGGACGAGATGTATGGGACAACAATGCCGGTTGTCGTGGTTTCAGGCACCGAATTTGATCGAGTTACGCAACTAGGAGTTGCGAATGTTGCCGCTGATGGAGCGCTGAACGAAGTCTGACTGGGCCAAATGGCCCGTTCTCGCTGCAAATACAAGCACCGCCTTTCTTGAGAGGCCTCGAGGCCGATTGCGTTGTATGCGGTTGGACGGCAATTTGGTGTGGATTCTGGCAGGCGCGGCCTTCGCGCTTGTCGTCCTCTCCGTTTGCTGGGCGATGACCGGTCGCTTTATGGCCATTCGACGCACCAGTTACGCGGGAGCGCTCTGGCAGCGCGCCTTCGACCTTGGCACCCGTCTAGCCGACGGTATGGGCTACGAAACTGGTGCGAACGACCTCGCCGACCTTGTGAAGTCCGTGAGCGATCCCGCTCCAATCGCTACGGCCCTTGCCGCCGTGTCGAATAGCTGGGGCGACACCGCAGATCAATCGTTCTACGATGCCATCGCACAAACCAGCCTCGATCGATGGGTGCAAGGCAAGCTCGCCAGCAACGACCACCTCGAACAGACCTCTGGTCTCGAATTCATCGAAGCTCTTCGTCTCAAATCGCTTCTCGGCCAAGCCGCCAACTTCACCAGCCACGACGAAGAGCAAGTGAAGCGAGCGGCGTGTGAGGCCATGGTGGCCATCGATCCAACCGCAGCGATCGGTGTTCTCGTCGGCATGGTCAACGACAGCAACAGTTGGGTGCTCGACACCATTGGTCGCGCCACCAGCACGCTCGTCGAGAAGTCCGACGGTCGTGTGCCTGTTGCTCGGCCCCAGTGGCGGGGCGCCCCGATGCTGGCCGAACAAGCGCTCAAGGAAGGCGGCCTTCCTGACCCGGGCGCCGCCACAGATGCCCTGGCTGTACTCATCGACCTGCTCGACGACAACTCCAGCCAGAAACGCCTCGCTGCCGTCAACGCGCTCGCCAACACGATCAACCACCCCGGCGCGCAGATCGCTCTTGCCGGTGCGCTCAGCGCACCAGACCGACTCACCCGCTTCGCCGCTGCGTCCCGCCTGGCTCAGACGGACGCAGGCCGAGCAATCCTCAAGCGTTCCATCAACGAAGACTC
>CALLGK010000329.1 GCA_938009905.1 uncultured Acidimicrobiales bacterium | reverse complement strand
CGCCAGGTCGGCTCACCCCGGCTCAGCATCGACTGGACGAGCTCGACCGGCTTGCCGACCACTTTGAAGCAACACTCGACATCGAGGCCATCTGCGCCTTGATCGCCTCTGCGTCGTGAGCCCGCTCGGCACCGTTGCGGGCCACGTTGTCGATCGTGTGTGTGGCGAACCGCCGAATGAACTGCATCCGCTGATCGCGGTTGGCAACGGACTCACGTGGCTTGAGCGCCGCACCTATCGAGACACTCGAGGCGCTGGTGTGGCGCACGTCGGCATCGCCCTAGGTGCCGCAGCTGCCGTTGGCTTAGGGCTGCGTCGGGTTGGCGGTCCGTTTGTGTCGTCGATGGCAACGGCTGCGATCTGCACCGGGGGATCGATGTTGTGGGATGCGGCGACCACGATTGGCGAATCGCTTGATGATGGTGATCTCGCCGAAGCCAGAGAGCAACTGCCGATGTTGGTGGGCCGCGACCCGAGCCGGCTTGGCGAGTCGGAGATTGCCCGAGCGGTAATCGAGTCGGTGGCCGAGAACACGGTCGATGCCGTTACGGCGACGTTGTGGTGGGGGTTGGTCGGCGGGGCGCCGATGATCGCGGTGCACCGCGTGACCAACACGCTCGATGCAATGGTTGGCCATCGCAACGAGCGATATCAACAGTTCGGATGGGCTTCGGCCAAGATCGATGATGCGCTCAACTGGGTCCCCGCTCGGTTCACCGCTTTCGCGATCGCCATCGCAGCACCGGCACCCACCAAGCACGTGATCGACATTGTTCGGCGTGATGGCAGCGATCATCCGTCGCCCAACGGGGGCCAGGTCGAAGCGGCGATGGCCGGCGCGCTCGACATCACGCTTGGCGGCCCGAACGACTACGGCTGCGTCATCGAAGTGCGAGGGTCACTCGGTGACGGCCCTGCCCCGACAGCGGCCGACATCGCACCGGCTGTCGAGCTTGCCTCTCGGGCCTCGTGGATCGCCGCCACTACCTGCGGGCTGATCGGATTGTTGCGCTCCTGCACCCGAGGTCGCTCGCTGTGACGGTTGTCGGTGACGACTGACCGATGCGTGTAGCGTCCCGGCGCGAGTAGGTTCGTTTCGAGGAGTTGATCCCGTGTCGGTCATCCCAGTTCTAGCTAGCGAAAGTGCGGTGAACGAGGGCAATCTCGTGGCCGCCCGCTGGTTGATGGCCTTCTCGCTCGGGTATCACATCATCCTGGCGTGCTTCGGCGTGGCGTTCCCGGCCTTGATCTACCTGGCTCATCGTCGCGGCATCAAGCACGACGATCTCGATGCCCTCACGCTGGCCCGTCGCTGGGGCAAGGTGGCGGCCGTTCTGTTTGCCATCGGTGCCGTTTCCGGCACGGTGCTCAGCTTCGAGATGGGGCTGCTGTGGCCTGGGTTCATGGGCACGTTTGGCGATGTGATCGGCCTGGCCTTTGCTCTCGAAGGAATCTTCTTCTTCCTCGAAGCGATCTTCCTCGGCGTCTATCTCTATGGCTGGCGGGGTCTGTCAGCGAAGGTGCACATGGCGACCCTCTTGCCGATCGCCATCTCTGGCATCTTCGGCACGTTCTTCATCCTCTCGGTGAATGCCTGGATGAATGAGCCCGCTGGGTTCGACATCGATACCTACCTGGCTACGGGTGAGGTCACAGACGTTGATCCGTGGGCCGCCATGTTCAACTCAGCGGTGCTTACCCAGTTCGCCCACATGCTGCCCGCCACCTATCTCGTCACTGGGTTTCTCGTGGCATCGGTCTACGCCGTCGGCTGGCTGCGGGGACGACAAGATCGTCTCCATCGCATGGGCATGACCATTGGGTTCACGGTGGCCGCTATCGCCGTTCCCGTGCAGATCTTCACCGGCGATCTCGCCGCTCGTCACCTTGCCGAAGCTCAGCCAACAAAGTTTGCGGCGATGGAGTTGCTGACCGAGACCACCGCCGGAGCTCCCACGACACTTGGCGGCGTACTGATCGATGGCGAGGTTCGCTACGCCGTCGAGATCCCTAACGGCACATCCCTTCTTCAAGGATTCAGCGCCGACCATGAGATTCAGGGGCTCAACGAAGTGCCGGAAGACGAACAGCCGCCGGCCAACGTGGTGCACATCGCCTTCCAGCTCATGCTCGGCATCGGCTTCTCGTTGCTCGGTCTCATCATCTGGGGTTCATTCGTTCGCTGGCGGAAGGGTCGCCTGCCCGAGAGCAAGTGGTTCGTTCGTGCGCTTGTGCTGGCCGGTCCCGCGTCGGTGATCGCCCTCGAGGCTGGCTGGACCACCACCGAGGTTGGCCGTCAGCCATGGATTGCCCAGGGTGTGATGCTCGTGGAGGAGGCGGTGACACCTCGCCAGGGCATCGGCTGGTTGCTCATTGGTCTCATCGTGCTCTACGGCAGCTTGCTGCTCGCCTCGATCGTGGTCACGAGGGCCATGTCGGCCCGCTGGCGTCGGGGCGAGGATCCACCCGCTCCCTACGGACCACCGGTTGATGAGCCCGCTGCTGATCGTGAGCTCGTTGCCCCATGAGCACGCTGGTTGTGGTGATTCTGTGGGCTGGTGTTGTGGTCTACGCGGTGTCGGGTGGCGCCGACTTTGGCTCGGGCTTCTGGGACGCGCTCTCCGGTAGTCCCGAAGAGGGAAGCGACGATCGCAAGCGAATCGATCGCAGCATCGGGCCTGTGTGGGAGGCCAACCACGTGTGGTTGATCTTCATCCTCGTGTATCTGTGGACCGGCTTCCCAACGGCGTTTGCCGCGATCGTGACGGCATTGTTCGTGCCGCTCATCGGCGTGGCGGTCGGCATCACGTTGCGCGGCGCCGCCTTCGCCCTACGGAAGTCATCGTCGACGTTTGCGCAGGCTCGGTTGTTCGGCACCGCATTCGCACTGTCGTCCATCGTGACCCCGTTCTTCATGGGCGCAGCAGTCGGCGCGATCGCGTCCGGGCGAGTGCCGCTGTCTGGCGACGTCGACCCGCTGACGGTGTGGCTCGGGCCCACGTCGATGCTCGGGGGAGTGCTGGCTGTTGGCACCTGTGCGTGGCTCGCCGCCGTCTTTCTTGCAGCAGACTCTGCGCGCGATGGTGAAGACGAGCTCGCGGCTGCCTTCTCAGCCAGAGCGATGTGGTCGGGTGTCGTCGTTGGCCTCATTTCGATTGTCGGCATCTTCGTTCTTGAGACCGATGCACCGACACTGGCCGACGGGCTGGAGCGAGCCGGCGCGCCGTTGCTGACTGCCAGCGGGGTAGGGGGCCTTGCCGCCATGTGGCTCCTCAGGCAGGACCGGCCGGGTGAGGCTCGAGCGCCCGCGATCGCGGCTGTGGTTGCCATCGTGGTGGGCTGGGGTGTCGGTCAATACCCGTGGATCCTCGTCGACGAGGTCGAGATCGATGACGTGGTTGCTGGTCGAGCCACGCTGATCGGTCTTGTCATCGCCTTCGTTGGCGCTGCCGTTCTGGTGGTGCCCTCTCTGGCTTGGCTCTTCCGGCTCACCAACCTTGGCCAGCTCTCGGCTCACGAACCTCGGGCCGACTCGAGCCTCGCCCTGCTGAATCGGTTGAAAGCCGAAGCGCTGGCCACAGACGAACAGCGATCAGAGAACGACCTCGACCCAGCCGATCGGTAGACCGTCCCAGTTGCGTCTGATCGGATCGGACCACGACGTGAGTTGTTCACGCTCGGCAGGCGACAGCAGATTGTGTCGGGTGAGGAGTTCGATCAGCAGCATGTGCAGGCCTCGCTGATCGCCGTCGTCGATCTTGACCGCAAGGCCGAGATCAGATCCGACCGCGCCGATTACGTACACCGCTTCTGCTCCGATCTTGGCAAACAGGCGCCCGTTTGTGGCGGCGATGAGGTCGGTACAGATGCGCTCGTGCGTGCCAGCGACGAGCTCGGGATGGGTAGCAGCTGCGTCGGTGAGCTGTCGGGTTGAGGCAGAGCGTCGAGGGTCCAGGTCGTTGGGGTTGGCCATCCGAGCGATGCCCGTGGCGAGTGCGGCAAGCGGCAGTTGGAACGTTGGGGCACTGCAGCCGTCGACGGCAACGCCGAGGTCGGTCGCTTCAACGCCGCACATTGATGCAACGGCGGCCTTGACCAGTGTCTGGACCTCTGAAGCGGGATCGAGATAGCGAGCGGGGTCTTCACCAACCATTTGAGAGACAGCCAGAAAGCCAGCATGTTTGCCCGAGCAGTTGTTAGTGATGCGTTCGGCGGGTGCGTCGGTGCCGGCGTTGAACGGGCGCTGAGGACCACAGAGGAGCGCGTCTTCACTGAGTCCGATTTGGTCGAGCGTGTAAGCGACAATCTGGCGATGAATTGCCTCGCCACTGTGTGAGGCGATAGCTGTTGCCAGCGACTGGCTCGGCAGGCTGAACCGGTCGACAGCCCCCGACTCAATCAGGGGAAGTGCCTGAAAGCTCTTGGTGGCACTACGCCCGTACACGAGCTGGTGTGGGTTGCCGCCGTGGTCGATCACCGAGCCGTCTGGGCGAGCGACAACCCACGCGCCGCGGTGCTGCGATTCGACGTTGTCGCCCCGCCAGCGGCGCGTCACGATGGGGTTGTCAGTCTCCACGGTCGCAGCCTAAGGAAGGGTGTCGGCGTGCGCACCGCATCGACCCAACATCGTGCTCACAAGACCGCGATTCTCAGGAGGCTGGCCAGCTCGAGCGCAAAGCGGCTCACCTCGTCGTGTTGTACCAGGGGCTCTCGCTCGAGGATGTCGATGCGACCTCGATGGTCTGGTCGATAGACGACGGCCACGTCAAGACTGTCGTGCCGCAGCACCTCAGACGCCAGCCCGTCCGGATTGCGCTCGGCGTGCAGCGTTCCCTGACGCGATGTCCACAAGAGCCCGTGGCAGCCCTTTGTGCCGGCCAAGCGTTCGGCAACCACCTGCGTGCACGGGTAGTGACGGGGACCCGCACCGGTGAGCTGATGGCGCTCGAGGCCCAGGGCGTCGAGGGCCGCGTCGCGTAGGTCGAGCAGCGGTGTGGTCGAGCGGAGCCTCACTCGCATGAGTTCGTAGCGCGCCAGCTGAGCTCGGTAGATACGGGGGTTTGGGCCAGATGCCTCGTGAAGTGCGGATTCGAGCAAGGCCGCTGAGCGCTGCTCTGCCACGTAGAGGTGTTGTCGGTCTGCCAGTGGTGAGAAGCGGCCGTTGCCCGCTCCGGCGGGGGCAAAGAGCGAATCGCCGAATCTCAGCTGGCCAACGCGAAAGCGCTCGGTACCTGCTGGTAGCTCGATGGTGCGAAGGCGACGGCGATCGATGTTGGCGGGCGCAATGATCGGGCAGTCGGCGCGACCACACGGTGGCCCACTAGCCATGCACAAGGCCGGCGACGGCTTGGGCCAACAGCTCGGTGCCATTGGCCTGGTCGATCACGTCGACCGGTCGAGCATCGATCCACGGATTGATCGCCGTGAACCACTGCCACATCGCCCATCCGCTCATGCCGAACTGGGTGAGGGCCTCAATCGTTGGTGTTGTGGCGGTGTTGAGGTCGAACACCTCGTCGAGTTGGAACGCTGGGATGAGGGTTCGACCGCCGTGCTCGACGATCACTACGCGCTGAGCGGCCCGTTGACGCTTGACCCACTGCCGAGCAGCCAGCACCGTGCTGAGCCGGCCAGCGGCCAGCCCGTCGTAGTCGATCGAGGGTTCTTCGGTGGCCAGGTAGTCGCGGGCGAGACGCGTGAGTCTCGCCTGTTCGACCGCTACGTGGTCGAGCTGGGGAGGAGGCGACGGCAGATCGCTGAACAGGGCTACCGATGACATGTCACAAGCGTACTACAACTCAACACGTAGTACGAACGTGACGTTTAGCGCCCGGTTTCGAAAAGCGGAACAGCTCGGCGAGCGTTTGCCATCGCTAGATCGGCCCCTGGCTGCCAGCCTGTTGATTCGAGCGTCGCGGCCGGAAGCGCCACCGTGCCGTCATCCAGTGTGGTCACCTGTGTTGCCGTGACGGCGAACGACGACAGCTCGCCATCGGCGACCAGCATCAGAGGGCTGTCAGCAGCGGGTTCAGCTGGTGTGGCTGCGAGGCGGATGCGCCGAATAGTGCGAACGATCTCGACATCGTCGATGAAGGCATCGAGACAGAGGCCGGCGTCGAAGATGTCGACGTAGTCGTGGTTGCGCAGCCCCTGTTCACGTAGAAGCGCGGCTGCAGGAGCGGCGTCTGGGTGCGGACGCCCGATGACGGCTTGAGCTTCGGGTGGAAGCAGGTCGGCGTAGATGGGGTAGGTCGGGAACAGGTCGGAGATGAAGCGGACATCGCTGGTGCTGCGGATGTCGGCATCGCTGAACTCGAGCTGGAAGAAGCGTCGGCCGACGGCATCCCAGAAGTCGGACCCGCCTTCTGCGTCGGTAAACCCTCGCATCTCGGCCAGCACCCGTTCGGGGAACCGCTCGCGCTGGGTGGCCAGAAACATGAAGCGACTGAGCGACAGCAGACGCCCCCGTCCGCCGCCTCGTCCTGCCGGATCGAGGAAGAGGGTGCCGAGCACGGTGTGGCCGCTGAAGTCGTTGACCAAATGCATGATGCGGGTGTCGACTCGCACGCCGAGATCGGGCGACACCTGCGAGATGCTCGACACCTTGTAGTTGTAGAACGGGCGATCGAGACCAACCTGGGCATAGATGGCACTGACGCCCAACAGCTTCCCGGCTTCTTCGAGCACGAAGAGGTAGGCCTCGTGTCCGTCGACCTCTCGGTCTGGCGCAACGCTCGCGAGGGCTTTGTTGACCCGCTTCGCCATGCCTTCCTGCGACTTCGGCATCGACGTCATGGTGCGATCGGCGCCTAACGCAAGATCGACGAGCGCATTGAGGTCGTCGGCCTTCACGAGTCGAACGATCATGACGTTCCCTGTCGGAAGTTCATGCCTGAATCGTAGGGAACGACACCTCAGGTGGCTCGCAGCCCAGATTGCGTAGATGATGTGGCCGTGACACAGCTCTGCGATCTCACCGCTACAGAACAACTCGCATTGATGCAGTCGGGCTCAGCCTCTGCCGCCGAACTCCTCGAGAGTCACCTTCAACGGATCGACGAGGTGAATCCGACGCTGAACGCGGTGATCTCGATGGACGTCGATGTCGCGAAGGCATCAGCCAAGCGGGTCGACGATGCCCGGGCGGCGGGCAAGGCCGTTGGGCCGCTGGCCGGCCTCGTTACGGCCCACAAAGACCTGGCAGACACCGTCGATTTCCGCACCACCTTCGGGTCGCCAGCCAAGGCCGACTACAAAGCCGAGGCCGACGATCTGCTTGTTGCCAGAATGAAGGCCGCGGGCGCGGTTGCCGTCGGGAAGACCAACACGCCGGAGTTCGGCGCCGGTTCACACACGTTCAACCCGCTCTTCGGGGTCACGCGCAATGCGTATGACCCCGAGAAGTCGGCCGGTGGATCATCGGGTGGTGCCGCAGCCGCCCTGGCCACCAACATGCTGTCGGTCGCCGATGGCAGCGACCTCGGCGGGTCGCTCCGTAACCCGGCGGCCTGGAACAACATCGTCGGGTTCCGGGCATCGCTCGGTCGTGTCCCAAACCCTGGTGCCGGCAACGCATGGCCCCGCCTGCCCGTGTCTGGCGCGATGGCTCGCACCGTGGACGATTTGGCCCTCATGCTCGCCGTGATCACGGAGTTCTTCGTGGCCGATCCGATGAGCCGGGGTCTCGACGTGCCGGCAACGATCGAACCGGTTGAGGGACCGTTGCGGGTGGCATGGTCGAACGACCTCGGAGGCCTCCCGGTCGAAGACGATGTTCGGGTTGTGCTCGACAGCTTCCGGGCAGACGTTGAAGGTCTCGGTTGGGACGTGGTCGACGACGAGCCAGATTTTGAGGGAGCAGACGAGTGCTTCGCCACGATTCGCTCCTGGGTGTTCGCCAACACCTCGGCCGGTGACCTTCCTCCAGACCAGTTGGCCCTCACGAAAGACGCCATCCAAGAGGAGGTGGCCCGCGGTCGCGCCTACGACGGTGCAACAGTGGCCGCCGCGCTGGCCCACCTCAAGGTGCTTTGGGATCGCTCGGTTGCCTTCTATGAGAACTACGACATGATGATTGCTCCGGTCACCCAGCTCTCACCGTTCACGATCGACCAAGAGTTTCCAGAAGCCGTCAACAACGTGTCGAACGTTCGCTACATCGACTGGATGAAGTCGTGTTGCCGCATCACGTCTATGCAGCTGCCAGCCCTGTCGATCCCCGGTGGATTCACCGAAGCCGGCTTACCCGTGGGCGCCCACATCATCGGTGGTCCGTGGGCCGATATCGACACGCTGCGCGCCGGCAAGACACTCGAAGCTGCAACGAACCACGGCCAACGCCGCCCACCGTTGCTCTCGCAGTGACGAACTAGGGCTTGAACTGATCGAGGTTGGCCAAGCGAGGCGGGAAGCCGCCCTTTGCCACCGGGCCCCAACGCTCAATGTCGATGGCGATGATGCACTTGCCCTGCCGCTCCATTGCTTCGCGGTATTCATCCCAGTTGGGATGTTCGCCAGCAACGCTCTGGTAGTAGTCGACAAGCGCTTCAACGGCCTCTGGCATGTCGATGATGGTGGCCTGGCCGTCGACCTGCACCCATGACCCACCGAAGTGATCGCTGAGCACGCAAAGCGTGACCGCTGGATTGCGGCGAAGGTTGTGCACCTTGTCGCGCTCGGGATACGTCGACACCACGAGCTGGCCTGCGGTGTTGACGCCGCCGGTGACCGGCGAGATCTGAGGCCGGCCATCGGAGCGCACCGTGGTCATGATCCACTGGTGGCGGGGTCGGACGAAGTCGAGCAGCTCAAGCAGGCTGACGTTGTCTTCTGTTGCGAGGTTCATGCGGGCAACCGATTCCTAGTGATGGCGTACGAAGACGGGCTGGCTCGGGATGCTGCGAGCTTCGTCGAACTCATAGCCCGACCCGTCGAACTGCATCAGCGCCTTGACGCTCTTGATGCGGTTCTGCACGATCCAGCCAGCCATCTCGCCGCGGGCCCGCTTGGCGAAGAAGCTGATGATCTTTGGATCCTTGCCGTCTTTCGAGTCGAGGAACTTGGGCGCAATGATGCGGGCTTCAAGCCGGTCGGTGTTGACGGCGTTGAAGTACTCGTTTGACGCAAGGTTGACGAGCGCAGGGGAGCCTGGGCTGTCTTCGATGTCGGCGTTCAGCATGTCGGTGATGCGATCGCCCCAGTAGTCGTAGAGGTCGCTACCACGATCGGTCTTGACCTTTGAGCCCATCTCGAGCCGGTAGGGCTGCATGAGGTCGAGCGGGCGAAGCACGCCGTAGAGGCCAGACAGAATGCGAAGGGTCTTCTGGGCGTGGGTGAAATCGCGCTCAGAGAAGGTGTTTGGTGCGTCCATGCCCATGTAGACATCGCCGGCGAAGGCAAGCAGCGCTGGGCGCGAGTTGCTTGTGGTGAACTCGGTGTCCCAGTTCTGGAAGCGGTCGAAGTTGAGTTCGGCAAGCTCGGCCGAGATCGACATCATCTTCGAGAGATCGTCTGGCGACTTCTCGCGCATGGTCTTGACGAGCTGTGTCGCTTCGTCTGCGAGCCGGATTTGTGAGGTCTTCTTGGTGGTCAGCGGCGTCTCGTAGTCGAGAGACTTCGCTGGAGAAACGACGGTAAGCACCCCTCCAGTATTACCAGAGCAACGCTCCGAGGCTCACCGGAGCCACTCAGACGTCGGTTACAACCCCTCAGTGGGGTCTGGTACCGCATTCTTCTTGGCGAGTTCTTTGGGGTCGCGCCCGAGGCCAGGCTCGATGTACATCGGCGTGGCGTGGGGCACTTCGGCTCGGACGGCAGCTTCGACCGCATTCACGGCGTCAGCCAGTTCGGCCATCGTCAATGACTCGTCGAACCCGACCTTGGCGGCAACCAGCAGTTCTTCTGGGCCCAGGTGCTGGGTGCGCAGGTGGATGATGCCGGTGACCGACGGCGAGTTCTCGATGGCGCTGCGAATCTTCACCATGTCGCGAGGTCGTGCGCCCTCACCCAACAGCAGGCTGCGCATCTCGATGATCAACACACAGGCGATCGCAAACAGCAGGATGCCGATGGAGAGCGTGCCGATGCCGTCCCACACGGCGTTGCCGGTGAGCTCGGCAACGACCAGCGCCACGAAGGCGAAGATGAGGCCGAGCTGGGCACCGAAGTCTTCCAGAAGCACAACAGGGAGCTCGGGCGTGCGTGCTCGACGGATGAACTGCCACCACGTCAGGTCGCCCTTGAGTGGACGAGAGATGCGGATGGCGGTCCAGAACGCATTGGCCTCGACGACGATGCCGAAGGCCAGAATGGCAAGAGCGATGCCGAGGCTCTTGACCTCGTGGGGATGGCGAATCTTCTCGATGCCTTCGTAGGTGGCGTAGACGCCGCCGAGAACGAAGAGCACGAGGGCCACCACGAAGCTCCAGAAGTAGCGCTCTCGGCCGTAGCCGAACTGATGCTCGTCGTCTGCTTCTTTCTGCGCTGCCTTACCGCCCCAGAGCAACAACGCCTGGTTGCCGGAGTCGGCACACGAGTGAATCGCCTCCGCCAACATCGACGACGCGCCCGTGATGAAGAAGCCCACAAACTTGGCTACTGCAATCAGCGAGTTTCCTACGAGTGCAGCTACAACTGCTTTATTACTGCCACCTGCGGCCATGGGCCACGAGGATAGGGCCTCGCAGGGGCCCTAAGGTGCGACGATGCTCGTGCATCTTGTCGATGGAACCTACGAACTGTTCCGCCAGTTCTTCGGCCGCCCCGGTCACATCAATGGTGATGGCATGGAAGTGGGCGCTACTCGCGCGGTGCTTCGCAACATGTTGGCCATGCTCGACGACGGCGCGACCCACGTCGGCGTGGCCACAGACAGCGTGGTTGAGTCGTTCCGCAACGATCTCTACGAGGGGTACAAGGACGGTTCGGGGATGGACCCGCTCATCCTCAATCAGTTCCCACTGCTCGATGACGGTCTGCGAGCGCTCGGCGTTGCGACCTTCGGAATGATCGAGTTTGAGGCAGACGATGCGATGGCATCTGCTGCGGCAATCGCGGCGGAGGACCCCGAGGTCGACAAGGTGCTGATCTGCACGCCAGACAAAGACATGGCGCAATGCGTTCGTGCCGGCAAGGTCGTCCAGTTCGATCGCCGCAAAGACAAGATCTTTGACGTCGAAGAGGTGGTTGAGAAGTTCGGTGTCACTCCTGAGTCGATCCCTGACTGGCTCGGACTTGTCGGCGACTCAGCAGACGGGTTCCCTGGTCTGCCGGGTTGGGGAGCCAAATCGGCTGCGGCCGTGCTCTACCGCTACAAGCACATCGAAGACATTCCGTTGTCGGCAGGGCAGTGGGACATCACGGTGCGAGGCGGGGCCAAGCTGGCGAAGACACTGGCCGACCACATGGACGAAGCGCTGCTCTTCCGCCGACTCGCAACGCTCGACCTCGACGCTCCAACGATCGACACGGTTGCCGATCTCAAGTGGACCGGCGCCACGGCTGATCTCGAGGCCATGGCGGCCAAGCTCGATGCCCCCGACCTCGTGACCAAGGCGGCCAAGCTGGCTGCTGGTCGTTCGTGAGCGTGCTCATCCGCGACGCCGTCGCCAGCGATCGCGATGTGTGTCTTGCCATCAACGAGGCATGCATGCCCGAAGTCGGCGA
Source organism: uncultured Acidimicrobiales bacterium (assembly GCA_938009905.1). Classification (GTDB taxonomy): domain Bacteria; phylum Actinomycetota; class Acidimicrobiia; order Acidimicrobiales; family SZUA-35; genus CALEWY01. Next base: position 615 of record CALLGK010000329.1, on the reverse strand, counting down.
CATGGACAGCGAGAAGTTCGACTACTTCCTCGGTGTCTCGCCGTTCTTCAAGGCGGCAGAAGTCGACGGCACCGTCGTTGGCATGCTCGTCGGCCTTGTCGAGGGCATCGCGTCGTACCCGAGCAAGAACTACGCATGGTTCAGGAACCGGCACGCCGCCTTCGCCTACATCGATCGCATCGCCCTGCTGGAGTCTGGGCGGGGCCGCGGCATTGGCGTGCAGTTCTACGAAGAGTTCGAAGCGTGGGCTCGTCAGCAGGGCAAGCCCGTGATGTCGTGTGAAGTCAACACCGTTCCCGACAACCCCCGTTCGCACCGGTTCCACACCATCTATGGCTTTGTCGAGGTTGGCCGCCAGCAGCCATACGGCGGCGACGAAGAAGTGGCGATGTACGACAAAGTTCTGATCTGACGATCTCCGTCGAACTACGAGCTCGCGCCAACGAACCTGCGTGCAGCGCGCCGGCTCCGGCTGTTGTGGTCCACGCAGGTTGGGAGCCTTGTCGAACTTGCGTGTTGTGGGCGTGCTTGGGGCGGTCTGGTGCACGCATGTTCGCCGGCATGCATCGGCGAGTGGCGGCCAACGGCGTGGTCTGATCTGATCTGCGCATGACG
>CALLGK010000328.1 GCA_938009905.1 uncultured Acidimicrobiales bacterium | reverse complement strand
TCGGCGATGACGGCGGCCGCAGTGTCGGCACCGACATGTCCCGCGATGCAGGGCGCCACGTAGACCCGGGCGTTGCTGCAGTTGAGATCGAGTTGAGCAGCGTCGACAGACACGGCATCGCTTGTGGCCAGAAGGAACGGCGCGGCGCCAAGAGGTGTTGGGTCAATGCCGAGCAAGAGATGGTGCATCACGGGATTGCCAACCAAGACAATCTCAAGCACCTCGTCGCGTGCCTCGCCGACGAGCTCGCCGATCAGTTCATCGAGAGCAGTTCGGACAGCATTCGTGAGTTCGACCTCGCCGCCCGGGTTCATCATCACGTAGCTGACCCGGCTCATCAGATCTTCGCCGAATCGAATCTGCGGATTCATCCGACCCGCGGTGGCCAGCACCTCGCCGCTTGTGAGGTCGCACAGGTGGCCGGCGATGGTGGTTGAGCCAACGTCGACCGCAACGCCGAGGGCCCGATCTGTGAACCCAGGCCACGCGGCCACCACGCGGTTGCCATCACGGACGGCGACGGTCAACCCGTCCTCGTCACTTTCGATCGCTGCGTGTAGCTGCGACAACGCACCGGGATCGACAACAGGATCGCTGATGTTCCAGTCGGTGGTCAGCCCGGCCTTGATCAGATCGGTTGCTGTTGCGTCGTCGCCAAGCTCGACCGTCGCCAGTTCGAGGTAGCGCAGCTCGGCAACCGGATCGAGCGTGATGCCTGACGTGTCGACGTCTTTGCGAATGACCTGCTTGTGGATCTGGCTCGACTCCGGCACGTCGATGACGACGTCAGTGCAGATCTCCGTTGCGCACCCGAGGCGTTGGCCCTCGAGCAAAGGTCGCTTCCCGGCGTAGTCGAGCTCGGTGGAGTTCGGCCCTGACAGTGCGTCATCGCCAACATCCATGCCCCACTTGGGGAAGTTGCCGGTGGACGGCACGATCTGACAGCGGCCGCAAATGCCACGACCGCCGCAGACCGAGTCGAGGTCAGCGCCGAGCTGGCGCGCCGCGTCGAGCACCGTTGATCCCTCGGGAACTTCGCCCTCGAGGCCAGACGGAGTGAAGACGACGCGCACCATCGTGCTCGTCCTAGGCCTCGGCCCGGCGAGCGGAACGCCCGCCCTTGCGGCCGCCGCGTCGGCCGCTCGAGGCTTCTTCGCCCTCGGCTCGTTCCCGCTTGGCGTTAATCCAGGCAGCACAGTTCTCGTCTGTTCCGGCGAGCACGTCGGCCGCCATGATGGCGTCCTTCACTTCGCTGTGGAGCGGGTTCATGATCGCAGAGGTCATGCCGTGGCTCATTGACATGGCCAAGAACGTACCGGTGATGGAGTGGCGGGCAGGAAGTCCGAAGCTGACGTTTGACGCTCCGCATGTGGTGTTCACGCCGAGCTCGTTGCGGAGCCGGTTGACCAGGGCGAACACCTGCTGGCCGGCTGTTCCCATGGCGCCAATCGGCATCACCAGCGGGTCGACCACCACGTCTTCCTTGGGGATGCCGAAGTCGGCGGCCCGGTTGACGATCTTCTTCGCCACCTCGAAACGCACATCTGGGTCTTCTGAGATGCCGGTCTCGTCGTTGGAGATAGCGACGACGGCCGCACCGTGCTTAGCCACCAACGGCAGCACTCGCTCGAGCACTTCCTCTTCACCAGTCACCGAGTTGATCAGTGGCTTGCCCTGATACACGGCGATGCCGGCCTCGAGTGCTTCGACGATTGATGAGTCGATCGAGAGCGGCACGTCTGTAACGCTCTGTACCAACTGGATTGCTTGCGCCAGCAGGGCAGGCTCATCGGCGAGGGGGATGCCGGCATTGACGTCGAGCATGTGAGCCCCGGCCGCCACCTGAGCGAGGGCATCGGCCTCAACTCGGCTGAAGTCGCCCTCTTTCATCTCGGCCGCGAGCAGCTTGCGGCCCGTCGGGTTGATCCGCTCGCCGATCATGACGAACGGACGGTTGAAGCCAATGACAACCTCTTTGGTTGCCGAGCTAATGATGGTTTCGGTCATGACGGGATCTCCGGGGAATCGAGGGAACTAGCGGCGTCTGCAGCGACGCGTTCTTCTTCAGGGCGAGCAGGGTCCCACCCGCCGGTGGCAACGAACTCGTTGATCCGTTCGAGGGGGAATTCGGCATCGAGCCGCGCCGCTTCTGCCTTGGCGGCTTCGACGTAGTCGTCACCGTCGGCGGCCACGGATTCCTGGCGCCACTCGGCGACGTAGGCCGTCGCCGTGGTGATGTCGGCCACCATCGCGGCTCGGTCGATGGCCTTCTGAAAGCGGGGGAGCAGGAGCTCTTGGTGCTTGGCCGAACGGCCTTGACCGCGCACGCGAGGCGGTACGCCGTTGACTTGGGCGGGAATGTCGCGCCAGTAGATCGTGATGAGTTGGGGGCCTCGGGGCATTGGGTTCTCTGCTTCTGGGAAATCGGGGTTAGCGGGAGGGGCTGGTGGTTTGCGATGGTTCCGACACGTTCGAGATAGCCACGAGGGCTTCCCCGAACGGTGCGAGGCCTGTGGCCCGAACCTCAAACTCGAGCCCTAAGAGATCGGCGGCCGCCCTGGCATGATCGGTGAGCTCGGTGAGTTGGTTGGGGTCGTTGGTCTGCGCCAAGTAGACGAGCCGTCGGTAGTTGCCGAACATCATCTCGATGAGCTCGGGATGACGATCGAGTTTGAAGGTACGCCAGATGATCTGGTCGAAGTGGCGGGCGAGGTAGTCGGTGAGGAAGAACGTGCCGAGTTCAGCTTCGTGCAGCGTGGTGAATGCCTCTGTGCCGGTGAAGAACTCGTAGCAGTGCGACCCCGGAAGCCGCTCGACAGCAAGGTCGTTGGTGCGCCACCGATCCATCGCAACGTCGAGAAGGCCACCGGTGCCACAGTCTGCGTAGCCCAGCAGGATTCGATCGTGGTGTGGCGTGAGCCGTTCGTCGATGGCGGCCTGGAGTGCAGGCACGATCTCATCCGGCCGGTTGTGGAGCGGGGCCGGCAGATAGTGCACGTCGAGCACATCGCGGCCAAGACCATCTGCGTCCCAGGTTGCGACGACAGCGCGGATCTCGCGCACAAGCGCGCCGCAAGCGACGAGCAGCGTGCGTTGAGTTGTGGGCTCGCTATCCGGCTGCGGCCGCACGTCGCTCGGCAACCAGCGTCTTGGCGGTTTCGGCTGCGACTGCAGCGTCGCGACAGTACGCGTCGGCGCCCACAGCGTCCCCAAACTCTTCGTTGAGCGGTGCACCGCCGACGAGAACGATGAAGTCGTCTCGGAGTCCTCGCTCGGTGAGCGTGTCGATGACCACCTTCATGTAGGGCATCGTTGTGGTGAGCAGGGCCGACATGCCAAGGATGTCTGGCTTGTGTTCGTCGAGAGCAGCGATGAACTCGTCTGCGTCTGTGTTGATGCCGAGGTCGAACACTTCGAAGCCCGCACCTTCGAGCATCATGGCGACAAGGTTTTTGCCAATGTCGTGGATGTCGCCCTTGACGGTGCCAATGACGACCGTACCGATGGGCTCGGCACCCGTCTCGGCCAGCAGCGGCCGGAGAATCTCCATGCCCGCTTTCATGGCGTTGGCAGCCAACAGCACCTCGGGCACAAAGAGAATGCCGTCGCGGAAGTCGATGCCGACAATCCGCATGCCTTCGACGAGAGCGTCGTTCAGCGTTTTTTCGGGACCCCATCCTCGGGAGAGGAGAATGGTGGTGCCTTCGTGGATCTCGTCGGCCAGACCGTCGTAGAGATCGTCATGCATTTGCGCGACAAGGTCATCATCGCTCAGCTCTGCGAGATTGATGTCATCTTCTTGGTCTGTCATAACGCTCCAATCGGCGTTGCGAACCCGTTGCTGTAGGCAGCGAGCTGCTGAACGATCGAGTTTGTCCGGTCAAATCTTCGCGAAGCCCTTGACTTCCATGATGTGAGAGGGCACCGTATCATGGAAGTTCTTAACCGAACAAGGCTCAATCGGTGAGGTTACCGGTCTCCGGGAGCCGAATCTTGGGCCTTGCGTGCGCGTAGCGGCGCTACATGTCAAGTGTCCCCCAACGTCTCCCTAGGGGTGGTTTCACAACTATGTGTTCCCGTCAGCAAATCGCCGGATGTGAAGAGTGAGTGGCGTCCAGTCAGTAGGCAGGGCGTTCTCGCTTCTTGAAGCGGTTGGTACCGAGCCAGCCAGCCTCACCGAACTCGCTCGACGGGTTGGCCTTCCCATCAGTACAGCCAGTCGTTTGCTCGCCACGCTCGAATCGCTTGGTGCCATCGAGCGGCTCGACGATGTCGGGATGTATCGCATCGGTCCGTCGATCGTGAAGATGGCGTCGAGCATCGACTCGTCGGCCAGCCTCTCGACGATCGCCCAGCCCCACCTCGAGCAACTGGCCAAGGTGGTTGGAGAGGCCGTTGGTCTGTCGGTCGCCGCTGGCTACACCATGCACTACATCAACCAGGTCGAGAGCGACCAGCCCATTCAGGTGCGCGACTGGGTTGGCATTCGAGTGCCCCTTCATCTGATCTCTGCCGGGCTGGTGATCATGGCCCACTGGCCCGAAGAAGCCGTTGAGAGCTTCCTCGAACGAGACCTCTACGCGCCAACGACCCGCTCGGTGATCGACCCAGTCAAGATCCGTGAGCGTCTCATTCGAGTTCGCGAACAGGGCGTGTCATGGACGGCCGAAGAGCTCGAGCTCGGCATCACGTCGTGCTCGGCACCGGTGTTCAGCGCGGCGGGCGACATCCTGTGCGCCGTCAGCGTGCACGGTCCATCGTTCCGTTTCCCGGGCAACAACCCCCGCTCCATTGAAAACGAGCTGATGCGGGCCGCCAACGTCTTGTCGGAGACACTGGGTCCTCAGTGACCGCTCCTTCCTTCGACAGAATCGCACCGGTCGTTGATGGCCTCTCGATCACCATCGAAGATGTCAGCAACGTCGTTCGTGCGGCCGGTGCAGAGTCACTCAAATGGTTCCGGCGCCATGGACGCGCCACCCAAACCACGGTCGAAAACAAGGCAGCCGATGGGTTTGATCCCGTCACCGAGGCCGACCGTCATGTCGAATCGCTCATTCGGTCGGCGCTGCTCGATCTGTTTCCCGGCCATGGAATTTTGGGCGAAGAGACCGGTGAGACGACGGCAGCTGCTGGGTCATCTCAGTACCGCTGGGTGATCGATCCCATTGATGGCACACGGGCCTTTGTGAGCGGCCAGCCGATGTGGGGGACGTTGCTTGGTTTGCAGATCGACGTCACGCCGGTGGCTGGCTGGATGTACGTCCCCCCACTCGACGAGATGTATGTGGCCGTCGCCGACTCCGGCATGGTCGAGAACTCAGGTGGAAGCTGGCCGCTCAACACATCGGATGTGACCGAGCTGGCTGATGCCACCTTGCTGTGCACGCACCCCACGATGTTTGTGACAGACGATGAGCAGGCGTCATTCGCCCGAGTCGCCGACGCATGCAAACTCACCCGCTACAGCGGTGATTGCATGAACTACGGCCTTGTCGCCACGGGCGACGCCGACCTTGTGGTCGAGAACCAGCTGCAGCCCTACGACGTGATTCCGCTGATTCCGCTCATCGAAGCTGCCGGTGGCGTGATCACTGATCGCGACGGCGGGCCGGCGACCAACGGAGGCTGGGCTGTTGCAGCGTCAACGCCCGAACTGCACGCGGCGGCCCTCGACGCGCTCGCCTAGCCCAGGCGACGGAGCTCGGCACTGCGGATGTAGGTCGTACCGACGCCGAGGAGTCCGATCGCAGCTGCGAACGTGATGGTGTTACCCGTGCCAAGGCGTTGCGCAACGGCACCGAGTGCTAGCGCACCAATGGGCATCAGCCCCGCCTGAGACATCGCGAACACGCCCATGACACGGCCCATCAAGTGCTGTGGTGTCGACGACTGAATCAGCCCCTGATTCATGTTGATGTAGAAGCCGCCGGCCAGACCCATGAAGAACGTGAAGAGCAAGATCAGCCCAAACGTCGGCAGCTGCCCGATGATGATGGTGATCGTCGACCCCGCCATCATCGCCCGCTGAAAGGCGGCGCCCTTGTTCTTCATGTCGCCCTTCTTCATCACGAAGACGGATGAGATCGCAATGCCAAGCCCCATGAGCGCAAAGGGAATCGCCGCATCGCCTGAGTCTCGTTCGAAGGCTTCTTTAATGTGGGCCTGGAGGGTCACCATCACTGCGGGGTTGATGGTTGCGCTTGACAGGAAGAGAAGACAGAAGAGCGTGCGTAGCGCAGGGTCGCCCCAGATGTGGCGGCCGGCCTCGCCAAGCTCTGACCGAATCGATCGTCTCGGTCCTTCGCTGATGACCGGTGGCACCTCAAGCGGCAGGAGGAACAGGATGCCGATACCAAGCAAGCCGGCCTGGAACCAGAACGCACCAGCGAATCCATAGGCATCACCAACGAGTTTGGCGACGACGGGTCCGAGGATGAGCGAGGCCGTGATGGCGATGGCGTTGACAGCAATCGCAGGCAACAGTTGCTGCTTTGAGACCAACGCAGGAATGAGGGAGCTGCGCACCGGCTGGCCAATCGCCGATGCGGTGCCGGCCAGGAGCGTCAGGGCAATGACCCACGCGAAGGAGATGCGATCGGTTTGGGCGAGAAGCGCGGCGAGCGCCATCACGACTGCGCCGGCAGCCTGCGTGGTGATCAGCATCATGCGGCGGTCGAGGCGATCAGCCCACACGCCCGCCTGCAGAACCAAAAACGCGGCAGGCAAGCCGAGGGCAAACACCGCAAGCCCCTGATCAAACTCATCACGGTTCAGACCGTCAAGCACCAGCCAGCCGAAAACGAAGCGCTGTGCATTTGCGACGAGAAAGAAGCCGACGTTATTGAACCAGAGAAGCCGAAACGGCTTCACCGTCATCGGGCCGGCTGGTTTCTCTGGATCGACCGATTCGGCCGGCGCGTCGCGGAGAGTCACTGATAGAGCCTTGCAGATGGAGCGCTGCCCCATGTAACGCTCTGCCGGGGCCGAGAGGGGCAACGGTAGAACTCCGGGCTGACGATGTACCGTCGAACCCAATGAAGCGGGGGTGTCCACCAGCTCACCACAGTGGCGCCGTAGCGGGTGCAACTGCATTTGGTCGGTCTCTGGCCGGTGTTGTCGCGTCTGGCCTCCTGCTGTTGCTGGTCTCTGCGAGCACCGCGCGTGCTCAGGAAGACGATCCACCTGCCCAAGAGGGGCCAACGTCTGCCGTTGTGGTGTTGCCCGGAACGTGTGAGAGCAATCACGCGCTGTTCGCTCCCGGTGTTGGGATGGACTGTTACTTCGACCTGCTCGACGGCGCTGACACGGAGGCCATCCAGTTCCCAGCCGTGTGGGACGGCGCCGGCGTGTCCACATGCGTCGTCGAAGGTCGACGCCTGCGCTGCGCCAACGTTGGCCTGCGGATCGAGTCGCCAGGAACGTGGCCGATCGAACTGCAACTGAGCGACGAGATTCTGCCCGGTGCCGCATCCATCGTGGTGACGGCACCCATAGAAGACCAGCTTCGTATCGCGCTCGAACCAGAGGAGCCGGTGATCTTTGAGGGGCGTCCACTCAGCATGTTCAGCCGAGCCCCGGACGGCACGGGCGAGTCGTTTCTCAACGTTCGAGTTCGAGGATCGAGCCGAGTGCTCGACACCCTCGCCTTCGAACCTGGCACCTTCGACGAAGGCCGGCTGAATCGCTTCACGCTCGACCTGGCTCCCGGTCGATACCGCGTGTGGCCATGTGTGGGCGCAAGCGCCCTCGACTGCCAGGAACTTCCCGGTGGTCACGTGCTTCAGGTCCTCGATCCCACGCTCATTGAGCTCATCCCCGGCCACAACCGACGGAGCGGCCATCGGATCAACATTGTGTTCAGCGGATCGGGAGTTGGCGGGTCTGCGTCACTGATCGAGATCGCCAACCTCACGCTGGGCATGGGTGGGCCAATCACCGTTGATGAGGCCGGCCAACCAACCGACAACCCGGAACTCATTCGCGATCTTCACTTCGGCCCGATGGCCATTGAGCCTCTCCGCTCAAACGCTGACAAGTTCAACTTTTGGGTTCTCCCAGACGACCTGAACTCCGACCTCGCACTGGTGGCCAAGGCCAGCAACTCCAACGAGCTCGACATCTTTGGGCTGCCCAACGTGCACGTCACAACGTTCTACGACGGCACCGATACCGGAGGCACCAGCGACGCCAGGGCCAGTTCGTACTTCGGCCGACAAACCGTGCCGCCCCGGGCAAACCTCGAGTTTGGTGGCGCTCGCGTTTCAGTGGATCCCGCCGCCCCAGTGCCGTCATCGGAAACGTTGGCCCACGAGTGGGGGCATGGGATCTTCGAGCTGCGCGATGAGTACTTCGGCTTTGACGGCAGGCCCATCCTGATCGGCTATCCGAACTGCGCCCCCGACCTGATCACGGCAACGGCCTGGTGGAACTCATCGCTGGGCGAGATTGATCCCTTCGTCGATGAGGTGATCGCAGCGAGAGTCGATGCCGGACTCGTCGGTGATGTCGACGCTGCCTACGCGGAGCTCTCCAACGCCGTCATGGTGCAACCGGTCGTTGGCGGTTGCTATGGCAACGCCGGCCAGGGCAACGCCGTACGTCCCAGCATTGACTCGCTCATGAACACCGAGATTCCCGTGTTCGGCACGGTGAATCGTCAGCGAGTCGAGATTCTGCTCGCCCGTTTCGAGGTGGGCGGACCTCTCGCGTACGGCGACGATGTGGCCGAGGTCGCGTGTGTTGCTCGCAGTGAGCGATTGTTCTGCGACGGCGCACTGGCACCGGCCATAGCCCCACCCTCTGATGCAACACTCACCGCCGAGGGTGCGCCGTGCCGATTCGATGCAGAAGCGTCGCCCGTTACGTTCAGTTGCTTCTCGCTCGACCCCGGCGGCGACGAGGTTGCGCTCGTGTTTGGTGACGAAGAGCTCGACGCAGCCATCGAGCGACCGCCCGAACCCGTCGAGCCACCAAGCACAACCACAACGTCAACAACGGCCGCACCAATCGAGACGTCGCCAACGTCGGGAACGCTCGACGAGAGTCCGCAAAACCCGATCGACGGGCAAGCGGCGTCAGACCAAGATCAACCGAGCGGTGGCGACCCCAACTGGCGCATGCCGGTGATCGTCGGAGCGATCGTTGCCGGTTTGAGCATCGCAAGCGCCATGCTCAAACGGCGCAGCGACAACCGCGCGGTCTAGGCGACCTCAGTAGGAGCGGCGGGCGATGCCGGCGATGGCATCGGTGATCTGCGGCCACAGCGGCTCTGGCAGATCGTGGCCCATCGCATCGAGTACGACGAGATCGGCGCCCGGTACCGCGTCCGCAGTCGCCAGGGCTCCCGACATGCCGATCAACGAATCTTGCCGGCCGTGGAGCACGAGGAATGGAGTGGTGACACCCGAAAGCCTGTCGGTGCGGTTTCCGCTGGCGGCGATGGCAGCGAGCTGAAACGCAGCACCGGCTGGGTTGAACGACCGGTCGTATGACTCGGTTGAGCGCATTCGAGCCATGTCTTCAGACCACAACGGGCCGCCGATGATCTGGTTGACCTTGATCATGTTTTCGATGATGGCTTCGCGGCCCTCCGGCGGGGGAGTGAGCAGGGCGGTCATCGCCTCGGGCTCTGCTTCGCCAACCTCCGGATTGCCCGTGGTCGACATGATGGAGGTCACGCTTAGCAAGCGGTCGGAAAAATGGACCGCCATCTCCTGCACGATCATGCCGCCCATCGAGGCGCCCACCACATGGGCCTTGTCGATGCCGAGATGATCCAGCACGCCGATGCCGTCAGCTGCCATGTCAGCAAGCGTGTACGGCACCTCTGCAGAGACATCCTCGCCATCGCGGGCCCGAGCCATCAGCGCGGCCGCATCTGGCATGTCGCCTGCCGACTTGTCTGAAAGCCCAACGTCGCGATTGTCGTACGCCACCACAAAGAAGCCGCGGTCGACCAGCGCTTCGATCATGCCCATCGGCCAACTGATCATCTGGGCGGTGAACCCCATCACGAGCAGCAGAGGCTCGTTGGATGAGTCACCGTGAGTTTGGAAACAAAGATTGAGCCCGCCCTGCCCAATCGGCTCAATTGCCGGAGTTGAAGATTGCATGACGGGGGACCTTAGGGCGTAAGGGTGCGTGATGGTTATGTGGCGGCGTCAGCGAATCGCATCGTGGAGCGCCGAGATGATGCTCTCGATATTCTCTGCGCTCACATCGAGGTGGCAGACCAAACGAACGGTTGGACCGTAGGCCGAGATCTGAATGCCAGCGTCCGCCATCTTCGCTCCGATGGTTGACGGATCGTGGTCTCCCAATTCGACGAACACCATATTGGTGTGCGGCCCGTCGACCGCGATGCCGTCCAGCGATCCAAGGCCCTCGGCCAGCCTGGCTGCGTTCGCATGGTCGTCGGCCAGTCGATCGATGTGATGGTCGAGGCAGTAGCGGCCAGCTGCGGCCAGAACGCCTGCTTGCCGCATGCCGCCCCCAAGCATCTTGCGCCAGCGGCGGGCGTCATTGATGAGGTCAGCCGAGCCGACAAGCACAGAACCAACCGGAGCGCCGAGCGCCTTTGACAGACAAACCGACACAGTGTCGAAGCCGGCTGCGACCTCGGCTGGGGTCTGGCCCGAGCCAACGGCGGCGTTCCACAGGCGAGCTCCATCGAGGTGGAGTGAGAGTCCACGATCACGGCCGAGTTCTTGGGCCGCTACTACGTAGTCGACGGGCAAGGTGCGACCGTTGTGCGTGTTCTCGAGGCAGAGCAATCGTGATCGGGCGAAGTGCGGATCATCGACCTTCACGGCAGCGGCAACCCGCTCGAGATCCATGAGGCCGTCGGCCGACAGCTCGACGGGCTGGGGCTGAATGCTGCCGAGCACTGCGGCTCCACCCGCTTCGTACTTATAGGTGTGGGCCTCGTGGCCAACGATGTACTCATCGCCCCGACCGCAGTGGGCCATGATGGCGCACAGATTCGATTGCGTGCCGGTGGCGACAAACATGGCCGCCTCTTTGCCAAGCAACTCGGCGGCTTCAGCCTCAAGCGCATTGACATTTGGATCGTCGCCGTACACGTCATCGCCAACCTCGGCACTCGAGATCGCGTCGCGCATCGCCGGCGTTGGCTTCGTGACGGTGTCGCTTCGAAGGTCGATCATGCTGCTGGTTCTACCAGTGGAGCGTGCCGGGAGCGCCCTTGAAGGGGCCGGTGACGTTTGAGGTGATCCAACCGCCGTAGAACGACCCTGGATTGGCCTCGACCTGTTCGTCGTCAACCCAGCACTCGTCTGCGACCTGCGCGTAGAACGCCCAATGACCGGCGACGGCCGTGTAGCGATCAGTTGGTGTTGGGTACGTCCAGCAGGCCTGGGGAGTCACAACGCCGTCGACGACGAGGTCGGCGTAGCTCGCTGCCCCTTTCCACTCGCAGAACGAACCAGCTTGCGGTGCTGGCTGCAGGTGGTCGTGTGACACGAACTGTGGGTCGACGTAGTAGGCCGGTGGCTGGCTTGTCTCGCAGATGCGGATCGTCTTTGGAGCATCAACGATGGTGACACCCTGGTGAATGACTCGAATGCGCCAAGGAACCTCGTCGATTCTCGGTGGACGAGGAAAGTCCCACACCGATTCGACGGGCTTGGTCGTCAAGGCTGGAGACCTCGAAGCCCGGCATAGGCCAGGGTGGTGAGATCTCGCAGCAAGTCGTCGCCATTGAGATCGGTCTCGCTGGTCTGCCAGAACCGAACCATGCCTTCGGCGAGACCAACCACGCCGTAGGCGAGGGCTTGGCGATGATCGGTGGCCATACCGTCGACGGCGATGAGCTCGGCGATTTGATTGGCGAGACGCTCTTCTGTGCTTCGTGCGATCTCGGCCCATTCGCTGTCTTCGCGGCTCGTGCCACTGAAGAGCACCGAGAAGCCATCCCAATCTTCTTCAACAAACGCGAGGTAACCACGGAACCCGGCCTCGACCTGCTCGCGAGGAGAGGAGGCAGCCGTGGCTGCATCGAAGACGGCGTGCCCAAGCCGCTCGCCGACATCAGACAAAACGGCCTGATACAGATCACGTTTGGATGCGAAGTGCTGATACAGCACGGGCTTGGTGACACCCGCTTCTTCTGCGATCTGATTCATCGACGTTTCGTGGAAGCCAGACTGGGCAAGAACCCTGCGGGCCACGGAGAGAAGCTGGTTTCGCCGTTCGTTTCTCGGTAACCGTGTGTTGGTCACCAGTCGTCATTCCGATCGGCTCGATTGGCGGCTTTGACGCCGTAGTGGAACACGAGTGCGGGGGCCAGCAGCGCTGATCCGAGGATCAGCATTCCGACGATCAGCGTGACCATCGTGCCGGTAAATCCCGTCATGAACCCAATGAAAAAGACCACGCTGGCGATCACGTAGAGCGCCGTGCCAAGTCGCATGCCTTTCGACACGAGGTCGGCAACCTTCGCCCGCTCGGCGAGGACTGGATCGTTCACGTCGTCAGGATAGGGCGGGGGTGCTCAATAAGCTGATTCGTCGCCGGCCGCTGCCAATTCGGCGAGGAACTCGTCGGGAGTGAGCCCCGCCGGTTCAGCCAGCTCTGACTCGGCAACCCGTGGCGCCACATCAATCGGTTCGCTGTTCGTTGGCGCGGTGACCTCGGCGGGAGCCTCGATGGTGTCAGCCCGCAAGTCGATCGTGTCTGGACGGCCTTCGACGACGTCGTCGAGTGTGGCGCCGGAGCGTCGACGGCCGATCACGAGGTTCATGGCGACCACAAACAGCCCGGCAATGAGGATCAGATCGCCGAACGACACCACGTCGTTGATGAGCCCGATGGGAACGATGTCACCAAGGAAGTTGAGTTGTGTCTTGTCGTCTTCGAGCTGACCGAGTGCGCCGATCGACACGATCGTGTCAGGGTCGATCGTTGGCTCGACTTTTCCGGCTCCGATCAACGCTTCGAGCCGTACGGGCACGTAGCCGTTTGCGACAGTGGCCACGAGGTTGGCCGACAGACCGACCACCACGATGGACAGGCCTCGAATGTGAAGGTTTTGGCACAGACCGACGATCAGAATGAACGCTCCGACGATGAAAACGGAGAGCCGAGCCGGAACATCGGCGAGCTCGGACATCGTCTGAACGGCGAAGCCCAAGAGGATGACGGGCGCCCAGATGAGCTTGATGTCGAGCAGATTCTCGAAGCGGCCACCCCGCAAGAGCCCGGTGAGGAAGCCAGCGACGACGGCGAAAGGTGTCAGCAGCATCGGTCTTCAAGAGTAGGACATCTCACGACCCGAGACGGTGGACCGGGGCCACCCGCAGAAGATCGAGCTAGGCGTCCGGGTTGTTCACCGTGCACACCACGCGGCGGTCACCTTGCTGCCAGACGCCCTCTGTCGGAGTGAACTCCCGGGCGACGAGGACGGAGTCGGCGTACGACTCGTCGAAGAACTCCTCGAAGCGCTGCAGACAGATTCGAGCCGCAGCCCGTCGCACCGCTCGATCGCCGGGCCACTCAAGGTCGGACGGCTGATCGCACGGCCCACCCGTGAGCCTGTCGTTCTCAGACTCGAGATCTTCTGTGAGGCAGAACCCTGCGAATGCTTGCCCGTTGTTCGTGCCTTCGCACGCAACGACGGCGATGGTGGGCGGCTTCGGCAGAGTCGGCACGGTTTCAGGGAGCGTCTCTGGAGCCGTCGGCTCTGGCTCCTCGAACGTCACGATGCTCGTGGAGGGAGCCGTCGTGGTTGTCGTGGTTGCTTCCGGAATCTCGGCCCAGCACTGATCGACCACCAGGCCGAGGCTCGGCGTGAGCGCCAAGATGATCGGCGGGTCCGTCGTCGTCGTGGTCTCGACGTTGTCGGTCGACGTTGTCGAATCGTCCTGTGTGTCCTCGGGGTCGCCGTCGTCTGTGCACGCCGACGCGACAAGTGCGAGGGCGAGGAGAGACGCTGTGAACCGCGTTCTTAGAGTGCGGGCAGCAGGCGATCGAGGTGGGTGAAGCAAACGAACAACGCTCCCAGGAAGAACGGCGTCGCCAGGATGTACGAAGGCCAGCGGCGCCACAACCTTGCGGCGACAAGTGCGGCCACGACGATCAGCGCAGTAATGAGGCCCCAGATGATCGTGGGTGTGCGCTCTTCGTAGTTCCAGCCGAGTGACTCGGTGAGTGCATCCTCTTCGATGCCCACGACGTTGCCCTCGTCGAGATCGGTCTCGTCAGCGGGCACTTCGTCGAGTGCGAGCTCATCGACAGGGCTGTCACCGGCGGCGACATCAGCGCTTGACTCTGGCTCGGACGACTTGATGATCGGCACGGGCTCAGACGAGAGGATCGCAGTAACAACAATGCGTTGAGCGGCCGAGTACTTGGGGTGGCAGGCCGTAAGCGTTAGGCGGTTGTCGCCGTAGTCCTCGAGCACCTCTACCTGGCTTGGGTTCACAATGAAGTGGCCGACTGCAGGCCCGCCATCACCGTTTTGCTGTGACATCACTTCGTAGCGGAACGTGCCTTGCAGCGTTTCGACGAAGATCTCATCGCCCGGTTGGAGCTTGTCGAGATCGTGGAACGGTGAGCCGTATGTGGTGCGGTGACCAGCGATCGCGGCGTTGCCGGCCTGGCCAGGAAGCGGCGTGTCTGGATAGTGACCCGGACCTTCTCGGAGGTTGTCGCGGGTGATGCCCTCGATCACCGTGCGCTCAACGCCGATCGCGGGGATCGAGATGGATCCAAGCGCATCGCCGCCCTTGGGGAGGAGCGCTTCGGCCAGTTCGGGAGCGACCTCGACCTCTTCTCGGGTGAACCCAACTACCTCGGTTTGAGGTTCGGCGTCGTCGATCACCGGATCGTCGCTGCCGTCGAGTTCTGGCGTTGCGTTGTCAGCGGTGATGTCGTCGAGTGCATCGCCACCAGAGATCTCGGCGAGGAGTGCTTGTCGCTCTTCGAACTCCGTCTCGAGTGAGCCTTGCGCCCGCGCCTCTTGGAGGCCGGTGCCCCACAACTGGAATGTGGCGAAGGCGAGAACGACAAGGCCGAGCCCGATGAGGGTCCGGCCGATTCCGCCGATGATGGCCGCTGTGCGGTGAGTCATAAGAAAGAAAAAGAGGGTGGGGGAGTGGATCCGCTCGGTCAGAAGTGTTGCCGCACTGCCGCCGACTGCTGGTGTAAGCGATCAGGGATAAACCTGAGGTGTAGACGGAACCGAGCGCTCAATCCTTCCATTCCTTATCGGCCCAGATTGACCACCCCTGGAGAACTTCCCTTCTGTTGGGGGGCATTCGGCCCATATCGTCTACCGCTGTGTCAGATCCTGTGGTGCGACTCCATGAGGTAGTCAGCCTCATTGGACGATTTCCGGCCCTTGCCGGGGCTGATCTGACCGTCGTTCCGGGTGAAGTTGTGCTTCTTCAGGGCCCAAACGGTGCGGGAAAGTCGACGCTCTTGCGGCTCTGTGCCGGGTTGGCGCCAGTGCATACGGGCACCGCTGAAGTATTTGGCATCGACGTCGGGCATCGGCGAGGCCAACAAGAAGTTCGTCGTCGAGTGGGGTTACTTGGCCATACCACGTCGCTCTATGACGATCTGACCGTCGAAGAGAATGTGCGGTTCTGGGCCGGTGCAAGCCCAGATGCCGATGGCTCGTCGACGGCTGCCAACGAGCGAGCCGAAGAAGCGATGGAGCAACTTGGCGTGGGCGGCCGGCTGCGGACCGTCCATGTTGCCGGACTGTCTGCTGGTCAACGTCGTCGTACCGCGATTGCCGTCGTGGTTGCTCGTCGACCCAGTCTTTGGCTTCTCGACGAACCACATGCCGGCCTCGATGCCGAGGGCCGCGATCTCATTGACGGTCTGGTCCATCGTGCGGTGAGCCAGGGGGCCACGGCGATCGTCGCCTCACACGAACGCGATCGCGTGGACGCACTGGCGACGCGTGTTGTGTCGGTCGTTGGTGGTCAGGTCCTTGCCGATCCGGTCGGCGACGCGACAACAGATGAGCAGGCACCATGATTCGCCACGCCAAGCTCATTGCCGCGAAGGACCTGCGGATCGAAGTCTCGTCGAAGGTGCTGACGGCACAGATTCTCCCGTTCGGAGTGCTGGTGCTCGTGTTGTTCGGCTTTGGCATCCCACCCGATCGTCGAGTGCTCGGCACTGACACAGACGTCAGCCGCTCACTGCTCGAACAAGCTGCTCCCGGTCTTTTCTGGCTTGCCGTGCTGTTCTCGGCCCTGCTCGCGATCAATCGTTCGTTCGCTATCGAGTCAGCGGATGGCAACCTCGACGCGCTTCGACTCGCTGGCTTCGATCCGGGCGGCGTCTTTCTCGGCAAGTCATTGGCCGTTGCTGCTGAGCTGATCGTGCTGGAGCTTGTCGTCGGACTTGGAGCGTTCTTGCTCTACGGACCCCCACTCAACGATGTGGTTTTGCTCGTGGCGACCGTCACCCTGACGACGGGTGCTTTGGCGTTCGCCGGTATCCTCTACGGAGCACTGGGAGCCGGGTCGAGGCTCCGGGACACCCTGGTTCCCCTACTTGTTCTCCCAGTTCTTGCACCGGTGCTGCTTGCAGCAACTCGAGCGACAGAGTCAGCCCTTTTCGGGCCCTCGTCGGACGGGTGGGCATGGGTTGGGTTCCTCGGAGCTTTCTCCCTTCTTTACCTCGGAGCGGGAATTCTGTCGTTCGGCTCATTGCTGGAGGAATCGTGACCACCGAGATGTCGCCGGAGTCTGTTTCAGGTCCGTCGTCAACCGACCAGTCGGGCCCCGAGTCTTTCTCGACGACGGCATCGAAAGTCACCACCGTGTTGGGCTGGCTCTCACTGGCGTCAATCGCCGCGCTGTTGGCCTTTGGCCTGCTCATCTCGCCCCCCGAAATCTCGCAGGGCGAATCTGTCCGGCTGTTCTACATCCACGTTCCGTCGGCCATTGTCTGCCTCTACATCGCCTTTTCGATCACCTTCGTGGGCTCCGTTATCTACCTGCGGAAGCAGTCGGTGTTCTGGGATCTCGTCGCTGGCGCATCCGCCGAAGTGGGCGTGGTGTTCTTGGGGTTCACGCTGGCCACCGGGATGCTGTGGGGTAAGCCAACGTGGGGCACCTACTGGACGTGGGACCCCCGTCTCACCAGCACGGCTGTCTCATTCGTGCTCTACCTCGGCTACCTGGCCGTGCGCCGACTCGACATGGACCCCGTGGCCCGGTCGAAGCGGGCTGCCATTCTCGGCATCATCAGCTTTGCCAACCTGATCATCATTCGGTACTCGGTGGCCTGGTGGCGCAGCCTTCATCAGGGCACAACGCTCGACCCTCGCGACACCCAACTCGACGACTCGATGCTGGTGTCGTTCTTCCTTGGCCTCGTGGCCCTTTCGCTGACGTTTGCGTGGCTCGTTATCCATCGCTTCCGCGTTGCCTGGCTCGAGCATCAACTCGAGGCCCAGCAGCTTGAAGTAGCGATCGCTGAACGTACAGCGTCAGCCGGACCAACGGGCCTCGCGGCCGGAGGTGCATGATGGGTTGGGAGTACGTGATCCCCGGATATCTGATCGTGTTCGGGTCGTTGGCGACCTACACCATTACCTTGTTGCGCCGTGGTCGACAACTGGCCGCACAGCTCCCTCCAGAGAAGCGACGGTTCCTTGACTGAGATCGATCTCACGCCGGTTGAACCATCCTCAACCGCATCCCGCAACAAGCTTCGTAACCGCTTACTTATGGGCGGTGTTTTGGTGTTGCTGGGCTTCGTGCTGTTCCAAGCGCTCACCAGCGCCCGGGTGTTCTTCCGGAACGTCGATGAGGCAGTGGCGGAGCGAGCCGAAATTGGCGATCAGACCTTCCGTATGCAGGGTGTCGTGGTCACGGAGCCGGCAGAAAACAGTCGGGGCGCCATCACGTTTCAGATCGCCTTCAACGACGTTGAGGCCAACATCGTGCATATTGGCGAAGAACCCTCCGACCTCTTCGAACTCGGCATGCCGGTTGTGGTCGAGGGCCATTGGGAAGGCGACGTCTTTGCCTCGACCCAGATCCTGGTGAAGCACTCAGAGTCGTACGTCGCCGACAACGAAGACCGGCCTGGCGTCGGCGAGAACCCCACCTACGAATCAGAATCCAACGACGGAGTCGGCTAACCCGGCCATGAACTCCGCCCTCGGATTCGCATTCTCTGTGCTTGGCCTTTCGGCCTCGGTCTTTGGCGCGCTCGGCGGTGTGTACGCACTCGTTCGGCGAACCCCACACCTCCTCACCACCATCAGACAATGGGCTGGCTTGGTGATCATCGCGGCCGTTGGCTGCTTCGTCGTGATGGAGGTTGCCCTCTTCCAGCGTGACTACACGGTGAAGTTCGTGCAGCTGGTTGGCAGCGACGCCACGCCGCCGCTCTTCAACTTTGCCGCTCTGTGGTCGGCACTCGAGGGATCGATCATCCTTTGGACGTTCATCCTGGCTGGCTACGTCGGCGCCTACCTGTGGAAGTTCCGCAAGCAGATCACCGATCCGTTGCATGGCTGGACGCTCGTCGTACTGCTCACGATCTGCGCCTTCTTCTTCGCGCTGATGGTCGGGCCGTCCAACCCGTTTACCGAGGTGGCCGTCCCGGCCAACTTCGTTGGACAGGGTCCCAACCCGCTGCTGCAAAACCACGTTCTCGTGGCGTTCCATCCGCCGATGCTCTACCTCGGCTTCGTCGGATTCTCTGTGCCGTTTGCCTTCGCGATCGCCGCCCTCATCACAGGTCGAGTCGGCGAAGGCTGGCTCGTCGAGACCCGGCGCTGGACGGTTGCGGCGTGGGCCTTCCTCACGCTCGGCATCGTGCTTGGCGCGTGGTGGAGCTACGAAGTGCTCGGGTGGGGCGGTTACTGGGCCTGGGACCCGGTCGAGAACGCATCGCTGCTGCCTTGGCTTACCGGCACGGCCTACCTCCACTCGGTGATGGTGCAGGAGCGTCGCGGCATGTTGCGGGTGTGGAACCTGTCGCTGCTGTGCTCAACATTCGCCCTCACCATCCTTGGCACGTTCCTGTCTCGCTCCGGTGTCGTCGATTCGGTGCACGCCTTCTCTGAGGGCGGCGTTGGCCCGTGGATGCTGGCGTTCTTCGCCGTTGTCTCGGCCGTGAGCGTTGGCTTGATTGCGTGGCGAGGCGATCGGCTTCGTTCGCCAGGCGCCATCGACTCGCCGCTGTCTCGTGAAGCGTCGTTCCTTGCCAACAACGTGATCTTCGGCGCCCTTGCGTTCGTGGTGCTGTTGGGTACCGTCTTCCCGCTGCTGGCCGAGGCCTACGACGACACCCGCCTCACCATCGGCCGGCCCTACTTCGACTCGATGGCCCGCCCCATCGCTTTTGTGATGCTGTTCCTCATGGCGGCCGCACCGGTGCTGCCATGGCGCAAGGCATCGGGTGAGCTGTTGTCTGAGCGCTTGTTTTGGCCTGCCGTCATCGGCGTCGGATCCATGTTTGTGGCCATCGTGTTAGGCGCCCGGGGCTTCTACCCAATGCTCACGTTTGGGCTTGGCGGCTTCGCCGCTGGCGCCGCCCTCCGCCAGGTCGCCCTTGCAACTCGGCGACAGGGCTGGCGGGGATTCGTTGGGCGAACAAACGGCGGCATGATCGTGCACCTTGGTGTGGTGTTGCTGGCCGTTGGCGTCGCATCCAGTGAGGCCTACAAGACCGACCGCACGGCAACCTTGCTGCCAGGACAGTCGATGGAAGTGGCCGGCCACACGTTCACGTACGACAGCTTTGCCGGCGACGAAACGTCCGCCCGCATCAAGATCTGGGCCAACGTTCGAATCGATGGTGACGAGGTCTACACCCCGGCCCAGACCCGCTACACCCAGCGAGGCATGATCGTGCCGACCCCTTCGGTGAAGCCCGGCTTCACCGAAGACCTCTTCCTTGTGCTCGACGATGCGCCGAGAAACGGCGACGTCACCGCTCCCATTCGGCTTCGCGTCGTTGTCCGGCCGATGATCACGTGGTTGTGGGCCGGCGGCGCCCTGATGGGCTTTGGTTCGCTGCTCGCCATCTTCCCTGGCCGGCGTCGCCGGGGTACCGAACCGGTTTCAGCCGCAGTTACGACGGCGGCTGAGCGAGACCCTGTCCCGGCCTGATGTCGATTCGTCGAATTGCACTGTCTGTTGGCGCGGTCCTCACGCTGCTGATCGTTTTGCTCGCCGTGTCCGGTGGCACCGAGGACTCGCAGACCAACGCCCTGCTTGGCCAGCGCGTGCCGCTTATTCAGGGGCAGACGCTCGATGGGCAGGACTACGACATCGATGCCTCTCGCGGCCGCTGGGTCGTCGTGAACTTCTTTGCCACGTGGTGTCCTCCCTGCATTGTCGAACACCCAGAACTCGTCACGATTGAGCGGATCGGCGCGGAGACGGGCCAGATCGATGTGGTGGCCAACGTCTTTAACGACTCGCCCGAAAACGTGGCGGAGTTCTTCGCCGACAACGGCGGTGAGTGGCCGGTGCTCAGTGACGCTGGCGTCGCCGTCGAGTTCCAGATTCGACGCGTTCCCGAGAGTTTCCTCATCGATCCGTTCGGCGTTGTGCGGGCGCACTACACGGGCGGCGTCACGGCCGAACAGATTCTCGGCGACATCGAGGCCATGTCGTGAGCGCCGCCGTTACGAACCCAGGGGCGCGGTCGTGAGCGACGCGACAACCACGGCCAAGAGCTCGAAGCGATCGTTGTCGGCCCAGCTCGGGCTGTGGATCGCTCTTGCGGTTGCGGCGGTGTCGATGCTGTCGATCGCCACGTTTGATGACCGCGGCCCAGAGACAACAGAAGAACGCATCCAACGGTTGTCTGATTCGTTCGCCTGCCCGGAGTGCGATGGTCAGAGCGTCTCTGAATCGAATGCTGCGGTTGCCGCAACGATTCGAGCGTTGATCCGAGATCGAGTCGCCGAGGGCATGAGCGACACCGAGATTCGTGACGAGCTCATTCGCGGCTACTCAAGCGATGTGTTGTTGAATCCGCCATCGGAAGGCATCTCCGCGCTCGTGTGGATCTTGCCGGTGGTCTTTGTGGTCTTCGGTGTTGGCGGCTGGATCGCTGCCGTTCGTCGAACCGGTGGTGGCACGCGCACAGCGACAGACGACGACCGCCAGTTGGTGGCCGACGCCCTCGATGGCGGGCACGACACGCCGGACGGCGGACGAGACGACGCATCATGAATCGTCGGCTTGATCCAGACCGGCTACGAGCGATCGAAGAGGAACGGGACTTCCTGCTGGCATCGCTCGACGATCTTGAAGCTGAGCACGATGCTGGCGATCTCGACGACCACGACTACCGAGAACTGAAGGACGACTACACGGTCCGGGCTGCTGACGCGATCAGGTCGATCGACGAATACCGGGCCGAGCTCGACAAGGCCGAGCCAGTGCCCTGGAGTCGCAGACTCGGCGTTGTCGCCGGGCTGCTGGTGTTCGCCGTTGGTGCTGGTTGGCTCTTGGCCCAAGCGACGGGCGAGCGAGGTGCTCGTGACGAGATCTCGGGCCAGATCGACGAGACGCCGCGCCAACAGTTGTTGCGTTGTCAGACCATGGGCGCTGAGGATCTTGTGGGCGCACTTGAGTGCTACGACGAGGTGCTGGCCGAAGATCCCCAAAACGTCGAAGCGCTGACCTATCGGGGCTGGTTCTTGGTGCTCACCACCGGGTCGGCACAAGCGACAGGCGATGAGCAGGCCGCGATCCAGTTGTTGGAGCGGGCGCAGCAGAATCTCGACCGAGCCGTCGAGATCGATCCGACGTATCCAGACGCACGCGCCTTTCGGGCGATTGTGTTCGACCGGCTTGGCGAGGTCGACAACGCGTGCGGCGAACTCGCCGTGCTCGACGAACTGAACGCTCCGCCGCTCATGCAGAACCTCGTCGCCCCCCTCAACGACGGCCTCGGCTGCCAATAACCCCCGTTCTGGAGGCCGTAGACCACTAAACGGTGCTCTACGGCCTCCAGAACTGGGTTAGTAGCGAGCGGCGGCCTCCAGAACCAAGTTCGTGGCGGCGGCAACCCCTAGGTCGTCCCCTACGGGTATGGGGGTATCCCCGCTGTTGCGTCAATGATCCGATGAGACATTGATCCCAGCAGAAGCACCCGTCGCACACGTGAAGAGAGGGATCACATGTCAATCATCGACGACCACACGTTCAACCAAGACGCCGACCAGAATCCAGA
>CALLGK010000327.1 GCA_938009905.1 uncultured Acidimicrobiales bacterium | reverse complement strand
GACGCACGTGCGTTGCATCTGGTTGAAGAGTCTGGTGATGCCGACATCCGCACCTACGCAGAACTGGCGACACGTTCACGACAGGTCGCCAACTTCTTGGTTGAGCATGGAGCCAAGCGAGGCGACCGGATTCTGGTGATGCTCGGCAACGAGTCTGCACTGTGGGAAACCATGCTGGCTGCCATCCGCATCGGTGTTGTGGTGATTCCTGCGACCACGTTGTTGGCCGGAGCCGATCTGGCCGACCGGTTCGAGCGTGGTGGCGCAACCATGGTGGTGACTAACCAAGGAGCGCTCGGGGCCGTCGATGCGCTCGACGGATCGCTGACCGACGGCGTGGTCAAGATCGCCGTTGGTAGCGGCGACGGTTGGATCGACTTTGCCGACACTGAATCGGCTGGCACCGACTTTGCGGCGGCTGAGGCCACGCGGGCTGAAGATCCGCTGCTCGAATACTTCACGTCTGGCACCACCTCGAAGCCGAAGCTCGTGCGCCACAGCCATGTCAGCTATCCGGTTGGCCACTTGAGCACGATGTATTGGCTCGGGCTCCAGCCAGGAGACGTGCATTGGACGATCAGTTCTCCGGGCTGGGCCAAGCATGCCTGGAGTTGCTTCTTTGCTCCCTTCAACGCCGAAGCGTGTGTGTTCATCTACAACTACACCCGGTTCGATGCCCCGACGGTTCTGCAGGTGTTGATCGACAATCAGGTCAACACCCTCTGCGCCCCGCCAACGGTGTGGCGTTTTCTGATTCAAGAGAACCTGGCCGACTATAAGGTCGCGCTCCGAGAGCTGATCTCAGCCGGTGAACCACTGAACCCCGAGGTCATCGCCCAGGTCGAAGCCGGTTGGGGGATCCAGATTCGAGACGGCTACGGCCAAACCGAGACGACGGCGCAAGTTGGCAATACCCCTGGATCAAAGCTCGTGCCTGGCTCGATGGGTCGGCCGCTTCCCGGCTACCCGATCGTGTTGCTTGATCCAGACGGGAACGAGAGTGACGAAGGTGAGTTGTCGATTCGTCTGAGCGGTCGACCGGCCGGCCTGATGGAGGCCTACGCAGACGACGATGAGAAGACCGACGAGGTCATGCGAGACGGGCACTATCACACCGGCGATGTTGCGGCCCGAGACGCCGATGGCTACATCACCTACGTTGGCCGAGCCGACGACGTGTTCAAGGCCTCTGGCTATCGCATCAGCCCCTTCGAGCTTGAGTCGGTGCTCATCGAGCATCCCGCTGTCGCCGAGGCGGCCGTTGTGCCGTCACCTGACGAGCTTCGTGGCTTTGTGCCGAAGGCCTATGTGATCGTTGCGCCCGGGCACGACGAAAGCGCCGAGACAGCGGCTGACATCTTTGCCTTCATGCGCGACAAGGTGTCTGGCTACAAACTGGTTCGCCGGCTCGAGTTCGCGGAGTTGCCCAAGACCATCTCGGGCAAGATCCGTCGTGTCGACCTCCGGGGTCAAGAAAACGATCGCAGCGGACAAGACGCCCGCAACAACAAAGAGTTCATCGAGGCCGACGTTCGGAAGAGCTGATCACTACCCGAAGAGGCCCGTGGACTTCAAGACGGTGTTCATCATCATGTTGTCGTCATGCCGCGACGGATGGCGCACTTTCAGGCTGAGTTCGAGTTCCTTGATGCGAGGCGCGTAGCCCTCGATGAAGTCTGCGCCGAACGCTCGCCGAAGCAGGCCGTTGTCGTGGGCCAATACCACCAGCAGCGTGGTTCGCTCGTCGACCTCGCCGGTCGAAGTCAACGCCTTGGTGATGCGCTCGCGCAGGCGCCGCTCGGGAAGGGGATTGACTTCGGGATGCGTGGTGCGGGAGAACAGCTTGAGAAAGGGCGTTGTCTCGGTGCGCAGCACCTCATCGTGAATCAGCTTTGCGGTGACCGAGGCCCGCAGCTCCTCAGTGGTGGCCAGACGCCTCAACTGGTCGGCGAGCGCTCGCTCTTTGCCGCTCGCAAGTCGAGCAAGAAGCGTGTCGAGGAACTCGTCTCCGGTTGGGGTTTCATCCAACACCTCAGCTTGGATGTTGGTGGCGCCGAGAACCCCGGCCCGATCCAGCAAGATGAGTTCGGTGAGGCCGGCGGCAGCAACGGCGAGGTCGGCGTCTCGAGGGCCAACCAGCAGCGTGCCCCCTTCTCGTCGTGAAGTGCAACGAGGAGGATCTCTTAATACAAGCGGAGCTCGTTCATAGTCACCTAACGGTGTGACCAGATGGGGAGTTCCGGTTCCACACCGAACTCAGGCGTCTGGTCCTGGTAGCTCCATCTTGGCGTCGCCAAGGTCAGCAGGGCCGGAGTGGTTCAATGCCGACTCCGTTACAGGGTCGCCGGCGATGCGGGTGTGCCACATCACTCGAGCCTGCGTCATGTCCCATGGCGTGCCGCGATGCATGAGCCGGCGGTTGTCCCAAATCACGGCGTCGCCTTCGCTCCACACATGGTGGTGGATGCGGGGTTCCTGGCAAGCCCACTCGTTGAGCTCATCGAGAAACGCTTCGGACTCTTCTCGTGTCATGCCGGACACGTCATGAGCGTGGCGGCCGATGAGCAGATTGGTTCGACCAGTTTCCGGGTGCACCTTGGTGAGAGGATGTTCTGACACATCAAGGTCGTGGTAGCCGTAGAGGTCGTAGCCGCCCTTGTCGTTCTGACTCGGCAGGTAACCGGAGCGGCCCTGTGAGTAGTAGAGCGAATGGCGGGCCGTCAGTCCCTCGAGTTGGGCCTTCTTGTCGTCGTCGAGAGCGTCGTACGCGGCCCGCATGTCGGCCCATCCAGTTGGCGCCCCACCGGGTGGCACCACCTCGGCCGTGAACACCGCCCCGAGTGCCTGCACCGGCATATAGGTGGAGTCGTGGTGCCAGCCTTGGTTGCCGCGTAGTGACTTGACGATGTCGTCGCTGTCGGCCGCGTGCACGTTGCCGTCTTTGTCGACGTTGGAGATGGCGGCGGCCTTGAACTCGAGCGGGCCGAATCGTTCAGCGAACGCATTCTGTTCGTCCTTGCTCAGGAACTGCCCAGGAAATATGAGTAACCCGAATTCGAGGAAGGCCTCGTGCAAGGCGTTCCAAGTGGATTCGTCGAGCGCTCGAAGATCGATGTCTCGGACGGTCGCCCCAAAGGTGGCGTCGAGCGGTTCAAGGTTGAGTGTCGCTGTTTCCCCCATGCGCGAACGCTAGTAGGCGCGCAACACGGAGGCGAACGAAGTGGCGTCAGCCGGCTTCGATGGTGAACGACGCAGCGACTCCATCCTCGGGGACGGTGACGGGGCCGAACACCCGCGTTGTACTGAACTCGGTGAAGCTGACCGAGCACTGGCCACCGATCAACACTGCATCGCTAGCGGTGATCGTCACTTCTCCACCGCCGGCAAAGAGTTGTTCTTGAGTGACGGAACCTGCGCCGAAGGTGCCCGTGCACTCGAAGCTATACGGAAAGACCTCTCCGCCTGAAAGCATGCCATCGATCCTGACGGTGATTGTCAGTGTTGTGGTCGGGCAGTTGCCACCCGGGTAGGGACACACGGGCGCAGCGGGATCAACAACCATGGGTGCGGGAGCAAGTCCGGCGGGCTGGAACGTCACCGAACTGGTCTGATCCTCAGCGACGACTTCGGCGTCGACAAGATCGACGCTTGCGCTGATACCCAACGTCGCTCCAAGCATGAGCCAGAAGACCAACAGAAACGACCAACGACTGTTCACCATGTACCCCTCAGCACCTGCCGCATCTCGGCCCGCTAGCGCCCCCGCAAAGTAGGGGGTCGCAACGCGGCAGGTCAAGTACCGCGGGCTCAGAGCTGGACGGCTGTCTCGCGGACGGCGGCGATGATCTTTGCGTAGCCGGTGCAGCGGCAAAGGTTGCCAGACAAGCCAATGCGAATCTCGTCGTCTGTTGGGTTTGGTGTGCGATCGAGCAGCGCTCGTGCAGACATCAACATGCCCGGTGTGCAAAAGCCGCATTGCACGCCGCCGGCCGCCAAGATGTTTCGCTGTAGAGCGTGGAGTTCGTCACCGTCGGCGAGCCCTTCCACGGTCGTGATGGCTCGGCCTTCAGCCTGGACGGCGAGGTAGGAGCACGAGTTCACGGGTTGGCCGTCAAGCAACACCATGCAGGCGCCGCACTCGCAATCGTCACAACCCTCTTTGGTGCCGGTGAGCCCAACGGTGTTGCGGAGCACGCCAGAGAGGTTCGAGTCCATCGGCACCTGGACCGGATAGGCGATGCCGTTGACTTCGAGCGTGACCGCTTGTTCGTTTGTACTCATCGAATGTTCTCCGGGTTCTCGCCGACGCCAAACGCTCGGTTGACGGGCACAGGAACGATCTGGCCACTTGCTCGGACCGAGGCGGCATGAGCGGCTCGGCGGGCCATCACACCGATGGTGTGGCGGCGATAGCGATCGCTGGCTCGCAGGTCGCTGATGGGGCGGGCCTGTTCACGAGCCGCCGCGGCAATCGCTTCGAAGGTTTCGTCGTTTGCAGGAGCACCAACGAGGCTGTCGAGTCCATCGACTTCAATGATCGTCGGCGCTACGGCGGTGAGCGCCACTCGCACTGACGAGATGCTGTCGCCATCGAGTGTCAGCGCAGCCGCAGCGCCAACGACGGCGATCTCCATCGCTCGGCGGTATTCGAGGCGTATGTAGGCACTGCCCGAAGACGGTGCCGGTTGCGGAATCACCAAGGCGGTGCACAGCTCGTCTGTATTCGCCGAGGTCTGACTGGGGCCCGTCCACAAATCGGCGAGCGTCACCTCTCGAGAGCCGGAAGACGTCTGGAGCTCTGCGCTGGCGCCGAGCACCATCAGCGGGGCGCCCGTGTCCATCGCTGGTGAGCCGTTCATGACGTTGCCGCCGATCGTGCCCACGTTGCGAGTGGCCGGCGAACCGACGAGCGCCGCGGCATCTGCGACGCTCGTGAGCTCGTTGACGACGACGTCGTTTGTGAGTAGCTGTGCGTGCGTCACGCCAGCCCCAATGCGGATGGAGTCGCCGTCTTTCGAGACGGTCGCCAGCTCGGTCACCCGGTCGATGGCAACCAAGTCGGTTGGCATCGTCACCTTGCCTTGGCGCGCCCCGACAACAAGGTCGGTGCCTCCTGCGATGGGCCGAGCGCCGTTGGCCATGGCCGCCAGCACGTCGTCAATCGATGTTGCGATGGTGAGCGTCATGCTGGCACCTCTGCGCTGTTGCCCGTGGACTGCGCCTCGATGTGCTCCCACACACGCTCCGGGGTCATCGGCAGTTGTCGGATCGGCCCGCCCGTGAGTTTGGCCAAGGCGTTTGAGATCGCTGCCGCAGTGGCAACGTTTGGTGCCTCTGCCAGTCCCTTTGAACCTCGTGGGCCAGCGTTCGGGGTGTAGATCTCGACGAACTGCGTCGAGATGGTTGGCGCATCGGCGATCGTTTGCAGCTTGTATTCAAGAAGGCCTGGGTTCTTCTGTTTGCCAGCCTCGTCGTAGTGCGTGATCTCGGAGAGGGCCTGGCCGATACCCATCATGACGCCACCTTCGATCTGCCCGGTGGCTCCTATCGGGTTGAGGATGGTGCCCGAGTCGTGGGCCGTCTGTACATCGAGCACGCGAGCCACGCCGGTGTCTGCGTCGAGCTGCACCCGCACGACGTGACACGAGAATTGCGGGGCAAGCCATGAGGCCATCTCTTGATCGCCGACGCAGCGAGCCGAGACCGACGGCCAGTCGGGCATGGGGGCCGATGCACTGCCGAGCAACAGGTCGCCGCCAGCGGCAGTGGCTGCGAGATCGGCGATGGGCACAGACACTGTCGGAGTGCCAGCGACCGAGGCAACACCATCACCGAGCACAATGTCTGAGGCCGCGGCCTCAAGTTCGTCTGCGGCGAGCTCACGAAGCTGCTCGGCGATCTGCTGGGTTGCCGACTCAACAGCTCGCCCATGGTTCAGGAGCGTCTGTGAGCCGGTGGCACCTGGGCCAACGGGGGCCGCGCCCGTGTCTTGATACACGAGCTGCACGTCTTCGACGCCAACGCCGAGCTCATCTGCAGCGATGTCACGCAAGGTCATGACCGCGCCCGTTCCGCACTCTTGGGCCCCGGTGATCACTTGAACGGTTCCGTCGCCGTGCATCTTGGCGTAGGCCCCGGTTGGGGCGGCGAAGCTCGGCCACCAGCCAATGGCGACGCCAATGGCCTCATCAGCGGGCAGGTCTGGTAAGCCCATGGCTGACACGGCGAGATCGAGACATTGGTCGAGCCCAATCTCGTCGTAGACCTGGCCGACGATTCCCTCGTCACCGGTTCTGACGAGATTGCGGCGCCGAAACTCGACCGGGTCAAGCCCGACCGCCGCCGCCAGTTCGTCGGTATGTGTCTCGACGGCCCAGCAGGCCTGTGGTGCGGTGGGGGCGCGAACTGAACCAGATGGCTGGCGGTTGGTGTAGATCAGCTGTGCATCGATCTTGACGGCCGGGATCTTGTAGGGGCCGCCGATGTGCATCGCTGCGAGTTGGGGAAAGAAGGCAGCGTCGGCGACGTACGCGCCGTTGTCGATGCCGACCCACGCTTTTCGAGCGACGATGTCACCGTCGGCCGACAGGCCGGTGGTGATGTCAACGATCATGCCTTCGCGGCGCCGGTCGGGAGCCAGGAACTCTTCTTCACGAGAGAACACGAGTTTCACCGGGCGCTTGGTGGCTCTTGCAAGGGCAGCGATGTGAGCCTCGAAGTGGAAACCGCACTTGCCGCCGAACCCACCGCCGAGATGGGGAACGATGATCCGCACTCTGTTTGACGGCAGCCCGAGTGTTTCGCACACGCCGTCGCGGGCGTCGTACGGCACCTGCGTGCTGGTCCAGATCGTGACCTTGTCGCCTTCCCACTGCGCCACGATGCCTCGGGGCTCAATCGGTGTGGCGTGGCTGGCATCGGCTTCATAGCGACCGGTGACCACGTGGGCCGCACCGGCGAGGGCGGCATCGACGTCGCCCTTTTCGATCGCGGAGAAGGTGGCCACGTTGCGATCACGAATGGTGTCACCCGTGACGTCGTAGCTCTCCCAGTGCTCGTGCACGAGAGGAGCGTCGTCGGCCAGGGCAGCTTCGATGTCGTTGACCACCGGCAGCTCGGTGATGTCGAGCTCGATGGCGGCCAGGGCGGCGCTGGCAATCTCGGGGGTCGTTGCCGCGACAGCAGCGATGATTTCTCCCTCGAACCGCACGACGTCTGTGGCAAACAGCGTCCTGTCTGGAATGACCGGGCTGTAGCGAAGGTCTGGCACGTCGTCTGCGGTCATGACCGCCAGCACGCCAGGCATTGCACGAGCCTTGTCGACATCGAGCCGGCTAATTCGCCCGTGGGCCACTCCGGCGTAGAGGAACTTGGCGTGCAACATGCCGGTGAGCGTGAGATCAGCGACATATCGCCCGCTACCCGTCACCTTGTCTGGCCCATCGGCCCTGACGAATGTCTTCATGATGCGTGCGACAGTAGTCCGGTTCGCCACCTCGCTCGGGCAAGCCTGTCGCCTGACGGGAACTAGAGAATGCGGACCGTTCCGGCCTGGCCGTCAACTTCGATCTCGGTGCCGTCTGGGATCTCGAGCGTTGCGTTCTTGACGCCCACAACGCACGGAATGCCGAGTTCGCGAGAAACGATCATCGAGTGGCTCATCGCTGCGCCGACTTCGACAACGACTGCCTCGGCCGGTATGAACAGAGGAGTCCAGGCTGGGTCGGTAATCGGAGCGATCAACACGTCGCCAGGTCCGAGTGCTGACGGGTCGCTCGGGTCGGTGATCACTCGAGCTCGACCGCGGGCGATGCCAGGTGCGCCAGCAGCACCTTGCAGCACGGTGCCCGGTTGTGAGGGGTCGGCAGTCGTTGCTCGTGCCGACCACGTCGCCACGAGTGGGAACGACCCTCCGAACTCGTTGGTGTCGAACGCAAAGGGAGGCTCGAGCCCCGACAACTCCCGGTGCTGAGCCAGTCGTTCCTCGATGAGGGGAACCGAGGCTGGCGGATCGGCGAGGTAGTGCTCGAACTCCTGGATCGACAACAGCAGCGGGCCTAATCGATCGGAGACACCGCCGGCGGCCTCGGTCCGCCGAAACAACTCGATGTAGCAGTGTCTCGACAGCTGCGACGCCTGGACGACAATGTCCTTTGACTCTTCTCGTGCTCGTGACCACAGCGCGGTGTTGGCAATGGCTTTGTCGAGACGGCCAGCAGAGCGCCCCAAGCGGGTGTGAGCATCCTGCAGGGCGGCTTGCTGAGCTTCGAGTGTTCTGGCGGCTTGCGCTGTCGGAGATCGCGCCGGGTCGGCGCCCCGCATGTTGTCGATGGCAGCCAACGCGACCTCTGGGAACGCCGTCCAATCGCGCCCAGCCATCGAGAATTCATTCGGCCCGCGGTGCCCGTGCTCGTCGAGGAAGGTCGCAAAGGCGTCGTCGAAGTCGGCAGGGCCAGTTTCGTTGGCCAAGATCCACATCTTCTTGGCCGGCTCGGCGGAGACGACGTCGCCAATGCCAGTGGTCAGGGTGACCGCAAGGTTTGGGTCGCCGAGCTTTTTCTCACACAGATCGCTGAGGGCGCCCGACGCGATCGTGGCTCGCATGGTGTTCACGACATGGCTGGCGATGAAGAATCGGCTGGAATCGGCGAAGCGGGTGGACAAGAACGACCAGATCTGATCTGTCGATGCCGTCGCCGGATTTGGACACGCTGCGCGAAGCTGGCGTTCACGCGCTCGCATCTCCGCAAGCAGAGGAACGTCTTTCGCGAAGAGCGTTGAGAGCGCCGTGCGCACCATGCGCGCCGAAGCGATCGGATTGCGGTCGCCCTTGCTGGCAACGTACGGGGCGACGGTTGCCTCACCGAGAAACTGGGTGTCGATCACATCGACGCTGAGACCCGGTGTTCGCACTCCGAGAAGGCGCATCAGGCTTGCGTTGAAGTAGGCGTATCCGCCGAACACGCCCATGACCACGAGTTCGCTGTCTGTGATGCCGTCGAAGTCGCGATCGGTCAGAAAGCCGACTTCCTTTGCGCCGTCGCGCCAGCCCAGCTCCGAAGCAATTCCGGCAAGGTCCCACTCCAAAGGAAGCACGACGTCTGGAAAGACTTCGCCGACGTTTCCACGCGTATAAATCGGCCAGCGCGTGTTCGGTGAGTTATCGGCCGGCCAGGCCGGCTGCGACCCGGAGTCGTGACGAGACATGACCGCACCGTAGTGGTGGTTGTCGTACTGTGGCAGCGAGGGCGCACGGGTGAGAAGACGGAGAGAGGGACTGTCGTGGAGGGCCGCACCGCCGGGTTAGAGGCGACCGAAGAGCGCACGACCGAAGCTGAAGAGTTGCGCCTCGCACTGTCGATGCGAGGCGGAGTGAGCCTCGCTGTCTGGATTGGCGGCGCCGTCGCAGAGATTGAAGCGATGCGGGCAGCCTCTGGCGGCGGTGCGGCTCCTTCGTTACCCATCACCGGTACCGGCGCGGTCTACGCCCGTCTGCTCTCTCAAGCCCGGTACGACCACGTGACCGTCGACATTCTGACTGGTGCGAGCGCCGGCGGCCTCAACGGCGCCATCTACGCAGCAAGCCTGATGTACGGCTTCGACTTTGGTCGCATGGCCGAGCTGTGGCTCCAGGTTGCCGACATCGAGGCGCTGTGCCGACCGACGCGATGGACACCAGGAGAAGAGCAGCGTACATCACTGTTCGAGGGAGACGAGTACTTCTGGGCAATCTGTCGCGGCGAGCTCCGCAAGCTCATTGATGGCTCAGCTGAGGCAAGGTCGCAAACACCAGAACAGCAACGCCTCGATCTGTTCCTTGCTGCCACCCTCGCGAAGCCGGTCGAGAGGATCCTGCGCAACGATGCGTTCTCGCGTATCGCCGAGACAAGATCCTCTGCGTTCTTTCACTTTCGTCATCTTGGGACTGCGGGTTCTGCGTTGTCGGACTTTGACCGAGTCACAAAGGCCGATGACGCCGACGACATCGCGAATCGCTTGGCCCTCGCCGGTCGCAGCACATCGAGCTTTCCCATCGCCTTCGAGCCGGCAACGGTGTGGAGCGACCCCGCCGCTCCATCAGGCGCACGCAGCACGGGTCTGAACGGTTACGACGGGCCAAACATGGCTGGCGTGTTTTCTGAGGTCACGGGAGACGAGCCTGTTGGCGTGATCGACGGGGGAGTGCTCGACAACATTCCGGTGGGCCGCGCCATCCAAGCAATCGCCGGTGCGCCAGCGGCAGGGGCCGCATCCCGATGGCTCCTGTATCTGCATCCCAGTCCGCCAGAAGACAACGACGGCGCCAGCGATGGCGAGAACCTCACGGGCATCCTGGCCGGACTCAAGCGATCGTTTCAGCTGAAGTTCTCGTCTGAGTCGCTTGTCGAAGACATGGTGGCGCTCGAGGAACACAACGCCGACGTTGCCGATCGGCGCATGCGACGAGAGGTGCTCCTCACGCATATCGCAGGCGCCACTGAGCTATCCGCCGTGGCGGCATGGGCCCAGGCAGACGCCAAACGCGTCCGCGAGGTTCTTCTCGAGCCCGACTTGGCCATGGCCACTCATCCGTTTGCGGCGAGCGGCTTTGGTGCAGTGCTCGATGGTTGGGATGCGTCACTTCGGTCCGCGCTGTTCGATCGGCTGCCCGATGCCCTGGCGGCCGACTCTGCGCCATCGCCAGCCCCGCTTCTCGCGCTTGGCGATGTCGTCGAGAGCCTTCTGACGTTGACGCAGCAGACCCACAATGTGCCGGATCAAGAAGCGACGCTCTACCGGATCCGGTTGCTCATCGAGGTGCTCACCGCAGTGTGGGACCGCTGTTGGGCCGAATCTGCGCAGCATCCACCCTCGGGCATCGACGACCTCGACCGCTGGCTAGACGATGCGATGGGCACGGCCCGCCAGCGATCAGAGATGCTGCCAAGTCCACTGGTTGCCATGCTCATTTCGGGTCTCAAGGGTGACACCGACGCCGCTGACTATCACGCGGTGCTTGCGGCCATCGATGCCACCACCTCGTTGAGCGATCGGTCCTCGCTGGCTGAGGTGTGGCAGCTCACGATGAACCAGGCCGAGGCCATCTACGGGCAGACGGCGGCGCTAAGCGATCCGGTCGCACAGGCGCTCGCCCCGATCAGGGCTGATGACCCGATGACCTGGCAGGGGCTGGTGTGGGCCACGGCTCCGCTGCACCGGCGTGTGTTGAGCGGCGAGTCGGCGATCCGCTTTCTCCGAGTCTCGGGAGCCGCTCGATCACCGTTCGAGGGCTGGTTTACGGGCGGCCGTGATGGGCTGTCGGTGACCGAAAAGCTTGCCGGCAATCAACTGCTGAACTTCGGTGCCTTCTTCTCGGCCCGGTGGCGGGCCAACGATTGGATGTGGGGCCGCCTCGACAGTGCGACGAGCTTGGTCGACCTGCTCTGTGACACCACACGATGGTTTCCCAGCTCGGGAACGGAGAATGCAAACACCACGGCGGAGATCGCGGCCGCTCTGATCACGATCGAGCGGGCCGTGACCAGCCCGTTCGCCGTCGACAGCGACACGTGGGCACGGTGGCGAACCGCAGAGTGGAGCGAACACCGCGGAGCCGTTGAAGCTGAAATCACCGCTGCGTCTGCTGACCCCGGGATCGCTCACGAACTGCCCGTCACCAAGGAGGTCGTGACTCGGCGGCTCCATGCCGAACTGTTTGCTGAGTTGCTGCCCTTCGTCGAAGGGGCACCAGCAGGCTCAGCGCCCGCACCAGCGCCGCCACACGAGCCCCTCGTATCGATTGGTGAGACACAGCAGATCGCTTCCAGGCTTCGAGCGGGAGCCGAGCGAGTGCCAGACGACATCGAGCCGAAGCGATGGGCCCGGATCGGTATGCGAGTTGGCCTCAACGCGTGGCTTGCCCTTCGCCCATCTTCGCAACCAGCTCGAGTGCTCAGTTCGTTGCTCAAGCCCGTCTTCGTGTTCGTGCTTAGCGTCTTGGTGTATCCCCACCGGGCTCTTGTCGCCGGCATCGTCGGCATCTCAGGGTTGCTTCTTGGACGGTGGGGCGATCCGTCGACACCGGCGTGGCCGTGGAGCGGCGAATTCGTCACGAGCGATGCCGCCGCTGGCGACTACTGGACGTGGCAAAAAGGTGTGACCGGGTTGGTTGTCGCTGCGCTAATTGCTGTTCTGGCCTGGGTGATGGTGCGAGGTGCATACCGCCAAGGGGGCAAGGCCGTTGCCGTCATCGGAGGAGGTGTCGGCGTCGCTGCCCTCGTGCTCGCGGCGATGGACATCTCGCTGGCGCCAGCGATCGTTCCCGTCTGCGCCCTCCTGGTTGTTGCGATCGGCATGCATTGGATGCATTGGAAGGCGTGGCTTGGTTGCTTCCTCGTGGCCATCGTTCCCTACGTCGCTCTGTGGTTCGTTGTTCGAGCGTGGGACGCGTTTACGCCTGGCTGGTGGGTGATCGCGTCGTTCGCAGGCGCCGTCATCGGAACAACGGCGTACGTAACTCTCGTTGATGTGTTTCCGGCTCGGCCCCGGCCGGAGATGGCTCGAGGCCAGCGCTGACGGGCTAGTCGGCCGTTGGCGGGATCCACTCGGTGTCGGCCTCATGCCCGCCAGGCACTCGCTCAAGGCCGGCGTATGCCTTGCTGGCTGGGATCTGCCCGTCGATCACTCGGAACACTTCGTGACACACGGGCATGGCAACACCGTGCTCGTTTGCCAGTTCTTCGACCGAACGGCACGCCTTCACTCCTTCGGCCACCATCGACATCTCGTCGAGGATCTCCTCGAGTGACCGGCCCTTGCCGAGTTGCTCACCGACGTATCGGTTGCGGCTCTGCGGGCTGATGCAGGTGGCGATCATGTCGCCCATCCCGGCGAGGCCGGCGAAGGTTTGCGCTTCGCCACCGAGTGCGACGCCGAGCAACGACAGCTCGGCCAACCCTCGTGTGATCACCATGGAGCGGGTGTTGTCGCCAACGCTCAATCCCTGGGCGATGCCGGTGGCCAGAGCGATGACGTTCTTCAAGGCGCCGCCGAGTTCGCAACCCACGATGTCGTGGTTGCGATACACCCGGAACAGCGGCGTGGCGAAGATGCGCTGAAGCTGGGCGCCCACCGACGGGTCTTCGGTTGCGATCACGCTGGCTGCTGCGCAGCCCGCCATGATCTCCTTGGCCAGGTTTGGTCCCGTGAGGGCGGCAACGGGATGGCCCGGCAACAGCTCGGTCACCACCTCGGTCATGCGCAGCTTGGTGCCAGCCTCGAGGCCCTTGGTGAGGCTCACGATGGGAATCCACGGCCGAATCATCGGCTTGACCTCAGTGAGCACATCGCGAAAGACGTGCGAGGGTACGCCCATCACGAGCACGTCGGCGTGTGCGGACGCCTCAGCCAAATCGTCAGTCGCCCTGAGGTTTGGGTTCAGCTCGAAGCCGTCGAGGTACTTCGAGTTCTTGTGGTCGTTGTTGATCTCTGCAGCGGTGGTCGAATCGCGAGCCCAGATGAGCGCATCGTTCCGCCATGCCAGCAGAGAAGCAACGGTTGTGCCCCACGAACCTGAACCAAGAATGGCGACTTTCATGACGCCTCCCTACGGCCTGATCGGGTTCTTGTACTGGTCGAGGTAGGTGATCAGTTCGACCGGGTCGCGCTTTGCCGCCTTGAAGTCTGTGCCGGTGGTGTACGCGACCGGAAGCAGCCCGGCCTGGCTCATGTGCTCGGGAATGCCGAGCACCTCGGCGGCCTGCTTCTCGAGACCGAGATGAAGTGTCGTGTAGCAGCTGCCAAGGCCACGGCTACGGAGCGCAAGCTGGAAGCTCCACATTGCGGGGATGATCGAGCCCATCAGGCCAGCGGCTCGGTTGGTCACCGTTTCGGCTGACAGGTCCTCGTCGAGCCGGCCGATGATCAGCGGAATCACCATGACGGGAACCTTCTCGAGATTCTGAGCCAGATAGTTGGCGGAGTCCATCACGCGGCCGGTTTGCGAGGCGCCGTCGACTCCCTTTGCCGCTTCGGCGAGGTAGGCCCCGCCAGCCTGGCGGTAGAGGTCGGCGAGCGCCATCTTCTTCTCGTCGTCGCGGACAACCATCCAGCGCCAGCCCTGGCGGTTTGAGCCCGTTGGTGCCTGCACGGCGAGCTGCAAGCACTCGAGCAGGACGTCGTCTGGAACCTCTCGCTCGAGGTCGAGGCGTTTGCGGACCGCCCGAGTGGTCGAGAGAAGAGCGTCGGTTTGCGCGTGATCGAATTCCATCGTCGCACTGTTGCAGCTGTCGTCGATCCGATCCAGCCGAGCGCCCGTCATCGCTCGACGCGGTTCGGCCTCCGCTCCAGGGATACGGTGACCGAGTGAAGTTGGTCTCCTACATGGCTCCCGGGTTTCCGCACTCGCTCTTCGAGCGCATCGGTGCGATCGTCGGGGCTGAGGTCGAGTTCGTCGAGACATCGTCTGGTCCGTTGCCTGGCGAAGATCCCTTCGCGTCTGGCGAGGCTGATCTCGGTTGGATCTGCTCGACGTCGTACGTGAGGTTGGCTCTCTCGTCAGCGACACCTTCAGTCAAGCTCGCTGGCATTGCGTGGTTGCCCAACGATCCCGACTCCGCTGGCTCGCCCGTGTATTTCGGCGATCTTGTAACCCGACGGGAAGGCGCTGTGGCCAGCCTTAACGATCTCCGCGGTGCCAAGATCGGTTGCAACGATGTGACCAGTCTCAGCGGGCACTACGCGCTGCGCTTCGCCCTCGACGATCTCGGCGAAGACCCAGACGAGTTCGCTGATCTTGTCTTCACGGGTGGTCATCGCCGGTCACTCGATGCGGTCTTGGCTGGCGACCTCGATGCCGCGGTCGTTGATTCGGTGGTGCGCATCAACGCCTCTGCGTCTGACGCTGCGATTCGTGATCTTCACGTGGTCGAGCGGCTCGGACCGTGGCCCGTACAGCCTCTCGTTGCGCGCGCCGATCTCGATGATGCGGTGGTGGCTCAGATCGCCGATCAGCTGATGGCCGCCGCAACCGATCCAGATCTCCAAGAGGAGCTCGCAGCGGCCTCGTTACAGGGACTCACCCGCATCGAGGCCGACCACTACGCCGGCATTGACGCCGCGATGCACCGGACCTAGTCGCCCGCCGATTCCTGCCGCTAGCGTTTCACGCGTGGCTAGTGCAGCAGAACCGACCGGACCTTTCACCCCAAACCGCGATCGCCTGATTGCGGCAAACGAGACCTACGCGACCGAGGGATTTACCCCTGATGTGCCGGGGGCACCAAGCATCAACTTGGCGCTGGTGGTGTGCATGGACTGTCGCCTCGACCCGCTGCCCATGCTCGGGTTGGCCAATGGCGAGGCGCATGTGATTCGCAACGCCGGTGGTGTGATGACCGACGACGTCATTCGTTCGCTCACGCTGTCGCAGCGTGCGCTTGGCACCCGCGAGATCGTGCTGGTTCACCACACCCAGTGCGGTGTGCAGGGCATCGACGAAGCAGCGTTCAAGGCGTCGCTACACGAGGCAACGGGCGAGACGCCGAGTTGGTCAGTTGGTTCGTTTGACGACGCACACGACGACGTGAGGGCTGCGATCGCACAGCTGAAGGCGTGCCCGTTTCTGGTCGACACTGAGCACATCTCTGGATTCGTGTACGACGTGGCAGACGGCCGGCTTCACGCCGTCGACTAGCTTCGCAGATCAGCGACGCTCAGATCAGAGCAGGTCGACGCCCAGGTCATCGTGGATGTCGTTGCGATCGCTCTCGCTCATGCCAAGGGCGTCGGAGAGCTGACGGAGGTAGTCGGCCTCTTCCATCGTGTCGA
The DNA here is from genome assembly GCA_938009905.1 of uncultured Acidimicrobiales bacterium. Taxonomy (GTDB): domain Bacteria; phylum Actinomycetota; class Acidimicrobiia; order Acidimicrobiales; family SZUA-35; genus CALEWY01. The sequence continues at coordinate 4,306 of CALLGK010000327.1, read as the reverse complement.
CGTTGATCGCGATCAGCGACAGCACGTATGCCTCGTTCTTGAGGTCGCCGGGAACCTGAGCCGCGAGCTGGGAGGCCGACATCATCGGTGCTGCGAGCTCGGCCTGCATGAAGGAGCGCTCGGCGTCTGAGACGTCGCCCAGTTCGTTCATGATGTTGGCTGATTCGGTCTCGTCGATGTGGCCGTCGGCCTTTGCCGCGTTGCACATCGCTCGAACCAGAACGGTGGCTTGGTCGTCGTTGAGGCTCATGGCATCGCCATCGTGGTCGTCGCCGCCGCCCATCTTGCCCTTCAACGAGCGTCCGAGACCGGCGATCTGTCGACCACCGACAAGTGAGCCGATCAAGCCGCCGACCATTGCGCCGTGTCGGCCGCCGATCATTGATCCGATCATCCGGCCGCCACGACCACCAACAAGAGATCCAAGAAGTCCAATCATGGTTGTCACGGTACTGGCGGAGGTTCGGGCGCCGTTGGACACCCCCGTGTTGCCGGGGGTCTGCTTGACTGGACCGATGGAAACAATCGATGCCCTCCGGTCCAAGCGAGATACCCGTTCGTATGCCAACGAGCCAATTGATCGAGAGGTGCTCGAGACCGTGCTCGATGCCGCTCGGATGGCTGGCTCAGCCAAGAACATGCAACCGATTCGCATGGTTGTGGTGACCGAAGACGCCGACAAGGTGGCGCTCAAAGAGTCTGGCGACTACGCCGCCTGGATCGACAACGCCCCGGTATGCGTGGTCGTCACGGCCAAGGCCGATGCCGGTCCACGTCGAATGTTCGACGTTGGGCGGCACGCACAGAACCTGATGGTCGCCGCTCACGCCTCTGGCTTGGCCAGCTGTCCCGTCACGATCCACCGCCAAGATGTTGCTCGGTCGGTTCTCGGTATTCCGGATGACGTTGAGCCATCGATGATCGTGACTCTCGGTGCCCCTGGTCCCGACATGGGCCCATCGCCGATCGCCGGGCCCCGTCTGCCGCTCGACGACTACGTGGCCGAAGGCCGCTGGGATTAGCCTCCGGACATGGCACCAACAGCACGACTCGACGGCAAGGTTGCACTCATCACGGGTGGGGCCAGAGGGCAGGGAGCTGCAGAAGCCGCGAGGTTCGCGGCGGAGGGCGCCACGGTCTACATCACCGACGTGCTCGATGATGTCGGCGCGGCCAAGGCCGAAGAGCTCGGTGACTCAGTCACCTACTTGCACCACGACGTCACGAGCGAAGACGACTGGGCCGGAGTGGTCGCCGGCATCATCGAGGCGCAAGGCCACATTGACATCCTCGTGAACAACGCGGGCATCTTCATGATGAAGGGTTCGGTCGACACCACGCTCGACGAGTGGAACCGCATGATTGCCATCAACCAGACCGGCGTGTTCCTCGGCATCCGTGATGTCGGAAAGGTGATGCGAGACAGAGGTCAGGGCAGCATCATCAACATCTCATCGATCGCAGGACTAAGCGGAGCTGGGATGGCCCATGCCTATGCGGCGACGAAGTGGGCCGTGCGGGGCATGACCAAGTCGGCGGCTCAAGAGTTTGCGGCCGACGGCGTCCGGGTGAACTCGGTGCACCCAGGCATCATCGAGACCCCAATGCTCGACGAGTTCGGTGAAGCGCTCCCGATGGTGAAAGAGCGCATCCCGATGGGACGCACGGCATCGGCAGACGAAGTCGCCAACGTGGTGATGTTCCTCGCCTCAGAAGAATCGTCGTACTGCAGCGGTCATGAGTTCGTCGTCGACGGCGCCATGCGGGCCTAGCGGAGAAAACGATGACCGCACTGCTGCCCTCGGAGCTCCTCGACATCGGCGCCTCGTGTGGCGCGTTGCTGAAAGAGCGAGGCGAGACCGTCTCAACTGGTGAGGGGAGCTGCGGCGGACTGATGACTGCTGCGCTGCTCGCGGTGCCGGGCGCGTCTGCGTATTTCATCGGCGGCAGCGTGATCTACACGAAGGGTGCCCTCGACGGATTGCTGACGGGTGAAGTTGAGCGTCCGAAGAAGCTGCGCGGCGCCTCAGAACCCTGGGCGCTGCACCTTGCCCGGTCGTCCCGCGCCCACATGGGCAGTGTGTGGGGTCTGGGCGAAGGCGGTGCAACGGGTCCACAGGGCAACCCGTATGGCGACCCTTCGGGCCACGCCTGGGTTGCCGTGTCTGGCCCAACAGAGGGGGCAGAGAACCTGCTGACGGGCAGCGACGACCGAGTCGCAAACATGGTGGCCTTCGCCGTTGGCGGCCTTGAGCTCTTCCACCGCCACCTATCCGCCTGAAACCAAACAAGCCAAAGCGAACTGAACGCAGAACCATCTGAAGGAGCCAAGACATGCCATACGCAGCCGGACGCACCTATCTCGATGCGGACAGCCACATCATGGAGTTGCCAGACTTCATCCGCGACTACGCCGACCCAGACATTCGTGATCTGCTCGAACCGATCAACGGCGGTAACCAGGGCAAGACCTCTGAGGCATGGGACCAAGTCGTAGCGGCCAATGCTCAGGCGCCCGACGAGGTCGCCGAGATGGTGGAGCTAGGTGACCAGCTCATCGCCGGCCCAAAGGGCTATCGAGCGCTTGGTGCCTTCAACGCAGACGAGCGGGTGCAAGCGCTCGATCAACTCGGCTTCGAGCGCCAGCTGGTCTTTGCCACGTTTAGCCCTGGCCAGGCGTTGCTCGCCGGTAACCCCGACGTCGCCTACGGGGCAGCCCGGGCCCACAACCGAGCGATGGCTGAGTTCTGTGCTGTCGATGATCGACTCATGGGCGTGGGCATGTTGCCGCTCGATGACCCGAATCGTGCGGTGGCCGAAGCCGACCACCTGATCGAGAGCGGGCTCGACGCCGCGTGGGTCGCCCATCGCGAGAGTGGCGGGCGATCACCGGGCCACAACGACTTCGACCCGGTGTGGGCCCGTCTCGCCGAGGCCGGCGTGCCCTTTGTGTTGCATGTAGGGGGCTTCCCATTGCAGCTCGAGCCAGCGTGGATGAACACGGGCCGGCCGGTGCCAAACGATTGGCAAGGTGGCGGAGAGAACGTGCGAGGCAAAGACATGCTCGCCCTCCACCACAACGCTGAGTTGTTCCTCGGCGCCATGATCTTTGATGGCGTCTTCCGTCGCCACGAGAACCTGCGCGGTGCTGCGGTCGAGCTTGGAGCTGGTTGGGTGCCGAGCTGGATGCGTCGCCTCGACTGGTCAGCGAAGATCTGGAAGAAGGAAGCCGACCTCGGGGCGCTCACTGAGTTGCCGAGCGAGACGGTGAACCAGCGGCTGGCGTTCACGCCATACGTGTATGAAGACGTTGGCGAGCTGATCGCTGAGTCGAACGACGAGCTGTATCTGTTCTCGAGCGACTACCCGCACTTCGAAGGCAGCCGGAATCCGATCGAACGGTTTGAGGGCTTCCTCGATGACGCCAACGCAGACGAGTCCGCCAAGACGATGTTCTACGAAGGCAACTTCCGCCGCATCTTCGGGTGAGTTAGTGGATGAAGCAGCCGTCGAGGCGGCCCTCTTCTCGCCAGCGATCGAGCACCCGGAAGAAGGCGACAGGGCCTGCGCCATATGAGCCGGCAAAGAAGCCGTTGGCGTTTCCGGCCTTGCCTTCGTTGTTGTAGTGGCCGGGGGTGCATTCAGCTCTGAAACGCTTGCCCAGCCGGGCCTTGGCGTTCATCTCGTCAACCCAGTCTTGTTCGGCCTCCTCGGTGATCTCGACCACCGAACCCTCTTGCTCGCGAACGTTGCTGAGGATGTAGGCCACGTGCTTTGCCTGCTCGTTGAGCGTGTGTGGCACGTTGACGGTCACCGCCGTTTGGGTGAACCCGAGGAAGAAGCAGTTCGGGAAGTCAGCGGTCTGCAAGCCGTGCAGGGTCCGCAGTCCGTCGGCCCACTTCTCGCTGAGTAGCTCGCCGTCGCGGCCAACGATGTCGTAGCCGGCTCGCCGGTGATAGCTGGTGCCAACCTCAAAGCCGGTGGCAAAGATTATGCAGTCGACCTCGATGTGCTCGCCGTTGGCCACCAGGCCGGTGGGCGTGATTTCGTCGACGCCTTTGCCGTCTGTATCGATCAAGTGCACGTTGGGTCGATTGAACGTTGGCAGGTATTCGTCGTGGAAACACGGCCGCTTGCAGAACTGGCGGTACCAGGGCTTCAGCGCTTCGGCCGTCTCAGGATCGTCGACGATCTCCTGTGCTCTGGCTCGCACCTCTGACATCTTGCGGTAGTCGGCCATCTCCATCAGCTGGGCCCGCTCTTCTTTGGTGAGCTTGCGACCCAAGTCGCGGGCCGCGGTCTTGGC
>CALLGK010000326.1 GCA_938009905.1 uncultured Acidimicrobiales bacterium | reverse complement strand
GACGAGATCGGCGAGCTGGTTGAAGCGTTCAACCAGGTGCAGGTCACCGCCTACGACCTCGCTACCGAGCAGGCCCTTGGTCGACGCAACGTCGCCGAGATGTTCGTGAACCTCGGTCGTCGCAACCAGCAGCTGCTGCAGCGAATCATTTCGAAGCTGACCCAGCTCGAGAACGAAGAAGAGGATCCCGACAAGCTGCGTGAGCTGTTCGTGCTCGACAACGTTGTCACCCGGATGCGTCGAAACGCTGAGTCACTCCTCGTGCTCGCCGGCTCGACTACTCCTCGTCAGTGGTCAAAGCCCGTGTCGATTGAAAACACGGTCCGTGCCGCACTTGGTGAGGTTGAGGGCTACGAGCGTGTCGATATTGCCGCTCTGGCCGACGCCGAGCTTCGAGGCACGGTTGTGGCCGACGTTGCTCACCTTCTTGCTGAGCTTCTCGAGAACGCCCTGAACTTCTCTGACCCAAGCACCAACGTGCTCGTGAGTGGTCATGCGGAAAACGGTGGCTACCTCGTGTCGATCTTCGACCAGGGCATCGGTATGAGCCCAGAAGAGCTCCAGGACAACAACCTCCGTATCACCGACCCGCCTCCACTTGATCAGGCTCCGACCCGATTCCTCGGACTGTTCGTGGTTGGTCGTCTTGCCGATCGTCACGACATCAACGTGCGCCTCGTCGAGGCTCCCGGTCGCGGTGTGATGGCTCGAGTCGAGATTCCGGGCAGCTTGCTCGCCTCGGCGAACGCAGACGGCGACGTCATCTCCGATGTCGATGCCGTTCCAGAACTCGAAGCTCGTGTTGCTGAAGGCGAAGACGTCGACGTCGACGACTCCAGCCCGCTTGGTGAGGTCCACGACCTCGATGGCGAGATGGAGAAGCTCGCCTCCGGCGAATCGCTTAGCGATGACGATGCTCCGCTTACCGAAGGTGATGTGGTTGTCGAGACTGACTCCGACGTCGATGCTTCGACCGATAGCGACAGCGAAGACCTCGCGGCCAAGCTCGCCGAAGCAACCGACCAGGACGTCGACACTGCCGCAACGGCCGAAGCCGACTCCCTGCCGACGCTGCCCACCCGTGGCGCACCGGCACCCCAGCATCCAGGCGACGCACTGCCCACTCGAGGAGACGCTTCGGTGACTCCCGCCGCCCCGAGCCTTCCGGTTCGTGGCACCGCAGCAGCAACGGTGGCCGCAGAGGCCCCTGCAGCTCCTGTCGTTGACGGACTCCCCACCCGTAGCCGGGGACAAGCTTTCGAGTCTGAGCAAGTTGCTCCGGCTCGCCGAAAAGAAGACGTGCCAGGCGCAGCGGTGGAAGAACCGAAAGACACCGATGCACAGGCAGGACAGTTCTCGTCTCTCATGTCGGCCTTCAGCTCGGGTGTGTCCCGAGGTCTGGAAGACGCAGATGAGAACGAAACCGACACCCAGGGTGAGGATTGATTGACATGACAAGCGGAACAGAGCAATTTGCGTTCCTTCTGAACAACTTCGTCGCCGAGACCACTGGTGTCGACGATGCAGTGGCCGTCTCAGCTGACGGCATCAAACTTGCTGCCTCCGACGGGCTCCCGTCGGCAACGGCAGACCAGTTCGGTGCCATCACCTCTGGACTCGCCAGCCTGACGCTCGGTGCAGCTCGGTGCTTCGCCGAGGACTCAGTGCAGCGAGTCGTGATCGAGATGGATCGCAGCTACCTGCTCATCGCCAACATCGCTCATGGATCTGTCCTGGGCGTCGTTGCTCGCAAGGACTCAGACATCGGCTTTGTGGCTTATGAGATGACGATCTTCGCTGAGCGCGCCGGTCGAGTACTCACCCCTGAACTGATCTCAGAACTCAAGAACACTCTTGCAATCTGAGATTCGGTTTACCTGCCGAGAGAAGGTGGTGAAACACGATGGCGCATGATGACGATCAACCAATCTTCGAGGAAGAACAGGACTTCATCCGTCCCTTTCTCGTTACGTCCGGTAGGACGACGAGCTCTGTGGAAACAAAGCTCGAGACACTTGTCCAACGAGTGGACGGAGCAGACGGTTCGATGCTCCGGTTTGAAGCTGCACGCATCTTTGAGATGAGCAGCAACTCCATCTCGATCGCTGAGCTTTCGGCGCACCTCGGCATGCCATCTGGTGTTGTACGAGTTGCGGTGGGCGACCTCATCGAATCTGGACAGCTGCGGGCTCACCGCACTGTCACAAACGAATCAACGAATGACATCGAACTGATCAGCCGTCTTATGGCTGGCGTGCGGAGGCTGTAGGAAATGGCTGACAAAGACAACAATCCGGTATCGGCCAAATTCGTCGTCGCAGGCGGCTTCGGTGTCGGTAAGACGACGTTCGTTGGGTCCGTCTCCGAAATCGACCCGCTTCGTACCGAAGCGTCGATGACGAGCGCCAGTGTCGGCATTGACGACACGAGCAAGGTCTCGACGAAGACGACCACAACGGTCGCCATGGACTTCGGTCGAATCACGATCGACAACGACTTGGTGCTGTACCTCTTCGGTACGCCAGGTCAGGATCGGTTCGGCTTCATGTGGGACGATCTGATCGCTGGTGCCCTCGGCGCCATCGTGCTGGTCGACTCCCGTCGCCTCGCCGACTGCTTCTATGCGGTCGACTACTTCGAGGCCAAGGGCATCCCGTTTGTGGTTGCGGTGAACCAGTTCGACGGTGAACTGTCCCATGACCTCGGCGATGTGCGACAGGCGCTGCAGTTGTCGGAAGAGACCCTCGTGGTTTCCTGCGACGCTCGTGAGCGTGAGTCGGTGAAGACCTCGCTGATCTCCCTCATCGAAGTCATCCTCACTCGGATGACCCAAGAGGCCGTCTCGAGCTGACGCTCGCACAGACACCCTCTCTCATTTCCTCCGGAACTGGAGGCCTGCACCGGCAGAAACCGGTGGGGGCCTCCAGTTCTGCGTTCATCGACCCACCCGCTACGTTTCGGTCATGGGGAACCTGACGCAAGCTCAAGCCAGCGAGCTCTTCCGCGCCGAGCCAGACCGGTGGATTGATGTCGGTGCAGGCGAAGCTGCCATTCGAACGGTGGGGTCTGGTCCCGACGTGCTCTTCGTGCACGGCTGGCCGGTGAGCGGCGCGACCTTTCGCAAACTCCTGCCACACCTTGTCGAGCACGTGACGTGCCATGTGATGGACTTTCCGAGCGCTGGGTCGAGCCGCTTCGATGCGGACACACCGATGAGCGTGGACCAGCACAAGACCACCGTTCAACGCGTCGTCGACGGCCTCGGGGTCGACAAGCTCGCGATCGTTGGTCACGACGCGGGTGGACTAATCGCACGTCATGCGATGGTCGGAGATCCGCGTCTTCGCGCCCTTGGTCTCATCAACACCGAGCAGCTGAAACCGAGCGTGCGCTTCCGGCTCTTCCTCGCCAATCGAAACGTGCCCGGGTTCGGAGCGGCTCTCCGCTGGCTTGCGCTGCAACCTCGCTTGCGTCGCAACAAGTTCGTGCTGGGCGATGCGTTTCATGACGCCAGCCTGCTCGATGGCGAGTTTGAGGAGTTCTTTCTCCGTCCGCTCCACGACGACCCGAACAAGCTTGAGGCAGCCATGAAGCTCCTCAAGAGTCTCGATCTGAGTGACTTTGCTGCCCACGCTGACCTCCATCCGAGGTTCGACGTGCCGGTGGCCCTCGTGTGGGGTGTTGAGGATCCGTTCTTCCCCGTGGCCTGGGCGCGCGAGATGGTCGGGACATTTCCAGATGCGACGCTCACCGAGATCGAGGGAGCGGGCTTGCTATCTCACGAGGAGAAGCCGGCAGAGGTGGCCGCCGCACTGCTGCCCGTGATCGACCACTGAGCACCGTTGTTGTTGGCTACAACTGATGCTCTGGTGCGGCGTCGAGCAGGCGACGCAGGTCTGTCCGGTTCACTGGCTGGTGGAACAGGTATCCCTGCGCCAGTCGTCCGCCCAGTTCGACGATCACATTTGCTTGGGCTTGTGTC
>CALLGK010000325.1 GCA_938009905.1 uncultured Acidimicrobiales bacterium | reverse complement strand
CGAGCGGTGAGCCTCATCTGCATGATGCCCAAGGCTCGGTCGAACCCCGAGGTGATCGAGCGTCGCCGAGCGGCCGTGGCGAAACGAACGTCGACCACCAACTGGAGTGACGTATGGGTGAATGCGGACAAGTTCCCCAACGTGCTGGCGGCTGACACCGGCAAGTACCAACTCCCGCCGGTGCCAGAACTCACCGAGTATCAACGATTGCTGGTGGGTTGAGCGGCCGAGACCGGTACTAGGATTCCCCAATATGGGGGGATCCGGGCATGTTGAGACGCTGGCCATTGTGTCGAGCGATGTTGTTGGATCAACTGCGTTCCTTACTGAACGAGGCGTTTCAGATGCAATTTCGTCCCTCAGTTGGTTTGACCGACTAGTCGCAGATGAGTTCTCGAACGGGAAGGTGCTCGACAAACGAGGCGACGGTGTCATCACAGGCTTCACCTCGGCTGTAGAGGCGCTACGCGCCGCACGGTCGCTGCAGGAACGGGCTGCACAACACGACGAGCTGCAACTGCGCACTGTCATCTTGATTGCGGACGTTGGCCACGACGGGGTATTGCCCCCGTTCGTTGAGCGGTGGCTCGAGGCACTCGACAACGCGTGTGCTCCGGGCGACGTTCTCATCGACCGAACCGTCGTGTCGTGCGTTCGCGGTATCAAGGGTTTCCGCATCGATACCGCGACGGATGGCTACGCCCGCTTGCTCTCTGTCGATATCGACACGGCCGCTGACGCCACAGCTTCCGACGCCGACAGCCGCATTCAGGCCGTCATGATGACCGATCTCGAAGACTCGGAAGAGATCATCGACAACCTCACGAGGGCCCAGCTCGACGGCGCGGCAACAATCAGCGCACACGGTGGCCGCATCGTCGACAGGAACAAGGCCGGACACCTCGCTGTCTTCTCGTCTTGCACCGCAGCAGTCGACGCAGCCGTCGCCCTCCACTCGGCCAGTGCCTTGAACAACCTGCGACACGACCGAACGGGACGCTACGAGTATTCGGTGGCAGTCTCCGTCGGCGAGGTCGCCATGGTTGAAGATCGGGCATACGGCATCGCCGTCGTCGAAGCGGCAAGGCTGCTTGACCTAAAGACCGATCAGCTCACCATCGAACAGACCGGGACGAGCCAGTCAGACGGGGCTGTAGAACCGTCGGCAGGTTCATCGCGAACCGTCTTTACCAACGATGTCGCAGCGATCGGAGGAAGGGAACGGTCGGCGTCTTCCAAGCAATTCGAGCTCAATGGCATCGCAGACCCTGTCGAGGTCTTCTCATCAAGGCCAGCGCTCCCAATGGCGATGCCCCTGCCCGACACGCTCACCAGGCCAACGACATTTCCGTTGGTCGGCCGGGCCGACGAAGAGCAACAACTGGCCTCGGTGTGGGGACACGCGTTGACGGGATCCGTCGCAGTCGCGGTCGTAACGGGTGAGGAAGGCGTAGGCAAGACGCGACTCGTTCGTGAAGCGGCGGCCAAGGCTCACCTCGCCGGAGCGATCGTGTTGCATGGCATCTGCGACAACGACATCCGCATTCCATACGCGCCCGTCGCCGCCGCACTCGAACAAGCGGCTCAGGTTGCGCCAGACCTCACCACCCTCGACTCATCCGGCTTCGTCGCCGATCAGCGCGAGCTCCTCGACGCCGTCGCCACGGACCTTCGAGAACTGTCGGTCGAACGTCCCGTCCTACTCGTGATCGACGACATCCAGTGGGCCGACGTCGACACCATGCAGTTGATCGCCCGCCTCTTCACACACCCCGGACACGGCCGACTCGCCATCATGGCAACGTGTCGATCTGAGCACCTCGACAGAGCATCAAACGTGCAACTGCTCCTCGGCTCCAAAAGAGGAGACGATGGAGCGCACCATCTTCGTCTTGACCGCCTTGGCACCGAGCACGTCGTGGCCATGCTTTCCACACTGGCACCCGAGAGCGAAGACAACCTCGACATCGCGCGCCTGCTCATCGACGTGACTGGGGGCAGCCCCCTCTACATCGAGGAGCTGATCGATCACCTCCTCGAGAGCAACTCCCTGAACCACGACAGCACAGGTCGGTGGACACTCACGAGCGAGACCGAGCTGGCATTGCCAGACTCGCTCGTCGAGTTGATGGCTCGGCGAGCGCACCGCTTGGGGCCAAAGGCCATCGAGGTCCTCTCGACTGCCGCGGTGGTCGGCATCACGTTTGACCACGAGGTCGTTGCATACGCCCTGGACCGACCGCTGGCCGCCATCCTCGAGTGCCTTGACGCCGCGGTCAATGCTCGGCTGATCATTGAGGCTCCGGCAAGCAGCGGCGCAACGTTCAGCGACGAACTGACCCGCGAAGCACTGCTTCGCGAGTTGACTCCGACACAACGTGCGGTCATTCACGAGAAGATTGCTAATGCCCTCGAGGTAGTGCGGCCGAACCACATCGATTTGTTGGCGGCGCACTGGTCAGCCGCGATCGGTCACGACGCTCGGGCAAAGGCCGTCCGCTACCTGCGGCAGGCCGCGGCGCGAGACATGGATGCTGCGGCGTGGGATTCATCAGTGGACCGCCATCGGCAGATTCTTGATCTCCTTACGGTTGACGGCGACGACGATTCAACTGCTGCCGAGGTGCACTACGGCCTCGGCCTGTCGCTGCGGAAGCTCGGGAAGGACGAGTACCGACCCGAGTTGTTGCAAGCAGCCACGCTGGCTCGCAAAACCCTCAACGGCGAGCTCCTCGCATCGTGCGCTGTGGCCATGATGAGACCCGGGGCGTGGTACCCCGAGGCTGAGGTCGTCGACACCGACATCGTTGAGATGTGTGAGGACGCCCTCTTGCTACTTGGGCCCGAGAGCCCCGACCGGGCGCGGGTATTGGCGGCATTAGCCGTGAACCTCACGTACTACGCGACGGTAGAGGAGCGAACGGTCATCATTGAAGAAGCGCAATCGCTTGCTGAACAAAGCGGCGACCTTGCGGTGCAGGGCACTGCCCTTGCCGCGGAACTCATCACGTTCCATGAACCGCATCGGGACACGCGGCGCTGTGAGCTCGCCCACCAAGTCCGCCGCATTGGCCGAGCAACGGGTGACCGGGATCTGCTTTTCGTCGGATCGTGGTTCATCGTGCTCGATCTCATCAGCCATGGAAACGTCGAGGAAGCGGAGCAACTCGTCGACGAGTTGGCGCACCTCGTCGAGGCCACAAACGAATACTGGCCGGCGTTCCTGGTTTCTCACTTTGCGTCGGCGATCGCCATCGCTCGCTGCGAGCCAGAAGCTCCCCGGATGATTGAAGAGAAGTACAGCCAATTCGAGACGCAGCCAGTTGACTCGTTCGGCGTATGCGTCATACAACAGGCATCTGTTGCCGTTACACAGGGCACCCTCGCCGACATGCTCCTCTCGCTCTTCGAGGCCGCCAACGAGTACGACGAAACACCTGAGTGGGCAATGAAGTGGAACTACGCCGTCTCCAAGGCCTACCTCGATGCAGGAGACACCGAGGCCGCCCTCGCTGCGATTGCGCTCAATCCAAACCCACAGCCCGACTACTACTGGATGGCCAGCGTTTACCACCTCGGCCTGCTCGGCCTCAAGCTTGGTGACGAGACGATCTGCAACGACGTGCTCGACAAGCTGTCGCCATTTCGAGGCCGCATCGCGATCATTGGACTGGGCGCATGCTTAGGCGGTCAGGTGTCCACGGCTCTCGGTCAAGCGCATCTCGGACTCGGCAATCTTTCAGAAGCCGAAGAGCTCTTCCGGGAGGCGATCGCTCAAGCGGACCAAGCTGGATTCGTCTACTTCGCAACCCAGGCTCGGCGCTATCTCTGCGAGACACTCCTACTGGCCGAGGCAGCGTCTCCCGAACTCGAGGAGTTGATCGAGAACGTTCAAGCGACATCTGAACGGTACGGGTTTGCAATCGAAGCGAGCGAAGCGACACAGCTTGCAGCCTCTGTCGAAGCATCGATTGCATGACAACAAACTCAGTCGAGATCCACACCATCGGCGATGCGAACCGTTCGACCCTCACGTCCACAGAGCTCGTGAGCAGCATGCTCATGACGTTGCAGAGCGCAGGCATGTCGATCTCGATGGCTGCGCTCATTTTCGCCGGACCGCTAGCTGCTGGTCTACCGAGAGCCATCGCAGCCTTTGTGGTGGCGGCAGGAATCACCACCGTCATCGTTGGACTTCGGACGACGATTGTGCCCGTTGCCGTCATCACCCAAGACGCCCCGGCGATCGTGATGGTCGCCGTGACGGCACAGCTCGTGGCTGGCCACCCGGCGACGAGTATCGCAGACGTCTTCGTCCTGCTAGCCCTTGTCACGCTGACTACTGGCGTCGCGATGTGGAATGTTGGATTCTTCGGACTCGGCCGCCTCGTTCGCTTTCTGCCAACCACCGTCGTTGGGGCGTTCATGGCCGGCACCGGCTGGCTTCTCGTACGAGGCGGCGCTGATGTCGCAACCGGAACATCGATTCACTGGTCCGACATCTGGCGACTGAATGTTGGTGCCCTTGCCAAGTTCTGGTGGCCGGCACTTGTGTTCGGGGTCATCTTCTGGCTTGTCACCGAGACGCGCCGACTTCCGCCGTACACGGTCGGACTCGTCACTATCAGTGCCCTCGGAGCGTTCTACGCCGTCGCAACCGCTGCCTCGTCTGTCTCAGCAGCTCAAACGGGTGGCTGGCTGATCGGGCCCTTTCCCGATAGCGGCGCCATCAGACCCGTGTCGGCGGCTGAACTCACTGCTGTGAACTGGGGAGGAGTCGTCGATTCGGGTCCCGGCATTGCGAGCGTGGTTGGCGTCTCCGTCGTTGCCCTTCTCCTCAACCTGACCGGTATCGCCACGCAGTCCAGGAATCGAACAGACATCGACCAGGAGCTCAAAGCAACCGGCCTGGCGAGCATGATCGTGTCGCCTCTTGCACCGGCCCCGAGCTTCCATGCTCTTGGCGACACGATGATGCTGAACAGACTGGGCTCGGCGCGTCGCAGCACGACGGTTCTGATCGGCATCGCACTTGTCGTTCTCGGAGTCGTTGGCGTGACCGTGATCGGTTATGTGCCGCGGTTCTTGGTCGCAGGCCTTCTCATCGGCGTTGGCCTTGGGCTGCTCGCTGACTGGACCCGCGACATCATCCGCGTAGCGAACCGAATCGAGCAGTTGCTCGGGGTTGCGATCTTGGCGTCCATCGCGGTCTTCGGTGTCCTGCCCGGAATTGGGGTTGGCATCGTTGCGGCGTGCGGTGTCTTCGTTGTGCGATACAGCCGAATCGACCCCATTCGACTTGCCCGCTCTGGTGGCGAGATCCGTTCGCGCGTCGATCGACCGGCCTGGCAACGATCGGTGCTGGCCGAGAATGGCCGCCACATGCGAGTCGTTGAGCTGCAGGGATACCTGTTCTTTGGCTCCGTCACATCACTCGAAACGCAATTGGACGTCGCTGATCAAACACAAGGTGAGCTGCCCTCCATCGTTGTTGTTGACTTCAAGAACGTCACCGGCGTCGATGTGTCGGCGTACTCGCTCATTGCCAGGATCTCGACGGAGCTGA
>CALLGK010000324.1 GCA_938009905.1 uncultured Acidimicrobiales bacterium | reverse complement strand
GTGCGGTCAGAGAGTTCTTCTTCAAGTGCTTCGACAAGCTCGATGAGGGCCAGAGAATCAGCCTCGAGGTCGTCGGCAAACGAGTCGCCTTCTTTGATGTCTTCTGGCTCGATCTCGAGGATGTCAGCCAGTCGATCCCGGACCAGCGTGACGACGTCAGCACGGGACATGGGCGACTGGGACATGTGAGTTTCTGCTGGCATTTTCACCTGTCTCGTCTGGTGGCATTCGAACCGGGAAACACAGACAGATCCCCCGAGGACGCAGCCCTGAAGCGGGCTGCAAGCGGTCGAATTGTATCGCCACTTCTCACATTTCGGGGTTTTGTGGAAAACCTGTGGAAAAGCTGGTAGGGCGGGCGCTGCCGGCCGGCGAGCCGGTGCTACAAGCCCAGTAACCAGGCGGCGAGGAGGCCCAGAGGCACAACGAGACCAGACACCAGAATCAGAATGATCGCGATCAGCGCAAAGACGCGCGACTGGTCCTTTGGCGGCTTTCCGCACCGGCCGATCACTTGGTAGAGGGCCTGCAGCGGCCCGTCGAGCGTCAGCCCAATTCGTCGGCGCGAGGCCGCCGATCCAAGAAGTACCGCCCACCCAACGCTCAAGATCAGGCCGTACAACACAACCGTGACCACGATTCGCAAGATCGCTGATTCGAGGCTCGACACCAGGAACTGCTGGAGGGCAGAGAGAGCACTCGAGACAATGGCGCCACCGAGCAAGAACGTTGGCACACCCAGCGGGTTCCGACGGAACCCTGGGGCCAGTCGCTCGGCATGGATCCGGGCTCGAGCCAACATCGCAAGGCTCGGATCGTTGATTGTGCAGTTCGCTTCTCGCCGAGCGTAGAGATTGACCAGATCGTTGATGACCGTGGCCTGGTAGCGACGCACGATGAACTGCGTGACCAACCCAACGATGAACTGGGCGATGGGCCGAAGCGGGCCCAGCCAGCGAGCTCGCACCGTGGCTCCACGCGCACCGTTGCGGTCAAGCACCTCAAGCGCTCGCATCACGAGGCGGTGGGCCTCAGTAAACCTGTCTGGGTGACCGAGCGGAGCCGGTGACGACAGCTCGAGCACGATGTCTCGGTCGACGTCGTCGCTCGCACCGAGGTCGCCCAGGATGGCGTTCGATGCATCGGCATCAGACTTCCGAAAAGCCTGGAAGGCGGCGAACTTCTCGTCGAGTTCGTCGAGGACGAGATCCGGTTTGCCTTCGCTACCCATGCCGTTGTCTCCCTGGCTTACCGACCGGCTTCGACCATGGCCCGAATGTTGCCAACGATGCCAACCTCGGCCATCTCATGAGCCGTCCGGATCGCATTCGCGATGGCCGCTGGCGATGACGAACCGTGCGCAATCATGCTGACTCCGCGGGTACCAAGCAGCATTGCGGCACCCCTGGTGTCGACGTCGAGCTCGTCAAAGACGGGCTCGAGTTTGGGCCGCACGTGCTCTGCCACTTCTGGAACGTCGACGCTGTCGAGCACATCGCGAACCGCATCGAGGGCAACCCCGATGCCGCCTTCGAGCGATTTCAGAATGATGTTGCCGGTGAACCCATCGCACACGATGACGTCGGCAACGCCCGTCATCAGATCTCGCCCTTCGAGGTTGCCCACGTACGTGGCACCGCAGTTGTTGATCCAACTGCCCTCTTCCATCAGGACGCAGGTGTCTTTCACCAGCTGATTGCCTTTGCCGGCTTCTTCACCGATGGTCATCACGCCGACGCGTGGTGTTTCGATGCCGAATCGGGTTCTGGCGTAGATGGAACCGAGCTGGGCGAACTGCACGAGCCATTCCGGCTGACAGTCGGCGTTAGCGCCGCAGTCGAGCAGCGTGGTTGGCGTCGATCCAAGGACGGGGAACGGCACGGCGATTGCCGGACGTGACACGCCCTTGATCCGACCCATCCGAAGCAACGATGCGGCCATCGCAGCACCGGTGTTGCCAGCGCTCAGCAGCGAAGAGGCAGCACCGTCGCGCACGGCCTCTGCCGCTCGCACGACCGAGGAGTCCTTCATACGTCGAACACTGTTGGCCGGTTCGGCATCCATCGCAATGACTTCGCTGGCCGGGAGCACGGGAATGTCGCCGACATCGCCCATTTCGTCTGGGCGACCTACCAGCAGGACCGGTATGCCGAATTGCTCGACGGCTCGTTTGGCGCCAGCAACGATGGATTCGGGCGCGCTGTCGCCACCCATTGCATCGACAGCAACGGGTAGTGGGGTGCCGGCCGAGTCGGCCGATTGGGCGGCGGCGCCCACCTCACCCATGCGGGTCAGTCGACTTCGATGGCCTGACGACCGGCGTACCAACCGCAGCTACCACACACTCGGTGAGGGAGCTTGGCTGATGAGCAGCGGGGGCACACGCTCTTCGCCGGAGCGTCGAGCTTCCAGCTGGAGGCACGACGGCTGCGAGTCTTGGCCTTTGATGTCTTCTTCTTTGGAACAGCCATGATGTCCTCGGTAGGCGCGGGCCCGCTCGGGGCGTAGATCGACTCCAGAGCATAACTGCTCTCGCAGCCTTTCAACCCTCCCGTTCAGTACCGGTTGGTGCCAGCGGTGCGCCGCCGCTGCGGGTCTAGCTCCGCTTCGCTTCGCTAGCCAAGTCCTCGCCTGCGTCGCCCCACTGTCACCAACCTCAAACTGGGTCAGGTGCCTGTTCGAACGGCGGCTACTTGCGGCTTGACATCAGCGGCATGACCTTCTCACCAAACTCTTGTGTGGCGGTTGGGTAGTCGTCGAAGACGCACATGGCGCCCTTCACGCCAGGAATTTGCGCCACTTCGTCGAGCTTGGCGGCGATGGTGGCGTGGCTACCGACGATGGGTCCGATGTTGAGGTTGAACGCACCCTGCATCTCGGTGATCTTCTCGGCGGTCGCACCTGCGGTGTCGAGCTCGGCCTGGCCGGTCATGAACTTGATGGCGTCGAGGTCGGCGCCGTCCTTGTAGTGCTGCCACTTGGCTTCGGCTTCTTCGTCCGTCTCGCCCATGGTGATCTGGAACAGCACGTAAACGCCCACATCGCGGCCGCTCTTTTCGGCTGCGGCCATGAGGCGGCTGGCGTCGCCGCGCACCACGTCGAGATCGCCGGTGCCAATGATGAACTGGAAGTCGCCGTAGTTGGCGCAGAAGTCCATGCCGACGTCCGACTGGCCAGCACACACCAGCGGCACGCCGCCGTTCTTCGGTGGTGGCGACAGGCGGCAATCGTCCATCTGGAAGTACTCGCCCTTGAGGTCACTGACGCCTGTCGACCAGAGCTCTTTCATGATCTTCACGTATTCAGTGGCGTACTCGTAGCGCTTCTCGTAGTACCAGTCGCCGGGCCATACGCCCATCTGCGAGTACTCGATCTGGTTCCAACCAGACACGATGTTGATGCCGAAGCGGCCATCGGAGATGTCGTCGATGGTGGAGGCCATGCGAGCCACCATGGCCGGCTCCATCGTGGGCAGCGCGACGGAAGCGAACAGGTTGATCTTCTCGGTCACTGCGGCCAGGCCTGCCATCAGCGTGAACGACTCGAGGTTGTGGTCCCAGAACTCCGTCTTGCCGCCAAAGCCCCGGAGCTTCACCATCGACAGGAGGAAGTCGTAGCCAGCGGCTTCAGCCCGTTCAGCAACCTGGCGATTCAACTCGAATGAGGGGGGATATTGCGGAGAGTTCTCCGACATCATCCAGCCGTTGTTGCCGATGGGAATGAAAATGCCAAGGTCCATGCATGTCGTTTAGCACGGAAGCGCGTCGCGATTCCCGTGGACGACCATTCCCGATCTCAGCGCTCGACATGGAGCGCCCGTCGTCGTCGCTACGAGGCCAGCCGGGCGAGCACATCAGCCAGACGCTCGACGTTGGCGTACTTGGCCGCCAGGTCAAACAAGCTGGCGTCGTGGACGCTGGCCATTCTGTCACCACACGCCTCAGCAACCACGACGGGCACGTAGTTCGACTGACATGCGTCGAGCGCGGTTGCCCGCACGCACCCACTCGTTGACACGCCACCGATCAGCAGCGTGTCGACCCCGAGGCCTGCGAGTGCCTCATCAAGATCGGTACCGAAGAAGCTCGAGGCGCCCTGCTTGGTGATCACAATGTCGTCGCTGGCGGGGGTGAGCCCCTCGACCCAATCGCCAAGCTTGCCCCCTCGGTCAAACACGCTGAGTGCGCCGACCTTGCGATAGAACACGCCGCCGTTCGCCCCACCTGGTTCAAACTCAACACGGCTCCACAGCACGGGCAGGCCGGCTTGTCGAGCCGCGGCCACCAACTCAATGTTCCTGTCGACCACCTCTGGCCGGTTGAGAAACAGCGGCGATGTGGCGTCGAAGTACGCCTGGCACATGTCGACCACGAGTAAGCCTGGTGCGCTCCCCCATGCCAGGTCATTGTTGAACGCCGCTCGATCAGTCACACCGGCCAACGTAGCTCTCCCCGTTCGGCAGCTCCCTGTCAATCATCGCAGCGGCAATGACCCCGCTGCCGATGACCTCGCTGTCGGCCCGGCACGCCACAATGGCGGCATGGCCGATCTTCTCCGTCCCGCCACGAACGGGCCCGCCGCGTTACGCGCCCTGCTTGCACGACCCGAGCCGTT
>CALLGK010000323.1 GCA_938009905.1 uncultured Acidimicrobiales bacterium | reverse complement strand
CTTGCTCGCCAGGTGGGCGTGCCCGCCATTGTTGTTGCCTTGAACAAGGCCGACATGGTCGATGACGAAGAGCTCCTCGAGCTCGTTGAGCTCGAGGCCCGTGAGCTTCTGAGCGAGTACGACTTCCCAGGCGACGACTGCCCCGTCGTGCACGTCAGTGCACTCAAGGCACTCGAGGGTGACAGCGATGCCGGCGACAAGGTCATGGAACTCATGGCCGCCGTCGACTCCTACATCCCGCTTCCTGAGCGTGATCTCGACAAGCCATTCCTCATGCCGATCGAAGACGTGTTCTCGATCACGGGTCGTGGAACGGTTGTCACCGGCAAGGTCGAGCAGGGCATCGTCAACACCGGCGACGCTCTCGAGATCATCGGTATCAAGGACACGCAGACCACCACCTGCACCGGTGTTGAGATGTTCCGCAAGCTCCTCGACCAAGGTCAGGCTGGCGACAACATCGGCGCCCTGCTCCGCGGCATTGAAAAGGACGAGGTCCAGCGTGGCCAGGTTCTGGCCAAGCCAGGATCGATCACTCCTCACACCGACTTTGAAGCACAGGTGTACGTGCTCACCAAGGAAGAGGGTGGCCGTCACAAGCCGTTCTTCGGGAACTACCGCCCGCAGTTCTACTTCCGCACCACCGACATCACCGGTACGGTGACGCTTCCGGAAGGCACCGAGATGTGCATGCCGGGCGACAACACCGAGATGTCGGTTGAGTTGATCAACCCGATCGCGATGGACGACGGTCTCCGTTTCGCCATTCGTGAGGGTGGCCGCACCGTCGGTGCTGGCCGTGTCACGAAGATCGTCAAGTAAAGAGTCTGAACATGGCAGCCAAGCAGAAGATCCGCATCCGCCTCAAGGCCTATGACCACGAGGTCGTGGATCAGTCGACAAAGAAGATCGTCGAAACGGTCGCTCGCACCAACGCCGAGTTCCGTGGCCCGATTCCTCTTCCTACTGAGAAGCACCGTTTCTGTGTGATTCGGTCACCTCACAAGGACAAGGACAGCCGCGAGCACTTCGAGATGCGGGTGCACAAGCGCCTGATCGACATCCTCGAGCCCAATCCCAAGACGGTGGATTCACTCCAGCGTCTTGAGTTGCCGGCTGGCGTCGACATCGAGATCAAGATTCAGCAGCTCTAAGCGCCGAATCCGCTCTCGGCTTGCGCCGACAGAACTGACAGAACCCGGGCCTCAAGGCTCGGGTTCTGTGCTTTTCTTCCGCTTTTGGAGGCTGTAGAGCACCGAAACGTGGTCTACGGCCTCCAGAACGAGGTTGGTTGAGGGGTGGGGGAGAGGGAGCGTGGGGAATTTTTTGCACGGGTGGAGGAACGTGGAAGGGGCGATAGGTTTACTCGGTCCGGTTGACACTGGGCAGTTCCCGTCTGAGCAGGCTCGATGACGATCATCGTCGAGTACCCCTCAGCAACAGTCTTAAAGCCCGCAGTTGCGCCTTCCCTCCGATTGGTGTGCCTGCAGGCCGCATACGAACAGAACACAACACTCACGTGAACGGCTGCTGCATGGTGGCCCGCTGACGGAAGAACAAACAATGACGCAGAAGGCGATTGTCGGCGAAAAAGTCGGCATGACACAGGTATGGGACGAGGACAACAAGATTGTCCCCGTCACGGTGGTCAAGGTCACCCCGTGCCGTGTCGTACAAATCAAGACCGCAGACCACGATGGCTACGCAGCCATCCAGGTTGCTGTCGGTACCAAGGACGCAAAGAAGCTGTCCAAGCCAAAGGCCGGTCACTACGCCAAGCACGGCGTTGTCCCGGGCCGTGAGCTTGTTGAGCTGCGCTTCGACGACGTGTCGGAGTTCGAGGTCGGGCAGGAACTCACCGCCGAGACCTTCGAAGCCGGCGACGTTGTCGACGCCGTTGGCACCAGCAAGGGCAAGGGCTTCACCGGTGTCATGAAGCGCCACAACTTCGCCGGTCAGCGCGCCACACACGGCGCCCACCTCGTGCACCGCATGCCTGGCTCGATTGGCCAGTGCGCAACACCAGCTCGTGTCTTCAAGGGCACGAAGATGGCTGGTCGTTCCGGTGGCGAGCGTGTGACCACGCAGAACCTCACCATCGTGAAGGCCGAAGCCGAGCAGGAGTTCATCCTGGTCAAGGGCTCGGTCCCCGGTCCAAAGGGCGGCACCGTCATCATCCGTGACGCCGTCAAGAGCAGGAAGGTCCAGGTCTGATGGCAGTCAAGAAGGTCACCGTCGAACTCGACCCGCAAACATTCGGCATCGAGCCAAACGTTGGTGTCATGCACCAGGTCGTTACCGCTCAGCTCGCCGCTCGCCGAGCCGGCACCCACAGCACCAAGACCCGGGCCGAGGTCCGCGGTGGTGGCGCCAAGCCGTGGAAGCAGAAGGGCACGGGCCGAGCCCGCGCCGGCTCCACCCGCTCACCGATCTGGATCGGTGGTGGTATCGCTCACGGACCAAAGCCTCGTGACTACGCCGAGCGCACCAACAAGAAGATGAAGCGCCTCGCACTTCGCTCAGCACTGTCTGACCGGGCCGCTGAAGGCAAGGTCATCGTTGTTGAAGACTGGAACTTCGACGCTCCCTCAACCAAGCAGGCCGTGAAGACGCTTGGTGAGCTTGGCGCCGAGGGCAAGGTGCTCGTGGTCGTCGACCGCGAAGACACCAACGCCGTCAAGAGCTTCGCCAACCTGCCAGAAGCCCACGTGCTGCAGGCCGACCAGCTCAACACCTACGACGTGCTGGTCAACGACTGCGTCGTCTTCTCACAGCAGACACTTCCTTCAGAAACCACTGGAGATCAGTCATGAAAGATCCGCACGACGTGATCCTTCGCCCGGTCGTCACCGAAAAGACGTACCTCCAGGTTGAAGAGTCCAACACCTACACATTCGAGGTCGCCAAGTCGGCATCGAAGCCCGAGATCAAGGCCGCCATCGAAACCATCTTTGACGGCGTCAAGGTCTCCCGAGTCAACACGCTCAACCGCAAGGGCAAGCGTGTCCGCAGTCGGCGCACCAACACGATTCACAAGCGCCCCGACAAGAAGCGAGCGATCGTCACCCTCTCTGAGGGCGAGATCGAGCTCTTCACGAGCTGAGGTCGATACAGATGGGTATTCGCAAACGCAAGCCAACCAGCCCCGGCCGTCGCTTTCAGACCAGCTCGGACTTCGCTGAGATCACTCGTTCGACACCGGAGAAGTCGCTGCTCGCAAAGCAGTCATCCACCGGTGGTCGCAACAACTACGGCCGCAAGACGGCCCGTCACCGCGGTGGCGGCCACAAGCAGCGCTATCGCGTTGTCGACTTCCGACGCAACAAGGACGGCGTTCCCGCCACCGTTGCATCGATCGAGTACGACCCGAACCGCAACTGCCGTATCGCCTTGCTCCACTACCACGACGGTGAGAAGCGCTACATCCTCGCCCCCCGTGGTCTGAGCGTTGGCGACAAGGTCAGCTCCGGCGCCGGATCAGACATCAAGCCGGGCAACGCCCTGCCGATGCGCTACATCCCGGTCGGTACCGTCGTGCACGCCGTCGAACTGAAGGAAGCCGGCGGCGCTCGCATGGCTCGTTCAGCCGGCACGAGCGTGCAGCTCGTCGCCAAGGAAGGCAACACCGCAACACTGCGTCTGCCTTCCACCGAAATGCGTCGGGTGTCCATCGACTGCCGCGCCACGGTCGGCGAAGTCGGTAACTCCGAACACGAACTCATCAAGATCGGTAAAGCCGGTCGCTCACGCTGGAAGGGCAAGCGCCCCCAGACTCGTGGTGTGGCCATGAACCCGGTCGACCATCCACACGGTGGTGGTGAAGGTAAGACCTCGGGTGGACGTCACCCGGTGTCGCCATGGGGCAAGCCCGAAGGGCGAACCCGCAAGAAGGGTAAGAAGTCTGATGCGCAGATCATTCGTCGTCGGCGCACCCGTGGCGGACGGAGGTAACCAATGCCGCGCAGTCTGAAAAAGGGTCCTTTCGTCGACGATCATCTTCTGAAGAAGGTCGACGAACTCAACGAGAGCAACGAGAAGCGTGTCGTCAAGACATGGTCTCGCCGCTCCACCATCATCCCCGACATGGTCGGCCACACGATCGCCGTTCACGACGGTCGCAAGCACGTCCCGGTGTACATCACCGAGTCGATGGTTGGTCACAAGCTCGGTGAGTTCTCACCGACTCGTACCTTCCGCTACCACGCTGGCCAGGAAAAGGTCGGACGTCGATGAGCACGAAGACCAACGAGCGTCCGGGCACCAAGGCCCAGGTTCGCTACCTCCGCATGTCGGCCTCCAAGGCCCGTGTTGTGCTCAACCTCATCCGAGACAAGCACGTCTCTGAGGCCAGCCAGATCCTCGTGTTCAGCGAGCGTCTTGCCGCCAAAGAGATTCACAAGGTCCTTCGTTCTGCTGTGGCTAACGCCGAGCACAACGACGAGATCCCAGCTGAAGAGCTCTACGTCTCAGCGTGCTACGCCGACGAGGGCCCAACGCTCAAGCGCTTCCGCCCCCGGGCACGAGGCCGCGCCGGTCGTATTCACAAGCAGACCTGCCACGTCACCGTGGTGGTCAGCCGTCTGTCGACGGACGAACTCGATCGTCTTCGCGAGAAGACAAGCGGTCGTGGCTCGGCCGCATCTGATGCCGCCGCCAAGCGACGTGAGCGTGTTGCCGCCAGCCGTGGCGAAGACGCCGCAGCCGAAGCAGAAGAAGAGGCCGTCGAAGCAGCAGACGATGCTGCAACCGACGAGGCAACCGACAGTGGTGCCACAGAAGCAACGGCCGCCGCGGCAACCGCAGCTGCTGTTGACGCCGGCGCCGACGATGCGGCCGATGACGCCGCAGACGATGCGGCCGATGCAACAGCAGAGTCCGAGAGCGAAGCAACGAGCGACACCATCGACTCAGACGGTGACGGCGAGGTCAACGCGACCGACCAGAGCCCCTACGGCGATGGCAGCCACGCCCTGATCGACGGCGACCCCGACCAGATGCCCGATGGCTTCCCGGTCAAGGGCAATGCCGACTCGAAGCTTTACCACAACGAAGACAGCCCCTTCTACGGCCGCACCAAGGCTGAGGTCTGGTTCGCCAGCGATGAGGCTGCTGAAGCTGCCGGGTTCTCCAAGCCCGAGTCGCAGCAGAAGAAGGAAGCAGCCGCCGAAGAAGGAGAGGCCGAGTAATGGGCCAGAAGATCAACCCGTACGGGTTCCGCCTCGGCGTCACCACCGACTGGAAGTCGCGTTGGATCGCCGATCGCGAGGAGTACCGGCAGTACCTCATCGAGGACTCCGATATCCGCAAGTACCTCATGGAGCAGCTGCCAAACGCAGCAATCTCTCGCATCGAGGTTGAGCGCACCCGCGACAAGCTGCAGATCGACGTGCACACGGCTCGCCCCGGCATCGTCATCGGCCGCAAGGGCTCAGAAGCCGACCGCCTTCGTCAGGGCCTCGGCAAGATCACGGGCAACCCCCGGGTCAAGCTCAACATCATCGAGATCAAGCAGCCAGAACTCGACGCTGCACTGATCGCCCAGGGTGTTGCCGATCAGCTCGCTGGCCGTATGGCATTCCGCCGGGCCATGAAGCGCGCCGTTCAGAACGCCATGAAGGCTGGTGCCAAGGGCATCCGTATTCAGAGCTCGGGCCGCCTTGGTGGCGCCGAGATGGGTCGCACCGAGTGGTACCGCGAAGGTCGTGTGCCTCTGCACACGCTCCGCGCCGACATCGACTACGGCCTCCGCGAGGCCCACACCACCGCCGGTCGTATCGGCGTGAAGGTGTGGCTCTACAAGGGCGACATCCTGCCCTACAAGGCCACCACCGACAAGGCCACCAAAGAGGCCGCCATGGCCGTTGGTGAAGTTGGCGGCGAAGCCCCGATGCCCGTCGTGTCATCGTCTCGTCGTCCAAAGGCCGAAGAGGCAGCAGCACCTGCCGCCGACGCTGCTCCAGCAGACGCAGCAGCTGCAGAAGAACCAGCACCGTTGGTCAAGCCGGCCGACCCAGAGTTCGAGCGCCTTCTCGCTGAGGAAGAGGCCATCGAGGCCAGCCTCAAAGACAAGGTGTCCGACGACAAGTTCCGTGAAGGGGATGCGGACTGATGTTGATGCCCAAGAAAGTCAAGCACCGCAAGCAACACCGCGGTCGCCGAACCGGACAGGCCAAGGGTGCAACCTCGGTGTCGTTCGGTGAATACGGCATTCAGGTGCTCGAGCCCGGTTGGCTCACCGCCCGCCAGATCGAGGCCGCACGTATCGCCATGACCCGCCACGTTCGTCGTGGTGGCAAGGTCTGGATCAACGTCTTCCCCGACAAGCCCGTCACCCAGAAGCCAGCCGAAACCCGCATGGGCTCCGGCAAGGGCAACCCTGAGCGTTGGGTCGCTGTCGTGAAGCCCGGTCGGATCATCTTCGAGATGTCCTACCCCGAGCCAGTCGTCGCCAAGCAGGCGCTCGAGCGTGCGATCCAGAAGCTGCCGATCAAGTGCCGCGTCGTGACCCGAGAGGACGGCTTCGATGGCTGATTCCGCAGTCGTAGACCAATCAGATGCCGAGCTCGTCGAGTCGCTGGCAGAAGGAAAGCGCGAGCTGTTTAACCTCCGCTTCCAGCTCGCCACCGGTCAGCTCGAAAACACGGCCCGCATCGCCGAGGTGAAGCGTCAGGTGGCGCGGATCCGGACCGAGCAGCGAAGCCGTGAGCTTGCTGCCAGCAAGGGAGAGTCGTAGTGACGACCGAGACCACAACACCTGAGAGCCGAGCCCGCCGCAAGGTGCGCGAAGGCAACGTCGTGGCCAACAAGATGGACAAGACGGTGGTTGTCGAAGTGACCCGCCGCTCACGCCACCCTCAGTACAACAAGACCGTGCAGACCCATAAGCGGTACTACGTCCACGATGAGGAGAACACCCTCAATCCTGGCGACCGGGTTCGCATCGTCGAGACAAAGCCGTTGTCGAAGCTCAAGCGCTGGCGACTGCTCGAGATTCTGGAGCGTGCTCGATGATCCAGCAGGAATCACGCCTTCGGGTGGCCGACAACTCCGGCGCTCGCGAGGTGCTGTGCATCAAGGTGCTCGGTGGCTCAAAGCGCCGCTACGCCTCAATTGGCGACATCTTCGTCGCCACGGTGAAGGACGCCATTCCCGGCGCCGCCGTCAAGAAGGGCGAGATCGTCAAGTGCGTCGTCGTTCGCGTGAAGAAGGAAAAGCGTCGTCCAGACGGCAGCTACATCCGCTTCGACGAGAACGCCGCCGTGCTGATCAATGACCAGAAGCAGCCCCGCGGGACCCGCATCTTCGGCCCCGTTGGTCGTGAGCTTCGTGACAAGCGCTTCATGCGCATCGTTTCCCTCGCTCCGGAGGTGCTCTAATGAAAATCCGCAAGGGTGATCGAGTTCGCATCATGAGCGGCAAGGACGCTGGTCGCGAAAGCACCGTGTCTGCCGCCTTCCCGGCCACCGGCAAGGTAACCGTCGAGGGTTACAACATCGCCAAGCGCCACACCAAGCCTCGCTCGGCTGAAGAGCCAGGCGGCATTCTCGACAAAGAGATGCCAATGAACGCCTCAAACGTCATGGTCTTGAGCCCCGCCGATGGCAAGCCAACCCGTGTTGGTTACAAGGTGCTCGACGATGGCTCCAAGATTCGAGTGTGCAAGCGCTCAGGCGAGAAGATTGAGGACAACCACGAATGAGCACGGCAACTGATTCACGGCCTCGCATGAAGGCCAAGTACCAAGACGAGGTCGTTGCTGGCCTCAAAGAGTCGCTCGAGCTGCCCAACGTCATGATGGTGCCGCGAGTCGACAAGATCGTGATCAACATGGGCGTCGGCGACGCACTGCAGAACTCCAAGCTGCTTGAAGGCGCCGTCAACGACCTCACCTTGATTGCCGGCCAAAAGCCGGTCATCACCAAGGCCACGAAGTCCATCGCCAGCTTCAAGCTGCGTGAGGGCAACGCCATTGGTTGCAAGGTCACGCTCCGAGGCGATCGCATGTGGGAGTTCTTCGATCGACTCGTCTCACTGGCCATCCCCCGTATCCGCGACTTCCGAGGCCTCAGCCCGAAGTCGTTCGACGGACGTGGCAATTACACCTTCGGTCTCAACGAGCAGCTCATGTTCCCCGAGATCAACTACGACACGGTCGACGTCACCCGAGGGATGGACATCACGATCGTGACCACAGCGAAGACAAACGCCGAAGGCAAGGCCCTCCTTGAAGCCTTCGGTTTCCCGTTCCGACGCGATGGGCAGGCCCAGTAATGGCGAAAAAAGCACTTATCGAGAAGCTGAAGAAGACACCGAAGTTCAAGGTGCGGGGCTATCCCCGCTGCCAGCGCTGCGGTCGCCCAAAGGCTGTCTACCGCAAGTTCGGTCTTTGCCGAGTTTGCCTGCGAACGATGGCCCACGCCGGCGAAATTCCCGGTGTCACGAAGGCCAGTTGGTGAGGAGGTACGCATCATGATGACCGATCCAATCGCGGACATGCTTACGCGTATCCGTAACGCCAACATTGCCATGCACGACGAGGTCGCTATGCCCTCGTCGAAGCTCAAGGTGGCGCTGGCCAACGTGCTGCTCGACGAGGGTTACATCACCTCGTTCGATGCAGAAGACAACTCAACCGGTGTCGGCAAGACGCTCACGATCAACATGAAGTACTCGCCAGAGCGCGAGCGTGTGATCAGCGGCATCAAGCGGGTGTCAAAGCCCGGCCTGCGCGTCTACACCAGCTCGGACGAGATTCCCCGTGTCCTCGGTGGCCTTGGTGTCGCCGTGCTCTCTACGAGCAAAGGACTCGTCACTGATCGTGAAGCCCGCAAGGGCAAGATCGGCGGCGAAATCCTGTGCTACGTCTGGTAGGTCGAGATGTCACGTATCGGAAGTGCACCCATCACGGTCCCTAGCGGGGTCGACGTCAACATCAGTGGCGCCAACGTCTCGGTCAAGGGTCCGAAGGGCGAGCTCTCGCTTGAGCTTCCCGCCAAGATCTCTGCATCAGTAGACGACGGCAGCATCAGTGTTGAGCGTGAAAACGACGATCGCCCGGTCAAGGCCCTTCACGGCCTCAACCGATCGCTGATCAACAACATGGTCGTCGGCGTCACCGACGGCTGGCGCAAAGATCTCGAGATCATCGGGGTCGGTTACCGCGCCAACGCCAAGGGCCCCTCGAAGCTCGAGCTTTCCCTTGGCTACAGCCACACCATCGAGGTCGAGGCCCCCGAGGGCATCACCTTCGACGTGCCGGAGCCAACCAAGATTGGCGTCGTCGGCATCGACAAGCAGGCCGTAGGCCAGGTGGCTGCGGTCATCCGCTCCTACCGCAAGCCCGAGCCCTACAAGGGCAAGGGTGTTCGCTATGTCGGCGAGCGCGTCGTACGCAAGGCCGGAAAGGCAGGTAAGTGATGGGGTCGAAAACCAATCCCCGACTCGCTCACCGTTCGCGACGTCAACATCGCGTCCGCAAAAAGATCAATGGAACCCCGGAGCGTCCACGCGTTGCGGTGTTTCGCTCAAACAAGCACATCAGTGCTCAGGTCATCGACGACACCACCGGCACCACGCTGGCGTCTGCGTCGAGCTACGAAAGCGACCTGCGTTCCGGTAGCGGCACCGTCGATGGTGCCAAGTCGGTCGGGGCTCGCCTCGGCGAGCGGGCCAAAGCTGCCGGCATCAGCGCCGTGGTCTTCGACCGCGGCGGCAACAGGTACCACGGACGGGTTGCGGCACTTGCCGACGCCGCTCGTGAATCAGGGCTTGAGTTCTAGGAGACGTCATGGCTAACGAACGAAACGATCGTGGCGATGGGCGTGAGTCCAGAGTCATCACCATCAACCGAGTGGCCAAGGTGGTCAAGGGCGGGCGTCGCTTCGCCTTCACCGCTCTTGTTGTCCTTGGCGACGGCAACGGCCGAGTAGGCCTGGGCTATGGCAAGGCCAAGGAGGTGCCCCTCGCTATCCAGAAGGGCACCGAAGAGGCCCGCAAGCTGATGTTTGATGTCGCCATGGCCGGCGGCACCGTCACCCACCCAATCATCGGCATCAACGGTGCCGGTCGGGTCATGCTCAAGCCCGCTGCTCGAGGTACTGGCGTCATCGCCGGTGGTGCTGCTCGCGCCATCCTCGAAGAAGCAGGCGTGCGCGACGTGATCTGCAAGTCGCTTGGCTCTGCCAACCAGATCAACGTGGCCCGAGCCACCATCGACGCACTCCAGAAGCTCCGTCGCCCAGACGAGATTGCTCGCTTGCGTGGCCTCGATGCGGCCGAGTTCACCCCCAAGGGTCTGCTCGACGCCTACAACGAGACCAAGCGCGGTGGCGCTCCTGCACCAGTTGAGGCCAGCTGATGGCACAGCTCAAGGTCACCCAGATCCGATCAATGATCGGCACCAAGCCAAAGCAGCGGGGAACGCTGCGGGCGCTCGGTCTCGGCAAGATCGGCAAGTCGAACGTCCTCGAAGACAAGCCAGAACTGCAGGGCATGCTCGCTCGCGTTCCACACCTTGTCTCTGTCGAGCCCGCAGAAGAGAGCTGACATGAAGGTTCACGATCTCAAACCAGACGAGGGTTCGCGTAAGCGGGCCAAGCGCAAGGGCCGTGGTATCGCAGGCAAGGGCGGCAAGACCGCCGGTCGCGGTACCAAGGGTCAGCACTCGCGCGGTCGCGGCAAGGTTCGCGTCGGTTTCGAAGGCGGTCAGCTGCCGCTGCAGATCCGCGTGCCGAAGCTTCGTGGCTTCGACAACCCATTCCGGGTCGAATACCAGGCCATCAACCTCGACACCATCGCCGAGTCAGGACTCACCGAGGTGACTCCTGAGGCGCTCTACGCAAAGAGCCTCATCGGTAAGGACGTCTTGGTGAAGGTCCTCGGACGAGGCGAGCTCTCTGGAGCAGTCACCGTCAAGGCTCACGCCTTTTCGAAGTCTGCTGAAGAGGCCATCACCGCTGCCGGTGGATCCATCGAGAAGATTCCACTGCCGTTCTCCGTGCGCCCACCATCATCTGGCAACCAGCACATGAACCGCTGAGCCTGGGCCGTCGCTTTGTGGAGGGCTACCTCCACTAAAGTCGCGTTGTTCGACCGGCCCGCTATTTGGGCCTGCTCACTACCTCTTTAAGGGACTCACCTGTGTCAACGATCCGCAACGTTCTCCGGACGCCGGAACTGCGCAACAAGATCCTGTTCACACTGGCAATGCTCGCGTTGTACCGGCTCGGGGCTCAGGTCCCGGCGCCCGGCACCAGCCTCGATGCCATCGAGGAACTGCGAGCCTCAGCCAGTGATGCCTCCGGTGGCATCTTCGGCTATCTCAACTTGTTGTCGGGCGGTGGTATTGCCTCGCTCGGATTCTTTGCGCTCGGCATCCTCCCCTACATCACCGCCTCGATCATCATCCAGATCCTGACGGTCGCCATCCCGAAGCTCGAAGAGTGGCAGGCCCAGGGCGCAGTTGGTCAGCGAAAGATCTCGCAGTGGACTCGCTACATCACGATCGCCCTGGCGGTTGTGCAGAGCACCGGCATCGTGTTCCTCATCAACCGCAACCCCGAGCAGTTCTTCGGTGTGCGGATCGAGCTGTTCCCCAACGGCAGCGCGTGGCGCATCATCCTCGCTGTCATGTGTATGACCGTGGGCACCGCGGTGCTCATGTGGATGGGCGAGATGATCTCGCAGAAGGGCATCGGCAACGGCATGTCGCTGTTGATCATGGCCTCTGTTGTGTCGACGCTCCCGAGCCTGATCATTCAGATCAACGCCCTCAAGGGCTGGATCGCACTCGTGATCGCCCTCATCCTCTTGGCCTTCCTCACCGCAGGCATCGTGTTCGTCGAGCAGGGCCAGCGTCGTATTCCGGTCAACTTCGCGAAGCGAGTCGTTGGCCGTCGCCAGTACGGCGGCAACAACACCTACATTCCGCTCAAGGTGAACCAAGCAGGCGTGATCCCCGTGATCTTCGCTTCGTCACTGTTGCAGCTGCCATCGCTGCTGGTCAATGTGCTGCCCACCAGCGGCGACGTGGCCTTCCCCAACTGGGGCGACAGAGTTCGCGTGTTCATCAGCAACAACCTATTCCAGCCAGACAACCTCGGCTACATCCTCGTGTTCGGCCTGCTCATCGTCGGGTTTGCGTACTTCTACAACTCGATTGCGTTCGACCCGGTTCGTCGAGCCGACGAACTGCGTAAGTCAGGTGGCTTCGTGCCCGGTATCCGCCCCGGTATCCAAACCGAGCGGCACCTCGCCAAGATTCTCAACCGCATCACCCTTCCCGGCTCGGTCTTCCTTGCCGTGGTTGCCCTGATTCCGTCAGCCGTCTTGGCACGGTCAATCGGCGGCGGCGCTGGTGGTGCCTCCAACATTCTCGGTTTCTCGGGCGTGTCGATCCTCATTGCGGTCGGCGTCGGTCTTGAGACCATGAAGCAGATCGATTCCCAACTGATGAGCCGCAACTATGAGGGCTTCCTCAAGTAGCTCGACTATCAGTAAGTGATCGTTCCCGCCGTCTTTACAGCGGGCCCGTGATCTGCCACGTTTGACGACTTGTGCTCAGCAACGATGCTGGGTTAGTTCCCCCGAGGAAGTGTGACCATGTCGAATCCGATCCGCCTCGTCATCTTCGGACGTCAGGGTGCCGGAAAGGGCACTCAGTGCGCCCGTTTGGTCGAACGTTTCGGTGTCGCCCACATCTCGACCGGTGACATGCTTCGTGGCGCTGTTGCCGAAGGCACTGAGCTTGGCCTCAAGGCCAAAGCGGTGATGGATGCCGGTGATCTCGTCGGTGACGACATCATGGTGGGCATCGTTCGGGAGCGTCTGGCGCAAGACGATGCGCAGACGGCCGGATTCGTGCTCGACGGTTTTCCTCGCACGACCGCTCAGGCTGAAGCTCTCACCCTCATCCTCGGAGACGACTCGCTGCACGCAGTCGTCGACCTCGATGTCCCCATCGAAGAAGTCACGGTGCGCATGAAGGCCCGTGGGCGCGACGACGACACCGACGAAGGTATTGCCCGCCGCCTTGAGCTCTACGAGCAAGAGACCCGGCCGGTCCTCGACTGGTTTGCGTCTCGCGACCTGCTCGTGACCGTCGACGGATTCGACGAAGAAGCGGTTGTCAGCGAGCGGCTCTTCGCCGCCATCGACGATCGCCTCTAACTCTTCCCATTCCGGAGGCCATAGAGCACGTTTTGGTGCCCTACGGCC
>CALLGK010000322.1 GCA_938009905.1 uncultured Acidimicrobiales bacterium | reverse complement strand
CGCGACAGATATCAAGTGGCGCAAGATCATCATGTCGTCGTGGTTCACGGTGCTGGTGTTCAACCTGCCGTTCCTGGCGTTGCTCTACCCCGCCTACCAGTGGATTCTCGAGGGCAAGCAAGACGTCACGGTCACCTGGTTTTACGCCTACCTCGCGTTGACCGTGCTGGTTGGGCCGGCAACAACGACCATCTTCTGGCTCCGAGGTATGAGCCGCACCGTTGCGTTCAATCTGTTGAATGCGCTGCCTGCGGTGTTCACCAGCATCGGCTACGTCGGCCTTTTCGTCAGCGCTCGACTCACGCTCGAAACCGCATTGCTCTCCACGTTCATCGCCCAAGCGCTCGCCCGTTTGATCGTGCTTGGCTACGGCCGTTCGTTCCCTGGTCGAGGCTTCGACCGAGAGTCGTACCGAGTCCAACGTCACTACGGTCTGCGGGCTTGGTTCGGCTCGCTGTCGTATCTCGTGACCTTTCGCGTCGATCAATTTGTGCTGGCCGGCCTCGTCACCTCAGACCAACTCGGCATCTACGCCGTTGCGGCTACCGGGGCCACGCTGAGTCTTCCGATCTCACGAGGCATCGGACAAACCTTGCTCCCCCACGTGCGCCGGGCCAAGACAGACGAAGCGAGGTTTGCGGCCATCGAAAAGGCGCTGCGGTGGGTCCGCCTGGCTTCTGGAACTGCTGTGATTGGCCTCGCGATTCTTGCCCCGTTTGTGGTGCCCTTCCTCTTCACCGACAAGTTCGAACCGGCCGTGATTCCACTTCTCATTCTGTTGCCTGGGCAGTTCGCCAACGACGTGGCCACGGTGCTGTCGTCAGCGCTCGACTCGTTCAATCGACCAGAGCAAGCGTCAAAGGCCCAGGTGGTGTCCGCGGTCATCACCATCGCTGGTCTGGCTATCTTCGCCCCGATTTTCGGCATCAGAGGAGCCGCAGGCGTCACGACGGCGGCCTACTTCGGCTACCTCATCTACATCTGGTGGCAGTACCGAAAGTTGCGTACGGAGAAGCTCGGACGTCCGGCCCCAGCACACGCCAATTAATTTCTCCTACGGCGATAGTGGTATTTCGACGTCGACCGTAGAATGTTGGCCATGTCGAACCCCGCTGGAGACGAACTGCTCTTCGAGATTGACGACCTGCACGTCAGCACCGTCGAAGCCCCCGGAGCACCGTCAGTCGAGATTCTCAAAGGTGTCTCGCTGCAAGTCCGGCCCGGCGAAGTGCACGCCCTCATGGGCCCCAACGGCTGCGGCAAGTCAACGCTCGCCTCAGCCCTGCTCGGCTCGCCTGAATACGAGGTGACCTCGGGCCGCATCCTGTTCCGAGGTGATGACATCACCGACTGGGACACCGACGTGCGAGGCAAAGCCGGCATTTTCCTGGCCTTCCAGTACCCCCAAGAGATCGCAGGCGTGAGCGTTCTCAACTTCCTCCGGCAATCGCTCAGCGCCCGAAAGGGCATCGAGATGAGCGTGCTCGAGCTGCGGCTCGAACTCATGGAGTGGATGGAACGCCTCGGCATGGAAGAGTCGTTCATGGAGCGCTATCTCAACGAGGGGTTCTCTGGCGGCGAAAAGAAGCGCAACGAGATTCTCCAGATGGCGGTGCTCGAACCTGAGATGGCCATTCTCGACGAGACAGATTCCGGCCTCGACATCGATGCCCTGCGAGTTGTCGCCAGCGGCGTGCAAGAAATCCGCAAGGATCGCCCAGCGCTCGGCAGCCTGGCCATCACCCACTACCAACGTCTCCTCGACCACTTGCAACCCGACCATGTGCACATCATGATCGACGGTCGCATCGCCACCTCGGGCGGCATGGAGCTTGCGGCTCGCCTCGAAGCTGACGGCTACGAGAGCTTCCAATGAGCAACGACACGATCGACGTCGCAGCGATCCGCCGGGACTTTCCGATCCTGGCCCAAACCCAAGACGACAAGCGACTTGTGTTCCTCGACTCTGCCGCCTCATCGCAGCACCCTCAACAGGTGCTCGACGCGATGAACGACGTTTACCTCAACAGCTACGCAAACGTGCACCGCGGCGTCTACCAACTGGCCGAGCGGGCCACGTCGGCCTACGAGAACGCCCGCAAGTCGGTCGCTCGATTCATCGGCGCACCGAGTGCCAACGAAGTGATCTTCACGAAGAACGCCACAGAAGCGATCAACCTTGTCGCTCAGGCCTGGGGCCGAGCCAACCTCGGACCGGGCGACGCAGTGGTACTCACGCTGATGGAGCACCACGCCAACATCGTGCCGTGGCAGATGATGGCCGCCGAGATCGGCTTCGAGATCCGGTGGATCGAAGTCACCGATGACGGACAGCTCGATCTGTCCAATCTCGATCAGTTGCTCGACGGCGCCAAGGTGTTGGCCTTTACCGCCATGTCGAACGTGCTTGGCACGGTCAACCCGGTCGAGCGGCTCACCGCAGCAGCAAAGGCAGCAGGCGCCATCACAGTTGTCGATGCCTGCCAATCGGTCCCCCACTTCCCCACCAACGTCGTTGAGATGGGCGCCGACTTCGTCGCCTTCAGCGGCCACAAGATGCTCGGCCCATCGGGCATTGGCGTGCTGTGGGGTCGCATGGAGATGCTCGACGCCATGCCTCCATTCCTTGGTGGCGGCGGCATGATCGTCAACGTGACCCGCGACGGCTTTAGCGCAGACGCTGTCCCCGGCAAGTTCGAGGCTGGCACGCCACCCATCGTTGAAGCTGTTGGCCTCGGTGCGGCCGTCGAGTACCTCGAGAACATCGGCATGGAAGCAGTGCGCAAGCACGAAGTCGAGCTCACGGCCTACACGATGCGCACCCTCACCGAACGTCTCGGCGACGACCTGATCCTGCTCGGCCCATCCGAGCCAGCCGCTCGGGGCGGCGTGTTCTCACTGGCATTCGCCGACGTACACGCCCACGACGTCAGCCAGGTGCTCGACGAGCATGCCGTGTGCATCCGGCCCGGCCATCACTGTGCCAAGCCGCTCATGAAGCGCTTCGACATGAACGCCACCGCCCGAGCATCGGTCTACATCTACAACGACACTGACGACATCGACGCGTTGGCCGATGCGTTGGTCGCCGCGCGAGACTTCTTCGCCCTCTAGATCCAGGAATACGACGAACAATGGCCGGACTCGAAGACCTGTACCGCGAGATCATTCTTGATCACTACAGAAGCCCACGAAACAAGGGCGAGCTTGAGACTCCTCCTGCTCACCGCACCGAGGGTTTCAATCCGCTCTGCGGCGACGAGATCGTCGTCTACGTCGATACCGACGACGACGGCAACGTCAACGACATCAAGATCGGCGGCCAGGGTTGTTCGATTAGTCAGTCATCGGCATCGATGATGTCGGCCGCGGTCAAGGGCAAGTCGGTCGAGGAAGCCCGCCAGATCACCAGTGCCTTCAAGCGGCTCATGAGCATTCACGAGACCTCCGTTGGCGGCGACGGCTCCGAAGCAGAAGCCGATGACCTCGAGATCGATCCCGACATCAAGCTCGGCGATCTCGAAGCGCTCCAAGGTGTTGTGAAGTTCCCCACCCGCATCAAGTGCGCCACCTTGGCGTGGAACACGCTCAACCAGGCGTTCGACGAAATCGACGAGGCGTAACCGCCCAGTCTCGGCAGCGACGTGCAGAGCGCCCCAAGCAGCTAGTCAGGCATGCCGGGACGAATCCCGAAGGCCTCAATGAACCGCTGCCACCCGGATGCCACAGACAGCGCTGTCCCCAGCTCGAGAATCTGCACGTCGCTGAAGTGCTCCCCCAGTTCGGCATAGAACTCAGCAGACACCTGAGGGGCCGTCGTGGTCATCACATCGGCGAGTCGAAGCGCAGCGAGCCACGACGCTGGCAACGCATCATCCGGTATCGCATCGAGGTCACCGATTGCTGCCTGCACCATGTCTTCGGTGAGCGCAGCAGAGTGACCGTCACGAGCTGTCATCAAACTTGATGACCGGGCCACGCTTCAATGCACGCACTCGTTGCGGTGGGCCAGCCTGATTCTGCACAGTTCGACCATGTCGGGCTGCAGCGACGACTTGTCGGTGTAGATGAACGCCGTCCAGTCGAGGAACATGCGCAGCACCTCTGGCTGTTGGGCCAGAGTCAGGAAGAGGTTGTCGTCTTCGTAGGCCTTTTCGAACCAGATGCGCCGGCGCTCGGCAAGGTCGTCAGAGAGTTCATCGAGATTGGCTTTTGGCAGGTGTCCAAGTTCGTTGGCCATGTTCCACCTTGGTCGCCCGATACCGTCCTGACAAATGAGGGCCTGACAAATGAGGGCCTGACAAATGCAGTCGCCGTGCTGTTAGCTCCCGATCAGATCGAGATCGACGGAGCAACTGTCGTTGGCACGCAGGTCTGGCGGAGCCGTGTCGACCTCAAAGCACTCGATCCGAGCGCCCTCACCGTCGATGGTCCACTCAACCGGGATACCAGACGTGGGGTCGAGCGAGTACGACACGTCTCTCCCTTCGGCCTCCGCGGCGATCAAGCTGTCGTGCAGAATGAATGGGTTGATCATGACCGCCGCGAGATCCGACCCGCCCTGGCTTGTGAGAGGCGGATCGAAGTCGAGCGATACACCGGTCACACTCGAAGGCTGAAGTATCAGCTCAACCGGTCGGCCATCGCACGTCGGACAAATGCCGACGACACGCATGTAGCCGTAGGGCGACACCGCCCGAGACTGAAAGAGCATCCGTGCGCTATCGAGATCGCCAGACACGTTTGCTGAAGGCTGCGTTGTGGCGGTCGGCCCGCCAGGCACGAGACCGGCTTGGCCACAGTCGACCGAGACCGGCTCAACGCCACCACCCTCCACTCGGATCTCGTAGGCCCGCTCCCCCTCGATTGGCGCGGTGAAGTCGCTGAATCCGTTGACGAACCCTTCTGGCCCGGCCACATCGACGGCTGCGCCCAGGTCATCCATGGCACTCACGAAGGCCGTCACGAGCCCAGCCGACTCGTCGAATGACGTGCGTTCAGCAGTAAAGAGGTCTTCGCCGTCACCCACGACGGTCACGTCGAATCCGGCGGGGATACTCGACCACTGCACAAACACATCGGTGGTATCGGCCGACACCGCACACTCAATGACGCCAAGGGTCGACGCGTCAAGCGGCGCAACATTGTTGCCAAAGCCCAGCAGCTCCCACGTGCTGGCACTCGATGCGATAAACGGGAACGTCAGGCTCGATAGTTCTGCATCGGTGTCTGCGTCGAGGGTGACATCACCGTTCAGGCGACAGTTCTCGGCCCCGAGCCCAGCGCCGAGGTCTTCGTCGAGCGGCGCAAACACCGACAACACGGTGGTGCCATCGACGTCTCGACTATCGACGACAAGTTCGTCTGGCGACACGCACGACTCGACGACAATGTCGTCGCCGATGCGTTCCCAGGCCACCGAGCGCCCGTCGAACCCGCCAGCCCGTACCGCCACACACGGGAACGGCGCCTGGCCCGGCTCAGCGATCACGAGCGCCGGAGGGTCGGTCGGCAGGGCCTCGGTGGCAACGGCAACGGCTGTGGAGGTCAGGGCCCA
This sequence comes from uncultured Acidimicrobiales bacterium, assembly GCA_938009905.1. GTDB lineage: Bacteria > Actinomycetota > Acidimicrobiia > Acidimicrobiales > SZUA-35 > CALEWY01. Next base: position 21,470 of record CALLGK010000322.1, on the reverse strand, counting down.
ACCATCGGCCCGTCCGAGCGTCTCGAGGGAGTGCCCGGCCGCCGACAGTTCATCGTCGGTCGCGCCATCCGAACCGAGCGCTGCGGCCAGCTCATCAGCCGTGAATCGTCGACCGGCGCACGAATACACAAGGTCACCGGCAACCGGATCGGTTGGCAGGTCAATCGCTGGCCCGGGGCTGGCCGTTACAGACGACGAATCGTTCCCGTCCCCATCGCTGCCTGAATCGCCGGTCGAATCGTCGGAGATTGCGGCTTCTGCGTCATCAAACTTGTCGCTTTCGTCCGAGCGCGAGTTCGCCCAGAAAAGTGCTCCGAGCAGGCCAACCACCGCCAGGCCGACAAGAAGTAGCGGAGTACGAGATGACGAGGGTTCAGTCACTCTGGAAAGCCTCGCACACTCTGTCTCTCGAACGGTTGCATGTCTTGGTATGCCACCAATGCGTGGCAGTATCGAGCTTGCATGACTACCCGCGAACCGACGCCGCTCGATCGACTCTTCTTGAACCACCTCGACGATGTCGGAGAACTCATCCTCGTCCGCCACGGGCAACAGGAGTGGCCTGATCCGGAGAATTCGGTGTCAGGTGACTGGGTTGATCCGCCGCTGTCTGACTTGGGCCGGCGTCAAGCTGCTGCCGTCGGTCAGTATCTCGCTGACACCAAGATCGACGCCGTCTATAGCTCGGCACTGTCCCGGGCTCACGACACCGGCAAGGCCATCGCCGATCACCACAATCTCGAACCAATCGTGCGACTTGATCTACGCGAGATTCAGTTCTACGGCGAACTGCCAGACGACAAGCGAGCGTCCGACATCCTTGGAACCGACGTTGTTCGTGCGACCGGCAACCGGTTTATCCAGGAACGACGCTGGGACGTCTACCCCGCAACAGAGTCATCGTTGAGCTTTCGCCGCCGAATCGCCCTCGAGATAGAGGCGGCCATCGCTGACAGGGTCGGGCAAACCGTGGTGATTGCGTGCCACGGCGGCGTCATCAACATCTACCTCGCCGAGCTGCTCGGCATGACGGCCGACATGTTCTTCCGGCCAGCCCACGCATCGGTGCACCGACTGTCGTTTGGGCATGACCGCCGCATCGTGACCAGCCTTGGCGAAGTCGCCCACCTCGTCGGCGAGTTACACACGATCTAGCTGACTGCAGCGGGAGCCCAAAACGGCAAATGTTGGGACCGATCCGAAGATCGATCCCAACATACGCGCACGGTTCAGAAGGACGGTGTCGTTGAGCCAAACGTCTCGCCAACAGCCCTTATCGAAGGTGTATGTGCTTCGACAAGTATCTATCGGCACCTTGGTGGTGGCGTAAAGCTCCCCGGCAACTTTGTTGGCGGAGCTGATCAGACGTATGGGAGCAAGCGCAAAACAGTCAGACGCCGTGCGGTTCACCAAACGGGTCAAACTCGACCGGTCCAGTGTCGGCTGGCGTGTCTTCGGCATAGCCGGCATAGCCGGTTTCTTCGAGCTCTGTTGCGAGCTCTGGACCGCCTGATTGCAGGATCTGACCCTTCGCCAACACGTGGACATGATCGGGCTGGAGTTCTTCAAGAAGCCGGCTGTAGTGGGTGATTACAAGCACGCCGAGGGGCTGGTCGCCCTCGGTGGTCGCTGCCTTGACTCGCTTGGCCACCATGCGAAGGGCATCAACGTCGAGTCCTGAGTCGAGCTCGTCGAGGATGGCAATCTGCGGAGCAAGAACACCGAGTTGCAGTGTCTCGTTGCGCTTCTTTTCACCACCACTGAGATCGACGTTGAGCGGACGGGTCAGGAACTTCTCGTCGAAGCCGATTCGTCCTGCTTCCACCAGCACTCGCTCAGCAACGTCGGCTGGCGACCGATCCGATGCCTCAAACGAAGCTCGCAGCATCGCTTCGAGTGAAACGCCAGGGACCTCAGTTGGGTACTGCATGCCAAGGAACAGCCCAGCCTGAGCTCGCTCCCAGGTGGCCATAGCAAGCACGTCGGCACCATCGAGGGTGACCGATCCGCCCGTGACTTCGTAGCCCGGCTTGCCCATGAGCACATGGGACAGCGTCGACTTGCCTGCACCGTTTGGACCCATCACAGCATGGACCTCGCCGCTGCGAATGGTGAGGTCGACACCTCGCAGAATGTCAGACCCGCCAACGGTCGCCTTTAGACCGCTAATGATCAGTTCGCTCATGATGCCTCCTCGGCCGTCACGAAGATGTCGCCGTTGTCGATGCTGACCTCGTAGGTCGGCACCGGCTTTGTTGCCGGCAAGCACTCTGGCTCACCGCTCTCGAGCGAGAACGACGAGCCGTGCTTCCAACATTCGATTGTCTTGTCGCTGGCATCGATCTCGCCTTCGGCCAACGAGAAGTCGGCATGGCTACAACGGTCGCCGATCACGAAGACGTCGTCGCCAAGGCGAACAACGGCTAGTCGATGACCGTCGACGTCGACCCGCTTTGCGGAATCAGGCTCGATCTCGTCGAGCGCACACACCTTGAACGTGCTCATGCGGCCCTCCCGTCGAGCTTGGCGGAGATCAGATTGCGCACGAGCTCGACAACGGCTGGATCGGGCAAGCGTTGGAGCACCTCGTCGAAGAAACCAGCGACGATGAGCCGGTCGGCGATCGTTGGTGGCACACCGCGAGCCTGCAAATAGAACTGCTGGTCGATGTCGACCGGGCTCACCGTTGAGGCGTGGCTGCATCGGACATCGTTGTTGCGGATCTCGAGATTCGGAACCGACCATGCCCATGCGTCTTCGCTGAGCTTCACGTTGCGGTTCGTTTGGTGTGCGTTCGAGCCGGCACCCTCTTCGTGAATCTCGATGAGGCCGGTGTAGATCGAACCGGCTTCGTCGTCGACGGTGCCCTTGAAAAGCAGATCGCTGAGCGTGCCGGGACCACGATGATGCTGGAACGTGCGGAAATCGTGGATCTGGCTTTCGTCGCCGTAGTAGACCGCGACCAGGTTGCCGGTGGCGCCCCGACCATCGAGGCTCGTATCGGTGCGAACGCGGGCGTAACCACCACCAAAGGCAGCGATGCCGCTGAGCAGCGTTGATTGATCAGCAGCGGTGGACACCAAACGCCCAAGCTGCCAGGTGTCGCGGTGAAGCTGCTGCACAACGATGTGGCGAAGTCGGCTGGCTGAGTCTGCGGTGAGTTCAACAAGCGGAACGCTCAGACCGGCACCCTCACTGGTCTGATGCTCGACAACGGTCACTTCAGCATCAGCACCGGTGCTTACCCGGACGTGAGGAAAGGCGGCAACCGACGCATCGGAGGCCGTGAGGTGGCTCGTGATGACGATCGGCTCGTTGACCGTGAGACCGCCCGGCACCGTGATGTCGAGCGTGCTCGGCGAGTATGCGAGGTGCAGATGGTCGAACTGTCCTGGATCGGGAACGTCGAGAGAGCGGCTTGCGCTATCGGCGTTGCTGATTGACAGACCCTTGGCTTCCCAGCCGGGATCGACGTCAATCGACACGATCCAGCCATCGACGATGCTGATCGCAGCGGCCTGTCCGTCGGATCGAGCGACGTCGGCAGACGACGGTGCTGCGGTTGGTGCGGTGTAGGCCTCAGGCGAAAAGTCGCCGATCGGGCTGTAGCGCCATTCTTCGGATTCGGCCGATGGGGCGGGAGTCTCGGCTGCCGCGGATAGCGCGGCGAGACGACGCTCACTATCAGCGAATTCAGAGAGGGCCGTCGGCGTGTCAACGGGTAGCAAGCTCACGAATTAACCCTATCGCCGTAGGAGAATTCTCAGCCCTGCTAGAACGGCCACCAACGGCGGCGGCGGGCCCGCTTTGCCTCACGCTCCCGCTCGTCGTCAACGTCGTCACGAATGGCTTCGCCCGCCCGGTTGATGATGTCTTCTGCTTCGTCGAGAAGCGCTCCAACAGACGGATCGTCGCCGACGCTCGGAGGCGGTTCTGGCGTCTTGGGCGTGATGAGCGAGCCATACGCCCAGTTCACGTCTGCCCGCCGGGGCTCATAGCCGCTGCAGTCTGCTGGGCAGTGCCACGGGGCCTCGGGGGCAAGGTCGAGGGCGCACTTGCGCATGGTGTCACCCGTCGGATACGAGCGACTCTGGTAGTGCTTGCAGTCTTGGCGCATTGCCATACCCCCAATTGTGCCATCCTCAGGTCATGGCAACCCCTCACTTCGATGCTGAACCTGGCGATTTCGCCTCAACGGTGCTGTTTCCTGGCGATCCGCTTAGAGCAAAGTTCATCGCTGAGACATATTTCGACGACCCGAAACAGGTCACGAGTGTCCGGAACATGCTCGGGTTCACGGGCACCTACAACGGCACGCCGATCTCGGTTCAAGGATCGGGCATGGGCATCCCGTCAGCATCGATCTATGCGACAGAACTTGTGCAGCACTACGGCGTCGACACGATCATTCGAGTCGGCTCGTGTGGCGCACTCAGAGACGAGCTTCAGCTTGGCGATTTGATCGTCGCGAACGCCACGGGCACCGATTCGATGGTCAACCGGGCCCGCTTGAAGGGTCGTGACTTCGGTGCGGCAGCCGACTGGGATCTGCTCCGTCGCACGGCCGACACCGCCGATCGTTTGGACATTCCCATTCACGTGGGCCGCATGTTCACGTCCGACTTCTTCTACGACCCGCATCCTGGCACCTTCGAACTACTCGAGCAGTTCGGGTTCCTCGGGGTCGAGATGGAGGCCGCCGGGCTCTATGGGTTGGCTGCAGAGCTCAACATCAAAGCCCTCGCCATGGCGACCGTGAGCGACCACGTGAAGCGGGAAGAAGCCATGAGCGCCGAAGCCCGCCAGACCACCTTCGACAACATGATCCGCCTCGTCCTCGAGATGGTCACAACCTCCTAGGGGTCAGGTACTTTTCGTCACGCCGTCAGATCACGCTCACGCGCTTCCCTTGCTCGTAGAGGTCAGGAACGGAGCCGACACGCGCACAGTCCAAGCCGTTCCAGACCCTACGAGACAACCCAACCAATAACACCCTCACCCGGCAACGCGAAGCGAAGAACGCGCTTCCCTTGCTCGAAGAGGTCAGGAACGAAGCCGACCCGCGCACAGCCCAAGCCGTGAGACAACCCAACCCATAACACCCTCGCCCGGCAACGCGGAGCGAGGGACGAGCGAAGCAAGAAGGCTGACACCCAATCGCGAGTAGCGCTCTGCGACAGCGCCGTTCACTCCGTTCACTCACCGAGTTGTTCGCTGACGCTCACAACTCCCCCGATGAGCGATGAAAGCAGAGTCCGAAACGCGGAGCGAGGGACGAGCGAAGCAAGAAGGCTGACACCCAATCGCGAGTAGCGCTCTGCGACAGCGGAGCCAATGTCACAGCCAAGTGCCGGAAACCTTGGAGGTTTCCGGCACTTGCTTGGACGATCTGACTGGTCTCTCCCCGATACCGGTCAGTCATCCCGTTCCGCTTGCTGAACGGGGGTAGGAGGTCCAGCAAACGGTCCCCCTCGATGTGTTAGCGACCGAGGTCCTGGGCCTGCTCGATCATCTCGACGAGGGTTTCGATTTCCTCGTCACGATCGACCAGTGCTTCTGCTTCCTGACGGACCTGCTCGAGGCTGATCTCGTCTGCGTACTGGCTGTCACGGAGGATCTCGGCGAACGAGGCAACCGTGACGGCGAGGCGGAAGTCTTCACGGGTGTCGCCCCATGAGTCTTCGATGATCGAGACGTCGAGACCGAGCTGGCCTTCGATGACTTCACCGGTGTCCGGGTCTTCCCAGCGGAGGGCGGCGGTGCCGAGGCTCTCGTTATCCCGCACACCCCGGTGGAGGTCGAGCTCGTAGATGGCGGTGACCTGGTGGTCGGCGCCGAGTTCTCCAGCATCGACAGCGTCGTTGCGGAAGTCGTCGTCACGGACGGCCCGGTTCTCGAAGCCGAGGAGGCGGTACTCATCGACCACATCTTCGTTCCACTCGACCTGGATCTTGCCGTCAATTGCGACGGTGAGAAGGGTCGAGACAAGGTCTTCGCCGAACAGCTTGTCGGCTTCCTCGATGGTGTTGATGTAGGCGTAGAAACCATCGCCATCATCGGCAAGCGTCTCGAGCACCACGTCGTTGAAGTTGCCCATGCCAACACCGAGGGTCACCAGCTGGATGCCACGGTCGGCGTCACGGCGGATGCCGGCGACGAGCTCGTCTGGGTCGGTGATACCGACGTTGGCGACACCGTCAGAGGCGAGGATGACTCGGTTGATCTCGTCTTCGTCAAAGGCCTCGTTGGCGAGGTCGTATGCAGCCTCAAGACCGGCTTCGAAGTTGGTCGAACCGTTGGGACGGAGTGAGTCAATGGCATCAAGGATGATGTCCTCGTCACGGATGTCGGTGGGCTCGAGAAGAATCTCGGCGTCGCCTGAGTAGGTCACGATGGCGATCTTGTCGCCACGGTCGAGCTGCTCGACCAAGCGGGTGAGCGATTCCTTGACGAGACCGAGGCGGTCGTCACGGTCCATCGAACCAGAGGTGTCGATCACGAAGGTGAGGTTGGCGTTCGGGCGCTCACGGTTGGAGACGTCCTCGGCCTGCACACCGATGCGCACGATCACGTTGTCGGAGTTGAACGGTGAGGGGCCACCGTCTGCGACGGCGGTAAGGCCATCGTCAGGAGCCCGATAGTCGTAGTCGAACGAGTTCACGAACTCTTCGACTCGCACCGACTCAACGGGAGGCAGTGAGCCCTGGCTGAGCCACTGCTGCGAGATGGTGTAGCTCGCCGTGTCGACGTCGAGCGCAAAGGTCGAGAACGGATCGTCTGCGGCCTCGACGAACGGGCGGACGCCGTAGTCCTCGAAGGTGTTGTTGTCTTCTTTGTCCGTTTCTTCTTCTGGCTCTTCGAAGAAGCCGCCGTCTGGCGCTTCGGCCTGCTCGGCGGTGTCGCCTTCGACAATCGAGAAGCCATCGTCTGATGCCTCGTCACCGGCTGAAGCGTCTTCGTCGACCGATCCTGCGGTTTCGGAGTCGTCCTCCATGGCGTCTTCGTCGGAGTCATCTGAGCCACTGACAAAGTCGGACTCGGCGTCGCCGTCGTCCTCTGCCTCTTCGATTCGCTCGAAGCTGTTGGTGTCGGCGTCTCCGCTGGAGTCGTCGCTGCCGCTGTTGCCACAAGCCGTGGCGCCAAGGGCGAGTGCCATGAAAAGGGCAGCCATGCGGCTGAGCTTGTTTCGGCCCGTCGAGGGGGTGATGACCGCCGAGGGGATCTGCGTCTCTTGCTGTTGTGCGTTCATGTTGGTCTCCGGCGAACCGAATGGACAGGTGGTTCCCGTCGTCATCCATTCGAAACAAATCGGTCCGTCACGTTCACGAATCGGTCATGAACCGCACATTGTGAGAATCGGTTCAGGTCTGTCATATGCAGCGATATGCAGCTTCGTTGCGGGGCTTGTGAAGACTCCGCGCAATGTGAACCGCGATCTGGTCAGCCGTTCTACTGTCCGGCTCCGATGACACTCCTCACACGACAGCCAGAGCTCGCCACATCGTGGCTCGCCGACTTTGAGCGCCACCGGGGCCAACACGCCGACGTGGTTCTCGCTCCTAACCCAGACCTCGGAACAGATCCTGCTGGCCTCACCGCATCGCTGGCCGTCTTTCAGGTGGGCGAGTCCGGCGGGGGAAGCAGGCTCTTTGCGGCCGCCGACAAGCTCGGTATCGAGCCTGACTACCGGCGAGCCCTCGAACTGTTCATCGGTGAGGAGCAGGAACACGCAAGGCTGCTCGCCCTCGTGCTTGGCACGGCTGACGCTCCCACTCGTTCCTCGCATTGGAGCGACCAGATCTTCATTTGGGCCAGACAGCTCTTCGGCCTGCGAGGCGAGATTCTGATGCTGCTGGTGGCCGAACTCATCGCCCTCTAGTACTACGGCATGTTGCGGGACAACGTGCCAGACACGAGCGTGGCGCACGTCTTCGGCCGCATTCACGCAGACGAGCAACGACACGTTGCGTTCCACGCCGACACGCTTCCGCCGCTGCTACGCCGGATGCCAAGGTGGCAATGGTGGCTCGGCCGATTGATCTGGAACGTCACCGTGACGGGCACGAGCATCGTGGTGGCGGCTGACCACGCAGCCGCCCGCCGAGTGGCGAACCTCTCGGCGGGCGGATTCGTTGCGTCGGTGTGGCGAGATCGACGTGATCTCGACCGAGCACTCTTTAGTTAGGCAGCACAGCGGTTAGGCAGCACCGCAGTTGAGCAGCACAGCAAGTAGGGAGCGCAGCAGTTACCCGTGCTTGAAGGTGTGGAGCTTGGCTGCTTGACCAACCCAGTCATCTCGTTCGATTCGGCCGGGGAAGAACTCCAGACGATCGTTGAGTGCTTCGACGCCAGGCCCCTTCAGGAGGGACACTTGCAGAAAGGTCGTGAGACCAGCCCCATTGAGCATCTTCTCCATCTTTGGACCAACACCGCTGATGAGTTTGAGATCGTCCTTGTAGTTGAACTTTCGACCTCGAGCGTTCTCCATCATCTGGCGATCGAAATCATCGGCGTAGATCGCCTCGATCTCGACGAGGTCGTAGATCTCTTCGTTGAAGGTTTCGTAGTGGAGCTGGGCTGCTTGAGGCACCCAGTTCTCATTGCGGATTCGACCTTCCTTTACGCCGAGTCGCCCCTCGAGCTCATCAACGCTCGATTCATCGAGAAGCGCCAGTTGATAGAAGGTCGTGATGTTCTCGCCAGCGAGCGCATCAGACATCTTCTTGCCAACGCCCTTTATGGGCTTGAGGTCGTCTGCCCGGTCGCTTGGCCGGGCCGCATTGATGGCCCGGAGCCGAGCGTCCAGGCCCTGTCCCGTGCCAGGGCCGATTCCTCGGTACCAGGGAATGGTGACCTGATCGACAATGTCTTCTGCGTGGTGTGTGCCATGCAGCTGACCAGCTTGGGGAACCCAGTCGTCGCGGCGTACTCGGCCTGGGAACGTGTCGATGCGGTCTTCGAGGTCGTCGACTGACGCATCGTCGAGCAGGGCCACTTGGTAGAAGGTGCGCAATCCGTTCTCGTGCAGCACGCCCTCGAGCTTGGGTCCGACGCCCTTGATCTCTTTGAGGTCGTCTGTGTAGTCGAGCGTTCGACCAGCTGCGACGGCGGCCAGGCGAGCTTCGAAGAAGTCGGCATGGCCAGCGTCGAGAAGGGCTTGCCGTTCTGGTGACGGTTCGATGGTGACTTGCTTGCCCAAGTCTTCACCGTGATGTTCAAGGTGGAGACCGGCAGCTTGTGGCACCCAGTCGTCTCGTCGTATACGACCCGGGAAGGCTTCGATGCGGGCCTCAAGAGCGTTGACGGCTCCTTGATCGAGCAGCGCCACCTGATAGAAGGTGCGCAGCCCGTTGCCGTGCAGCATCTCTTCCATCTTCGGACCAACACCCTTGATCTCCTTGAGATCGTCGGTGTACCCAAGATCGCGATCGCTTCCGAGCGCTGACATTCGCAGTGCGAATGCATCGTTGTCGCCGATCTCGATCGGCAGTGCCGCTTCGGCTTCAGCCCGTGCAGCCTCGGCTTCGGCTTGTGCCGCCTGTGCTGCCTTGAGATCTGATCGAGCCTTGTCTCGCGCTCGCTCGGCCTTCGCTGCCGCTTCCTGAGCCGATGTGGCTTCAGCCAGGGCTGCCTGCTGCGCCTTCTCCGCAGCTGTGCGTGCCTTGTTAGCGTCAGCAATCGCTGTCTTCGCATCGGCAGCAGCACTGTTGGCGTCGGCGGCGGCTGCCGCGGCTGCGGCGACGGCTGCTTCAGACTTTGCGGCCGCAGCGTCGGCCGCGGCTTTCTCCCGCTCGAGCAATGCCAGTTGCTTGTCGGCGTCGGACTTCGCTGCCTTTGCGGCATCAAGGTCAGAACGCAGACCGACAATGGTCTGATCTCGTTCGGCAAGGTCGTTCGCCATCGAGCCAGCCTTCTCTTGCTCGCCAGAAAGACTCGCTTCAAGCGACGAGACTTTTGCCTCGAGCGGCGAAAGTCCATCAACTCGACCCTTGAGCGAGTTGATCTCCTGGCTCAGCGACGTTGATTCCGTCTTGGCGCCGGCCAGCTCTGCTTCGAGCTCACCAATGCGGCCCGCCGAGGTAGACAGCTCGCCTTCAAGCTCGCCAATACGACCCTGCAAACCACCAAGCTCTCCAGCCTTCGTGTTTGCCGCCGCCAGTTCGCCTTCGAGCTCACCAACCCTGGCGTTTGCGCCAGAGAGCTGCCCTTCGAGCTCGCCAACCTTGGATTGCACGCCAGAAAGCTGGGTCTCGAGATCGCCGACCTTGGCGTTCGCACCAGACAACTTGCCTTCAAGGTCGCCCACCTGGCCCTGCACATCGCCCAGTTGTGACACCTGAGCCGTTGCGCCTGACAGCTCTTGTTCAAGCTCAGCCGCACGCGTGTTTGCGCCAGACAGTTCTTGTTGCAGTTCGGCGGCCCGGGCATTGGCTGCTGCGACATCGTCTTCAAGCTCGCCGACCCGGCCTTGCAGGCCTTCGAGCTCAGCGATTCGAGACTGCGTGCCCGAGAGTTCCTGTTCGAGCTCCGAGACTCGGTTGCGTGCTCCTGTCAGATCGCTCTCGAGCGATCCGATCTGGCCTCGACTCGATGCCAGTTGATCTTCGAGCTCAGCGGCCTTGTTGTCACCACTGCCAACCAGACCTTGCAGCTCTGCCATCTGCTGGCCGCGCTCGTTGATCTGACCTTCGAGTTCTCCGATGCGAGCGTCTTTCGCATCAAGATCGGCCTGCAACGAACCGGAGACGGATCGAGCCGCTTCGAGATCGGCCTCGAGTTCGGCGATTCGCTCCCCTGACGAGCTGACTTGGCCCATGAGCGGTGAGAGTTCAGCGATTCGGGAGTCTCGAGATCCGAGGTCGGCTTCGAGCTCACCGATGCGGGAGGCCCGGCTTCCAAGATCGGCTTCGAGTTCACCAATGCGAGCCTGGTTGGCATCAAGCGTCGAACGAAGGTCGACGGCCTCAGCACCAACACGTGCGGCTTCAGACTCCAACTCGGCTATGCGGGCATCACGGGTCGCGATGCCGGACTCGAGATCGGCCTGCGTCGATCCAAGCTCGCTCGCGGACGACCGAGCAGCCGCAAGCTCGCCCTCAAGCTCGCCAACGCGAGCTCGTGCGGCATCAACCTCGCCACGCAAGGCTTCGGTATCAGAACCCTGTGCGGTGAGCTGACCCTCGAGATCAGAGACTCGACCGGCAACCGGCTCAAGATCAGCGACCCTGGTGTTGGCATCGGCCAGAGCGCCTTCGAGTTGCTCGATGCGGCTGCGGCTTGCGGCAAGGTCTGATTCGAGCGCGGTCGCCCGATTGCTGGCTCCGTCGAAGTCGCTCTTCAGCGTGGCCATTTGCGTATTGACCTGGCTGGATGCCGACGATGCGGTCGCGAGTTCACCTTCGAGCTCTGCGACTCTGGCCGCCAGGCCATCTCGCTCACCTTCAAGTGTCGGGAGCGTTGCCACCATGGGCTCAAGCTCGAACACTCGAGCATCCTTGGCCGCGAGATCGGCCCGCAGACCGGTGACGGCCATCTCATGATCGTTGACCGAGGCACGAGCCTCGTCGAGATCGAATCGCAGGCCGGCTCGCTCGTGTCGCATCTCTTTCAATGCAACTTCGGTCTCGAGTTCACGGCGACGCCACGGACGACGCCAGAACCACCAGGCAATGCCTAATCCAGCAAGCAGTCCGAGCAGGGGCCATACCCACCACTCAAGGAACAGCCAGAACATGTCAGGGAACCAATCCATCAGTTGCTCTCCTTCGCGTCGATTTCCACTCGCCGATTTCGTTGTCTGCCTTCTGCGGTGTCATTGGTGTCGATGGGTTCCGACTCGCCCTTACCGCTTGCAGTCATTCGAGATCCGTCGATTCCTCGTGCCACCAGGCCATCAACCACTGCGGTTGCCCGCGCTTCGCTGAGTGCTTGGTTCGCGGCGTCATCACCTTGGGAATCGGTGTGCCCCGTCACCGTGATGCTCACGGTTGGGAACTCTTCGAGAACGGCAGCGACCTCGTCGATCACCGCCTCCGTTTCTGCTGTTGGCGTTGCCGTGCCCGACACGAACTCGATCTTGTCGAGGGCCAGCAGGTCATCGATATTGGTCTGCGCCGCAACACCGCCGTCAAGCTTCAGGTCGATCGTGGCATCAAGGCCGTCGAGAGCGGCAGTTGCCCGATCGAGCGCCTCTTGGCTTCCGGCTGAGCCGGTGATCACCACGTCTGCGTCGTTGACGCTCACGTTGCCGGAGATCAGATCGCCGCCAATCAGCGGAGCAAGTGCTCCAAGGGCCGGGCTCACGTTGTCACCAACCGTCAAGCCGTCGTCGGTCAGGGGCGAGCCGACACCGAGTGCGCCGACGGCATCGCCAAGATCAGTGGGAGCGTCTCCGGATTGTGTACTTCCTTCACCATCCCAGCTCACGTCGAAGATGGCTGGGTTGGCGGCCGGCAGGCTGATCGAGTGATTCACGCCCGCCGCTTCGAGTTGGGCTTCGATGTCTGCCTGCGCTTCGGCATCGGCGGCAACTCCAGTGACCGTGATGGTCTCGTCTTCCACCGTGAGCTTGCCTTCGACCAGAGAGGTCCCGATCAGCGGTGCAATGTCATTGCGGAGCGTCGCCTCGGTGTCGTCTCCGAGTGATCGTGAAGGATCAGGAGCGAGTCCGTCGCCGGTGCCAAACAACGAGTTGAGATCGTTACCCATGCCGTTTGGCACGACGCCGGCGCCGACAGCTCCAGCCTGGTCCCAGGTGACGTCGAACGCTGCTGGCGTGAGATCAGCGGCAGGCGTTGGTGTCGATCGTGGTTCGGTGAACGCAATCTCGACATCTCGGGTGCCGGTGATGTCTGCCAGATCTGCGGCGATGGCCTCCGCGTTGTCCGTTCCTTCAGGAACCGACAGGTAACCATCTCGGCCGTTCCATTCGACCTTCGCACCGTCGGTTGCCGTGTAGCTCTCGACGCTCAGTGATTCTTCGTCAAGTTCGTCCTCGATGTGCGGTAGTGCCCAGAAGGCACCAAGCACGGAGAGAAGCAGCCACGCGAGTGCGGACCATCCCCACACCCGCTTGTCGGCGCGTCGCAAAAACTCCATGTTGCCCTTTCTGTCCCCATCCCCATGGACATAGTGACATCTAGGACGGGCATTCGCCCGTCCTCCACACGAAACGCATCGGGGATATCGCTTGGGTGACACCACCTAGACGGAGGGATCACCAAAAAGGTCGCGACTTTTAGGAAATACTGTGCGTCCAAGTATGTGAACCCCGCAGAAGGAGCATTCCAATGGGAATCTTTGACAAAGCTAAAGACGCCGCAGCAAACGCTGGAGACATGGTCGACAAGGCAAAGGAAGGTCTTGCTGAGCACGGCGACAAACTGCCCGGCGATCTCGGTGACAAGGCTGCCGACATGGTCGACAAAGCCGAAGAGATGACCGACAAGATTCCGGGCCAGGAGTAGCACTAGCTCTCATTCGCGTCAGTTGATTACCCCAACTGACGTTCCCTCAATACATCGAAGCCCGGGCCTTTGGGCCCGGGCTTCGTTGGTTTTTAGTCCCTAGAAGCCGCCAAAGTTTTCGGACTCGACCGAAATCAGTTCGACGTCCGGCGGGACCTGGTTGTCGAAGTAGCGAATCGAGTCAGCGCCGGCGCCGCCATCGAAGAAGATCGAAGTAATCGGTGCACCAGGCAAGCCGGCGACCACAAGGGCATCAGGGCCGTCTCCTCCGATGAACTCGATGACGCCTGAGGTGTCAGGGGTAAACCCTGCAAAGTCTCGACCAGCACCCCCGACCATTCGAGCGCCATCTGGACCAGGCGTGAAGGTATCGTCTCCGTTCGAACCAACCAGCAAGTCGAATCCTGCCCCGCCGTTCATCCAGTCACCCTGGTTCGAAGATCCGGACGCACTATGGCCGTAGATCTCGTCGTCGCCGTTCTGACCGAGCAGCGAATCGAACCCGCCGCCGCCGAAGATGCGGTCGTTGCCGTCTCCGCCCCAAATGTCGTCGTTGCCTGCGCCGCCATCGAGAAAATCGCGGTCGCCCTGGCCGACGAGCCGATCATCGCCCCGATTGCCGAACAGCCGATCGCTGCCAGCATCACCAACGAGTCGATCGTTGCCCTCACCACCGACCAACGTGTCGTCGCCCGGTCCGCCAAACAAGACGTCGTCTCCCCCGGCGCCCTGGATGCGATCGTTCCCGCCGCCACCGCAGATGACATCGTCGCCATTCGTGCCGTACAGCACGTCGTCACCACTCGTGCCAACGATGGTGCATCTTCCTTGCGCTTCAGCGGGCACGGCAAACATCGCCATGCCCAGCAGCATCACAATGGATGCCCCAATAGATCGAACCCGCAACGTCTTGTCTCCTCGTTTGTCCGCCTAGACGGCCGAAACGCTACCGAGCGTCGAGAACGATTACCAGCGGAAGCCCAAAGGATTAACCGACAGAGCCTTCCATCTGAAGCTCAATGAGGCGGCTCCACTCAACGGCGTACTCCATGGGGAGCGTGCGGGTGACGGGCTCGATGAACCCGTTGACCACCATGCCGATGGCTTGCTCCTCTGACAGGCCGCGGCTCATCAGATAGAAGAGCTGCTCGTCTGCAACCTTCGAGACCGTTGCCTCGTGGCCAATCAACGCATCTTGCGCGCCGATCTCCATGTAGGGATAGGTGTCGGAGATCGATTCGTCGTCGAGGATCAGGGCGTCACACTGCACATGGCTCTTGCAGCCGTAGGCATCGTCTTCAACCCGAACGAGTCCGCGGTAGCTCGAACGACCGCCGTCCTTCGAGATCGACTTCGACACGATCTTCGATGAGGTCTCGGGAGCTGCGTGCACCATCTTGGCGCCGGTGTCTTGATGCTGTCCTCGTCCGGCGTATGCCACCGAAAGAACTTCACCCGTGGCCTTGGGGCCAGCGAGCCAGACAGCCGGGTACTTCATGGTGAGGCGGCTACCGATGTTGCCGTCGATCCACTCCATGTGGCCTTCAGCTTCAACGTAGGCCCGCTTGGTCACGAGGTTGAAGACGTTTGATGACCAGTTCTGAATGGTCGTGTAGGTGACGTGAGCGCTTGGCTTCACGACAATCTCGACCACCGCTGAGTGCAGCGAGTCTGAGGTGTAGACCGGAGCCGAGCAGCCCTCGATGTAGTGCACCTTTGAACCCTCGTCAGCGATGATGAGGGTGCGCTCGAACTGGCCCATGTTTTCTGCGTTGATGCGGAAGTAGGCCTGCAGCGGCATCTCAACTTCGACGCCGGGTGGCACGTAGATGAACGAGCCGCCAGACCACACCGATGAGTTGAGCGCGGAGAACTTGTTGTCGTTCGGCGGAATGATCTTGCCGAAGTAGGGCCTGACGATCTCGGGGTATTCCCGAAGCGCGGTGTCCATGTCGGTGAACAGCACACCCTGGCGCTCGAGGTCTTCACGATTGCGGTGAAAGACCACCTCGGACTCGTACTGAGCCGTGACACCAGCGAGGTACTTGCGCTCGGCTTCTGGAATGCCGAGCTTCTCGTAAGTGTCCTTGATGGCGTCTGGGAGGTCGTCCCAGGAGTCGACCTGACCGTCGGTCGGCTTGATGTAGTAGAAGATGTCGTCGAAGAAGATCTCAGAGGTGTCGCCACCCCAGTTGGGCATCGGACGCTTGCCGAATGCCCGATAGGCCTTCAGACGGAAGTCGATCATCCAGTCTGGTTCGCCCTTCATCCACGACATCTCGCGGATGATCTCCTCGTTCAAGCCCTTCTTGGGCTTAAAGACGTAATCCTCTTCGTCGCTCCAGCCAAGCTTGTAGCGATCAAGATCGAGAGAGTCGGGGGTGACTGTCATCAAGTACTCCTGTGAGAACTCACCAGCCACAGCGGCCGATGGGGATTAACACTACGTAGATAGTAACAAATATCGCTGTCGCCTCACCCATCGGGCGGCCAGCACGTTGCTAGTCGACGCGACGCAGCTCTTTCTTGAACTGCTGGGCCTTCTGAACGTAGGCCTGCACGCCGAGCTGGATCATGCCGTCTGGCACCGAATCGGGGCGAATCTTCGCCGGGATACCGAGCGCCATCGCTCCCGAAGGCACCTCAACGTCGTTGTTCACCACTGCGTTCGCACCCACAAGTGCGCCGGTTCGCACCACGACGCGATGCAACACAATGGCGCCGTTGCCGACGAACGATCCGTTTTCGAGCGTGCATCCTTCGAGGTGCACGATGTGACCGACAAGACAATCGTCGCCAACCACCGTTGGATCCTGTTCGGTTGTGTGGATGACTGATCCGTCTTGGATCGAGCTCCGCTCGCCAACCGTGATCGAACCTCCGTCACCACGAAGCACAGCGCATGGCCAGATCGACGATCCGGCCCCGATCTGCACATTGCCGATGATGACGGCGTCCGGGTGGACGAAGGCATCAGCGTGGATCTGTGGTTCGAGGTCGCCGAGTGCGTAGATGGGCATCAGCGGACCCTAGCCAGCCAACGCCAACCAACAGCAAGTTGAGAGCGGCCCAGCAGACACCAGGTGTCTGGGGCGCGTGCTACGCAGCGATGAGGTCTCGCACGTCGAACACCAGAGCGGTGAGCGTCAACACCACCAGAAGCCCGATGGTGGCGTAGGCCAGCGGCTCGAGACGACGAACGTCGAGTCGGACCGAACGGTCACGACGCACAACCTGGGTGACCTTCTCCGATGCTGCAACGATGGCGTGGGCCCCGTCGAGCGGTGGCAATGGCAGCAGGTTCACAACACCGATGGCGCACGAGAGGATGCCAAACCAACGCAATGACGTGGTCAGGCCGGCGTCAACAACAGCACCGGTCGTTGTCGCCTGGGCGACTGGCGACATGAATCGGACCGGAGGCTCAGACGTGCCGGATGTGTCTGCCACGGCGCCAAGGTAGGGCTGGATCTCCCGAACAAAGAGCCAAAGCGACTCGCCAGTTGAGGCGATGACAAACCAGACCCAATCGACGCTGGCACCAAACGCAGCGGTGACCGCCGTGCCATCGATGAGCTCAGCCAGGAAGAACGCACCAACGGCCATCGCGATGTTGGTGAATGGGCCGGCGAGGATGGTCGAGAGTCGACCGCCGTGGCTGGCGGCCCGATACGTACCTTCTTCTCGAACACCTTCGGGAAGTTCCGACGTGGGCGTCATGCCCCACAGCTTCACGTAGCCACCGAGGAAGATGGCCTTGAGGCCATACCGACAACCACCCTTGTCAAAGCCGACGATCTCGGGTCCGAAGCCCCAGAAGAACTCGGTTGGCTCCATCCCAGCCCGACGGGCTGCGACCAAGTGACCGGCCTCGTGGCATAGCACGATGACCCCGATGAACCCAAGGAGCCAGAGGGCGCTTGGCGCCATCAGCCACAGCAGTGTGATGGACAGGGCGGTAATGCTGCCCCAAACCGGAGAAATTCGTATCCCGGTGATGCCGGACTTCGTCGATGCATCGTGTGCATCTCGTGCTTGGTTGGTGCCGCCAACTGTGTCTGTCGCAGCAGTTGCTGTGTCTGTCGCGGCAGTGACCGCTGCGTCATGAGCGGCTGTCGCCACAGATTCATGAACGGCTTCCGCCGCTGTGTCCATCGCCAAACGGGCCACAACGCTCCTTGTTCTGGAACGCACGCATCGCACGTGCATGTGCACGCAATCGCCACGGGCACGCCACGAGTCCACCACATTGGGGGGTCAATCCAAAGGGGTGAAGCACCCCAGCGGAAGTTTTGCTCACGGTGATCGGAGCCGAATTGACGGCTCCTGCCGGCTACTCGCCGAACGTGCCGTATTTGCCGGTGAAGAACACCATGGGCGAGCCGTCTGGCGTAGGAGTCGACAAGTCGAGCACTCGGCCAATCAGGAGGTTGTGGTCACCGCACGCAACGGTCTGATCGAGTGAACACTCGATGACCGCCAAGCTGCCGGGCAGGATTGGGGCACCGGTGTTTGGCGCTTCGGTCCAGTCGACGCCTTCAAACTTGTCTGGCGACTTCGATGCCATCACGCCGCACAACTCAACCTGTTCGTTGGTGAGCACGTTGACGGTGTAGTGACCGGCCGCTTCGATGGCTGCCCCGCTCCCCGACTGAGTGCCGAGGAAGAAGCCAACGAGCGGTGGATCGAGTGAGATCGACACAAACGATCCGATGGCGACGCCAACCGGACCATCGTCTGAGTTGCAGGTAACGACCGTGACGCCGGTTGGCATATGGCCAAGAACTCGACGGAATTCGCCAGGATCAATCTCAATATCGCTCATGGGCCGAACACTACATCGACGGCGCCAAGATCAGCAGGTACCGAGACGAGTTCGTCGTCGGTTGGTGCCAGCGGTGTTCGTTGCTCGTGACAGTCCTCGTTGCCGGCAGCAGTGCTAGTTGCCGGCAGCAGTGCTAGTTACCGGCGACGGAGCGGAGATCCTCGCCGGCCACGTCGCCGGCGTTGATGCTGCTCTCGCTGGCGCCGCTGCCACCACTGGTGAGCGTCAGCCCCTCGGATGCCACGACGACATCAAACCGCCCAGCGGCAAGATCGACCGCTCGATTGCCAGCCTGGCTCACCCAGTCGTCGTCGTGCGCAGGATCGTGATGGAACAGCAAGAGCGTTCCAACCTCGGCCTGCGCCGCGACTTCGACGGCGTAGTCGATGGTTGAGTGTCCCCATTCGCCCTTCTGCGCAAACTCGTCGTTGTCGTATTGGGCGTCGTGAATGAGGTAGTCGACGCCCTGGGCCAATTCGAGCGCACCGGGACGCACGAGCGTCGGGTTGTCGATCGGCTGTTGATGATCGGGGATGTAGGCGACCGAGCCAGCAGAGTTCGCGGTGATCCGGTAGCCGTTCGTTTCGCCCACGTGCTCGATCGGACGCACCATGATCTGCGCGCCGTCGATCGCGAGTTGGCCGTTGTCGACTTCGACGAAATCGACGGTGCCGGGAAGCACCTCGAGCCCGACGGGAAAAAGCGGCGGCTTTACAAACGAACAGAACTCTTCACCAAGGCTGCTACCGACCTGGCCCGGACCCACAACGGTGAGGTGGGCGCCGTCGCGAAGGAGTGGCACAAAGAACGGCAGGCCTTGCACGTGGTCCCAGTGCAGATGCGTGACCAGGGCGGTGCCTCGGAACGGTGACGCAGCACCTGTCTCTTGAGCTCGCAGCTGCTCGCCGAAGTAGCGAAGACCGGTACCGAGATCGAGCAAGACGGGCTCGTGATCATCAATCTGCAGTGCCACACACGAGGTGTTGCCGCCAATACCCATCGTCGAAGGACAGCAGCATGGGGTCGAGCCCCGGACTCCATAGAAAGTGATGTCGATCATGTGATCAGGCAAGTCCTCGTCGAAGAAGGTGAGCCATGCCGCTTGGTCCCCTGGGCGATGTTGGCTGGGTTGGCCGAGCCGAACGTCGAACGTAATGGAAGAGATCGGCGCTGTGAATAGGTTGTGAAGAAAGACACGTAGAACAACCATTGGCCACTCGCAGCGTTGTGCGCCCAACCGAGGCACCTTCTAGTGTCGATTCATGGCATCGACATCCACCGACGTTGGCACCGCACCCCCGCCGCTTCCCGACGGCTTCGTCGCGATCATGAAGCGCGATTGTCCAACCTGTGAGCTCGTCGATCCCGTGTTGGCCGAGATCCGCGCCGCTGGCCTCACCATCACGGGAATCACCCAAGACGACACGAGCTTTCCCACCTCGATCGATGGGGTGGTCGACGACACCGACCTTGCGATCTCGTGGCACCACGAGATCGAGACTGTGCCGACGCTCATCGATGTGCGCGACGGCGTTGAACAGCGACGCATCGTTGGCTGGTCTCGTGATCAGTGGACATCGTTTACGGGCGTCGAGAGCCTTGGCGCCGACCTTCCAGAGCAGCGACCGGGTTGCGGCTCGCTATCGGTCGATCCCAATCTGATCGACGAGCTCACCGTTCGGTTCTCGGGGTCGGTGCTCAACAGTCGACGCATCGAGCTGGCGCAGCTCGAAGACGAGATGGAAGCTGCGTTCGATCGGGGGTGGACAGATGGGCTTCCCGTCGTGCCGCCTACCGAGGCTCGAGTGATGCGCATGCTCGAGGGCACCACACGATCGGCTGATGAGATCGTTGCGACAGTGCCGCCGGACCTCATCGACGTCACGGTCGAACAAGTTGCGACCAACGCCGTGTTGGCCGGCTGTCGCCCCGAGTATCTGCCCGTCGTCCTTGCGGCCGTCGAGGCCGCGTGTTCCGACACGTTCAACATGCACGGCCTGCTCGCCACCACGATGCACTCCGGCCCGATCATCGTGGTCAACGGGCCGATCACGGCGAAGATCGGCATGAACGGTGGCCACAACACCTTCGGTCAGGGCAACCGAGCGAACATGACAATCGGCCGAGCGCTTCAGCTCGTGATTCGCAACATCGGCGGCGGTCGTCCTGGCGGCGAGCGACCGGGTGCACGCGGGGTCGACATGTCGATGCACGGCTCGCCAGGCAAGCTCTCGTTCTGCTTCGCCGAGCTCGAGGATGGATCGCCCTTCACCCCTCTGTCCGTTGCCCAGGGCTTCGAACCGGGCATCGACACCGTCACGCTTTTTGCTGGACAGGGTCCAACGCCGATCATCGATCAGATCTCGCGCACCCCCGAATCGCTCGTGAGAAGCTTTGCCGCCAGCTTGCGCGCCGCTGGCAGCACCAAGCTGGCCGTCGGGTTCGACTCGATGCTCATTGTGTCTCCCGAACACGGCCGCATCTTTGGCGAAGCCGGATGGGATCGCGACAAGTTCATGGAGGCGCTCAACGAGCTCCTCATGATCAACGGCGACGAGCTCATTCGTGGAGCGAACGGCATCGACGAAGGCCTCCCAGCGGCGTTTGCCGGCCAGCCGATTCCGAAGTTCCGCCCCGGCGGACTCCTCGTGGCCCATGCTGGAGGCGACGCCGGACTCTTCTCGTCGATCCTCACGGGCTGGGTTGGCGGGCCAAAGGGGTCTGACCCCGTCACTCGCGAGATCACGCCGTGAGGTCGGATCCTCAAGCCTTCAGTCACCAGAAGTCGACAGATCTACACACACAGGGAAAGATGACACCATGACCGTCGTATTGGACCCAACAGCCAAGAAGTCGGCAGAGTCGATCGAGCGGGTGGCCAGACCATCCGAACTCGCTGGCCTTCGCATCGGCCTTCTCGACATCTCCAAGCCGAGGGGCGACGTTTTTCTGAATCGTCTCGAGGAACGTTTTGCCGAGGTGGGCGCCACCGTCGAGCGCTACCAGAAGCCGACCTTCAGCAAGCCAGCACCAGTCGATCTGCGCCACGAGATCGCAACCAACTGCGATGCGGTGATCGAAGCGCTAGCCGATTGAGGCAGCTGCACGTCGTGCAGTGTGCACGACATCGCTGATCTTGAACGTCGGGGTATCCCGGGTGTCTTTGTTGCGAGCTCGGT
>CALLGK010000321.1 GCA_938009905.1 uncultured Acidimicrobiales bacterium | reverse complement strand
CCCTCCCAAAGCGATAAATCTTTCTTCAGCTGACCACTAGGCCAAAAGAAGGTATTCGGTATTAGCCCAAGTTTCCCTGGGTTATTCCGAACTTCGGGGTAGGTTTCTCACGTGTTACGCACCCGTTCGCCACTCACTCATGTGGACCGAAGTCCGAGTTCGTTCGACTTGCATGTGTTAAGCACGCCGCCAGCGTTCATCCTGAGCCAGGATCAAACTCTCCGTCAGAGAATCTGAAGACGTTCTGGGAAGAACATCTTCGTGATCCGTGTGTCGGTGTCGGCTGCCAAGCCTGTCCCGACGATGGCTTATTTTTGATTGACGAGGCATCGTTGTGTTTCTGCATCGCTCGTTGAGCGTCCCCGAAGGGAGAACTCGTTGAACAACACAGAGTGGCCACAGCGATGCTCCGCACACGCTTACGTTGATTCGTCTCTTCCGTTTTCAAGGAGCGTCCTGCACGGTGTGGCGCTGGCCGCTTCGCACCGAGAGGTACTGGCGGCGCTGGCATCTCGATTCCTGCACAGCGAACTGGGCGGGTCGAGCATCCGGCGGGTCGTTTGGCCTCGAGCGTCAGTCACAACCGTGACCCGTCTGCGAGGCGAAGAACTACGTTAACTCTGAATGGTCGGCAGTACAACCTTCTTTTCCAAGAGATTTCGGCTTTCCGACGTGTTCCGAGTCACACTGACGTAATTTGACGCTGTATCAGCGGAATTAGTCCGTGAAGATCAGCAGAGAAACGTGCTTCTTTCCTTTGCGGATGAGGCAGAACCGGTTATGGAGAAGACGGTCCGTAGTGATGGCATCACTGGCCGTCGCTTTGTCGTCGTTGATCGACACGCCGTTCTGCTTGAGCAGACGGTTGCCCTCTCCCTTCGACGCAACGACCTCGGCCTCTACCAGAAGGGGCACGAGGTTGTCTGCGTGAGCGAGTCGGCTCGTCGGCAACGTGGTGGTCGGCACCTCACCAGCAAGCATCCGCATGCCGGCTTCATCGATGTCGGCGACGCTGCCGCCAAACACCACGGCTGAGGCCGCTTCGGCCCCACTGGCGGCCTCGGCGCTGTGGACCAATGTCGTGAGTTCTGTCGCCAGTCGACGTTGGGCCGTTCGGCGGTGTGGTTCGGCCTCGTGTTCGGCCATCACCGAAGCGATCTCATCGAGGCTCAAGAGCGTGAGCTGCGAAAGGAGCTTCGCCACTTCGCTGTCTTCGGTCTGAATCCATGCTTGGTAGAAGCGGTACGGACTCATCAGGTCGGCGCTCAACCACATGGTGTCGCCGCCAGCGGTTTTGCCGTATTTGGTTCCGTCCGGCTTGGTGAGGAGCGGCCAGGTAAGCGCAAACCCGTGTCCACCGCGACGTCGGCGGATCAAATCAGCACCCAACGTGATGTTGCCCCACTGATCGGAGCCGCCCATCTGCATTTCGCAGTTCTCGTTCTCGTGCAGCCAAGCGAAGTCGTGCGCTTGCAGCAGCATGTAGGAGAACTCGGTGTAGGAGATGCCTTGTTCGCCTTCCATGCGAGCCTTCACCGACTCTTTCGCCACCATTTGATTGACGGTCACGTGTTTGCCGACATCTCGCAGGAAGTCGAGGTACGACACGCCGACGGTCCATGCCCGATTGTCGAGCAGCTTCGCTGGGTTACCTTCCCGATCGAAGTCGAGGAACTGCTTCAGCTGAGGAACGACACCAGCGAGGTTGCTGGCCAGCGCATCGTCGTCAAGAAGGTTGCGCTCATCTGACTTGCCAGACGGATCGCCAACCATGCCCGTCGCTCCCCCGGCCAGACTGATCACGTGGTGACCGGCGTCTTGGAACCGACGAAGGGTCATCAGGCCGATCATGTTGCCAACGTGAAGGCTTGAAGCCGTCGGATCGAAGCCCACATAGACCGTGATGGGTTCCTTCAGACGTTCTTCGAGGGCATCGCGGTCTGTGGTGTCGTGCACCAGGCCGCGACCCTCGAGGTCAGCGAGAAGTCCAGGGTCGGTCTGCATAGCCCGAAGCATACGGGTGGCGCGACGCCCAGCTAAGGGATTTACGAGGCAAACTGCTGGTCGTGAACTGGCCTGCTTACGATGCCGACTCTGGCACCGACCACCACACCCCTCCACCGACGCCAATGAAGCGAATCGGCATTGTGCTAGCTGGCGTGGTCATAGTGGTGTCCTTCTTTCCCTGGATCTGGCGCTGGTCACCGTGGGCCGACAGAACGGCTGACGGGCTGCTCGACGATCCGACCTACGCCCTGATCGCTGATCCCATCTGCGAAGCAGCCAATGCCGAGCTCGAGGCGCTGCCTAATGCACTCGATGCCGCGACAACCGCCGAGCGAGGCGAACAGGTTCGTAGTGCCAACGTGATTCTCAACGAGATGGTCGACGATCTCGAAGCAGAGATCACGGGGTCAGAACGAGACGTTGAGAACCTCAACGAGTGGATCAGAGACTGGCGCACCTACCTCGAGAACCGAGACGACTACGCCGAACGCATCGCCGTTGACGAAAATGCCGTGTTCTATGTGGCGGCCGAGGGGATCGAACGGCTTGATCGCCGCATTCCGCGCTTTGCGAACGCCAACGAGATGTGGTCTTGCATCACGCCTGACGACATCGCCTAGCAAGATCGGTTCAGCACGCCGGGTTACGTCGCGCCGTTCCGTTGTTCGGTGACGGCGAGCGCTCGATCAATCAGACGCCGCATCTCATCAGTGACCAAAAGGCCGTCTGGGTCTTCTGGCGGCACCCACGCCGCCCCCATTGTCTCGATCTCGTCTGGATCGGCGATTGAGCCCGGTTGTGCAAGCACAACAAAACGAACATCGAGATGCAGGTGCTCTGGCTCGTCGCCTCGGGCCGGGATTCCGTGGATGTCGAGATCGACGGCCGGGGTGAGCACCGTCAGTCCTCGCAAGCCGGTCTCTTCCTCAGCCTCCCGCAGCGCAACCTGTGCAAGGTCACCTTCACCATCGGCATGACCACCAGGCTGCAGCCACATCTGCAACTTCTTGTGGTGGATGAGCAGCGTGGCTGGGCGAGATGGATCGATGACGACCGCCGACCCCGTGAGGTGCCCATCAAGGCATGTGCGATAGAGCGCATCGTCATGGGTGTCGATCCATTCGAGGATCTCGGTTCGGCGCTGCTCTTGCTCATCGCCGACAAGGTCGGCGTCAAGCACATGACGACGAGCACGTTCGAGCGGCGAAGGCGAGGACTGGTCAACCACGATCGCAACCTATCGACGGGCCTTAGCGAACGGCGCTGTTGATCGGAACGACGCGATCAGCCCTGGCCACGTCTGGCCGTCAGGCGAATGCCACCGAGACGACCCGCGGAAAAGATGCTGGCGACCGACTCGTAGAACTCGTCAAGACCGTTGACGGTGGCCTCGTCGTAGCGATCGACCAGTTCGGGCCGTCGTTGGCTGAACGCATCGAATCGATCGTTCACGAAGGCTTTCCAGTCTGAGGTCTTGTCTGTTGCTTCCACGTCGACGAACCCGGCAGCTTCAAGGTCGGCAACGTAGGTCTTGAGGTCTGGCACGTATGGACACAAGACCTTGTCGGCCAATGACGCCTGCTCAACGTCGGTGAGCGGCGCAAGAGCGAAGTAGTCATCGATGAACAGTTGACCGTCTGGCACCAAGGCTCGGGCGCAGTGACCGAATAGCTCGGCTCGGTTCTCGATGTGCAAGAAGCACAGCATCGACACGATCCCGTCAAAGCTCCCGGCGGGGACTACGCCAGCGAGGATGTCGCCGTTGAGGTGGGTGACGACCTCGGAGAGTCCGCAGCGGTTGGTCAGCGCCTCGGCCGTCTCATTGAGGTCTGGCTGGAGTTCGAGAGCAGTCACCGATGCACCCCAGCGGTCTGCGATGTATCGGGCTGGGCCGCCAAGACCTGATCCAATGTCGAGCAGTCGGAAGCCAGGTGAAACTCCGAGCGCCGTTGCGGCATCGTCGACTGCCTCGGTGCCTTCGTAGTGGTATTGGTCGAAGGGTGTGAGGTCGGCGACAGAAAGCGGGTCGTCGGGACCGAGGCCGCTTGCTTGCAGATCGGCCATGACGCGATCGACGTTCCGGTAGAGCCCCATGGCTTTCAAGTCCGACATAGGGGGCGAAGCTAGTCAGCCGAACCGGACCGCGCCCGGCCAACCTCAGATTCGCGGTCGGCTCATGTGGGGGTGACCCGAGATGGCAAACCGCCAGGGACGGTCGACCTCTTTGGTAATACCGATCCGAGGTCCTGTCGCAATACGTTCACCCTCGAGCAGTCCACCAGACACAAGTCGAGGACCCGCTCCGTCGCGCTCCATCAGGTCAATGCCATCGTGGTCACCCGTGATTCCAAGCGCAGCGCACAACTTGCCAGGGCCGGAGCAAAGGTCTACGTCACGTTTCGCCTTCGGCCGTCGCTTGGCCATTACGGTGGCGCCTTCAACCGGTTCGAGGGCCCGAATGAGCACGGCGCTCCCCTGCCCAACTGGCCCAACGGCGACATTGGCACACCAGTGAACGCCATAGATCAAGTACACGTAGAGCGTTCCAGGAGCCTCGAACATCGACGCGTTGCGTGGCGTTTGACCGCGGGCCGCGTGACTTGCGGCATCGTCTGCTCCGCCGTACGCCTCAACCTCAACAATGCGTCCAGCGACACCCCGGTGCGACAGCGTCGAGCCCAGCAATCGCTGAGCAACTTCGTCGACCGATCCATCAAAGATGTGTTGGCGCCGGGTCACGAAGCCGGACCTACGCGAGGTCTTGTATCGACCGGTAGAGCTTTGATCGTGGGTCGATCGAATGCTGGCCGAACCATTCCTCGCCCCGCATCTTGTTCTCGAGCTCACCTCGAACGTCGTCCGGATGATGGTCGATGTACAGCGTGCCGTTGAGGTGATCGACCTCGTGCTGGAAACAACGAGACCGCAGCCCCGTGCCCTCGTAGCTGATGTCGTTGCCCCGCACGTCTTGGCCTCGCACGGTGCAGGCCTCGATTCGGGTCGTCACGAGCTCTTCGCCCGGGAGCGACAGGCAGCCCTCCACACCGATTTGTTCCGTCGTGCCGGTGGCTGCGAACTCGATCACCGGGTTGATCACGTAGCCCTCGACATCGTCACGACAATCGAACACAAACACACGGTCGGTGCGGCCGATTTGGTTGGCCGCAAGGCCCACTCCAATGTCAATCGCATACATCGTGTCGAAGAGCTGATCGACAAGCTTCTTTATGTCACGATCAAAAACGGTGACCGGCGTAGCCACTTGGCGCAGCACGGGATTGCCCCACAGTGTGATGGGCTCACACTTTCGGCCCGGGAGATGGAGTCGCACATCGCAACCGTACCGGGCTGTGTTTGATGGTTAGCGTCCGCTCAACTGAGCCACTACCGGAGCAAACGCCTCGCGATCCCGCACGACGAAGTAGGAGATGCCCCAGCGCTCTCGACACGCCTGCAGCTTCTCGACAATGCCATCGACAGAACCAACCATGACGTACGGCGCGGTCTCGATGTCGTCAGCAGAGAGCCCCTCGACTCGCTCGAGCATGCCAGCCTTCGTCTCTTCCAACTCGCTGTTGTCGTCGCTCACCGTCACGACCTGCACAAGAGCGTTGAGCTCAGGCATGGGCCGGCCCACGGCGTCTGCCCCTGCCGCAACTGAGGCAACTTGCGCATCGAGATGGTCGGCGGTGAAGTTGACGGTGTGTTGATGCCCGTCTTCGAGTGTTCGGCCAAGCCCCTGCAGCCCGATGATGTCGGCGTGCGCTCCGGCATGACGCAAGAGGGCGTCACCATTGCCGCCCACGAGCACGGGAAGCTGGTCCTGCAATGCCGGGTCGATGGCGGCGTCAACAAGGTCGAAGAACTCGCTCTTCCACGAGACGGCCTCTCCCTTGTGGAGGCGCTGGATGATCTCGACCGTCTCGGCCAGCCGCTCCTTGCGGCGACGCCCGGTCTCTTTCGGCAGCCCAATCGCCGCAAACTCGGCCGGCGTGTGACCTGCGCCGAGACCCACCTCGTACCGGCCATGGGATAGGCGGTCGAGCGTCACCGTTTCCCATGCCAGCTGGACCGGGTTTCGAAACTCGGCGTTGATGACAAACGTGCCGAGCCTGATCTCGCTTGTGGCCTCCGCGATCGCCGCGAGGGCAATCGTTGGTTGGAGTCGAGCGCCAATGTGATCAGCCATCGTCACGATGTCGAAGCCAGCGGCTTCTGCCGCCTTGGCTTCACCCACCACATCTGTGGCTGAGTCAACGGAGACTTGGAGACCGAATCGAAAGGGCTGCGTCATGTGGGCAGCCTGACAGACCTAGCAACTATATGCAACTCATGAGTTGCATGTAGCTCGTACTTAGTCTGCGACGGCGCCGCTCACGAGGTATTGCCACAGTCCTTGCTTCGCCCCCTGCTCTTTCATTTGCTCCCGTGCCTGCAGAATCACTCGACCTGTCTCGGTCTCGTGTTGAAACCAGCGGGCAGCCTCGAATGCCGCAGGCGTGTGATCGGCCAACGAGACTGCCGCCGCTTCGTAGTAGCCACGAATGTCCTGGACGACTCGAGCCGGAATGCCGGGGATCCCCGCCTCCTTCCAGGCCGCGCCATCAGCGATGGCCGCGAACGTTGCGATTGCCGCCGGCACGTCGTCTGGCCCCATCAGTCGGAACGCGCCCATGCGGTCGCCGTACCTGGCGATCGTGCGGTCATACGCAGGGCGTAATGCGCGAGCCTCAACAACAGCCGGATGATCATCGCTTTCAGCCCGCGGCGGCATCGGACACGTCAGCACCTGTGAGTCGTCGGAGATTGCCTCTTCGAACGTTTCGATGCCCGGCTCAGTTCGCTTCAGCATGCCGAAGGCGTGAGCGAGAACGCGGTGCTGAAACTCTGGGTCGGCGGGCTTTCCAAGCGGTCGCCCTAGAGGGAAATCACAGAAGAGCCCTCGGGGCGGTGCTGTGCTTTCGAGTTGGCCCTGCACGATGCCGAGGGCGATGGTGGCAAGACCGTGTTCTTCCAGAACATGTGCGAGCGTGCTCACGGCACGCGTGCAGAGAGGTCAAACCGGCGTGAGCAGCACCACGTCCACACCAGCGTCGTGCAGCACACGAGCGCCCTCTGGTCCGCTGTCGAGTCGGATCCCTTCCACCTCGAATTGGTTGCCGGCATAGGCCAGGTGCACATCGGCCACGGCGCCGATTGTTCCGTCATCGGCTAACTCTTGAAGGCGATCAATCGGGAACACGACGTTGTAGTCGACACCAAACCCAACCTGGTCGACGTCCTGGCTCCAGTGGCCAAGCTTGAAGTCGCGCCTCGTTGGATCGATGTGGCGAAAGCTCGTGTCGCGAGGATCGAACCCGGGTTGTTCCGGGTGGTGCAGCGCTGCAGACGTGAGAATGGCAACGGTGCATTCGCTCAGCGGCTTCGGCGTGGTGAATGCAGTGTTCTCGAAGGAGGGAGGCTCAAGTCCGTCGATGAACTGCTTCACGCGGTTACTCGAAGGGCTCGGCACGTCGGATTCGCTCATGCCCGAACGCTAGTCAGCTCCTGCGTTGTCTTCCCAGTTCCGTCGCCGGTCCTCGACCACTTGGCACCGTAGCACCGCCCCAGAACTACGCTTCGCAGATGAACAAGACATCGATCGGCATTGAGCCGGAACTCGGCTCGTACCTCGCCAGCGTGAACTCGTCACCTTCGGAGGTGCAACGCCAGCTGATCGATCGAACCGCTGAACTTGGTCGTCGAGCAGGGATGCAGATCGCGCCAGAACAGGGTGAGTTTCTCGCCACGCTTGTCGACTTGCTCAGCCCGACGTTCGCGGTCGAGGTCGGCACGTTCACGGGCTACTCGGCCTTGTCGATCGCTGGTGCGCTGCCGCCGGACGGTTCGCTGTTGTGCTGCGACGTGAGCGAAGAATGGACGGCAATCGCCAAGGAGCATTGGGAGCTTGCCGGCCTCAGCGGCGCCATCGACCTGCGGATCGCCCCGGCGTCGGAGACCCTGGCTGACCTACCGGCCGACACCGTTATCGACTTCGCCTTCGTCGATGCCGACAAGGCCGGCTACGTCGAGTACTACGAGCAGATTCTGAGTCGGCTGGCGCCAAAGGGTTTGATCTGTGTCGACAACACAATCTGGAGCGGGTCGGTGATCGACGAGAGCGATACGTCCGTTGACACCGAAGCCATTCGAGCCTTCAACCGCCATGTGGCTGACGATCCACGCACTCGGCAGGTCATCGTTCCGATCGGCGACGGGCTCACCCTTATCCGACACGCGTGAGCCGCCCTGCTCTGGGTAAGAAGCAGGGCGGCCCGGGTTGGTTGGCGGATGTGGGCGATGCGAGATTCTGTTGGCCTCCTAGCCGTGTTGTCGTCGTAGCAGTGCTGGCCTAGTAGCCGTCGTCTTCCTCGGAGGTGTCAGCATCGGTCGATCCCGAGCTGTCCGTGCCCGACTCAGCAGCGGCGCCGTCCTTGATGAGCCCACCGTCAGCGTTCACGACGAACCACACGCCACCGGAGGCTTGGCCGTTGATGTCGCCAGGGGCACCGTCGCCAGCGAACCGATAGAGCGGCCACTTTCCTGATCGCAACTGAAGCGTGCCGTCGCCTCGCTCAACAACGGAGAACGCTGCGGAGTTGAGGTTGGTTGGCAGGGCATCGACGAGCACTGGCGGCCAGGCGTCGGCGCAAGCGTCGAAGCAGGTGGGGGCACCATCGACGTCTTCGGTGAAGCCGTAGAGCGTGAATCCATCAGGGTCTACGAGCACCGTGCCGAGGTCGGTTTCGGCCAGCGCAAGGTTCAGCTCGCCGGGCTCAGCCTCTTCGGCTGGTGCAGCGTCAGCGTCTGCCCCTCCGTCTGCCGGGGCGGCCTCCTTGATGAGCAGGCCATCGGTGCCGACGACAAACCAGACGTCGCCCGACCCTTGGCCGGTGATGTCACCAGGGGCAACGTCGCCAGCAAAGAAGTAGAGCGGCCATTTGCCTGCGACGAGCTGCAGCTTGCCGTCGTCACGCGTCGTCGTGGCGAAGATGCCGCTGTCGAGGCCAGGGGCAACGGTCCAGTCGGCACCAACAATCACGGGAGGCCATGCGTCGGCGCAGGTACCGGTGCAAGTGCTGGCGGCAGCCGTGTCGTTGGTGAATCCGTAGAGGGTGAGGCCATCCTCGCCAACGAGGATGTCTCCCAGCTCGGATGGGCCAGATGAGGCGCCAACCGTCGAGCCTTGTGCAGGAGCCGGTTGGGCCGCCGCCGCATCGTCTGACGATGCGGCGATTGGCACGTCTCCTCCGCATGCACTGGCGAGCAGTGCAAGCGAAGCGATCATCAGGAGCACTCGACTCCTGAACTGTTTGGGGGGTTGTTGTGTGGTCATGATTGTGGTGCCTTCTGTGGGGTTGAGGTGTTGATGTTGACTGTCTTGATTGGCGGGAAGCCGGGTGGAAAATTCGGGCGTCGCGGCGCTCATGGCGCCACCGTGAGTTCGGCCGTCATCGACGGGTGAATGCGGCAGATGAACGAGTACGTGCCAGGTGTTGTGGGAGCGACGATTTGAGCGGTCTCTCCCCCTTCGAGGACGCCGGTGTCGAATGAGCCGTCGTTGGCCGAGAGCGTGTGCGGGGCGCCGTCGAGGTTCGTGACCTCGATGACTTGTCCTGGCGAAACGGTGAGCTGACCATCGAACGCGAAGTCGGCAATGTTGATTTGGACTGTGCTGGCCGCAGGCTGGGATCCCTCCGCTTGCTGGGCAGCGTCGGCCGACTGTTCAGAGGCGTAGGGCGACACAGCCGGCGGTGGCGTGCTGCCTGGAAGAGACGGGCCGGGAATGGCGAGGCTGGCTGCAGCGCCTACTCCAGCAACAAGGCAGATGACAATGGTGGGTGTGGTTCGTAGCGACATGGCGTTCTTTCGGGCAGTGATGGATGGGATGCGAATCGGGCTGGGTGTTAGAACCCGGGGACACCGAAGTTCTGGAAGAACCACAGCGACGACGTGAACCACAGGCCCGTGAGCACGGCGAAGAGCGCGCCTCCCAAGACCGGCAACGTGGCGGCGGGCAGCCGAGACGAGCGAAGGGCGAGCATCTTCGTGACGAAGACGCCGTAGAAGACGCAGCCAAGAATCGAGTGAGTCAGCACTCGAGCATCCGTGTCACGGAACCCAAGCGCCCAAAGACAGTGGTAGGCCACCGGCAGCGTGAACAGAAAGGCGAGGGTGCCGAGCCAGCGGTGGGCTGTGGCGATGCCACTCGGGGCCGACCCGAGACCGGGGAGTCGGCCCCACATCCACATGGCACTCACCACCTGTGCCACACCCAGGGCGAAGGCAGCCGTGGTGAACCAGGCCTTCATCGGGAGGACGGCCGGGAACCCAAAGGCGACGATCCCCCGCCCCGTTGGTTGGTGAACGTTGGCGTAGACACCGAGCGCCACGGATGCTGCGGCGCCGACAGCTGCGATACCAACGAGCGCTATCGGGGCGCGCTGAGGCAGAGGTGTAGTTGTTGCCATGAGAAGTTCCCTCTCGTCTTGAGCCAACGCCGGGGGTGGCGTTGTTCATTTCGTTTCCTTCATGAGCCAGTACGGCGGCGGTTCGAAAACGGTTCGCGAAGTTCGAGAAAAGTTTGTCGGAAGCTTCGAGTCCGTCCAGACTGCGAGTCGTATGGACGTCATCGCCCGGTTTCGGGAGGGAGACGAAGACGCAATCCGGGAGATCTACCGACGCCACGGCGGGTCGGTACGTACGGTCGCGGCGTCAATCGTTGGTGATCCCGAATTGGCGTCTGAGGTTGTGCAGCAAACCTTCCTCAAGGCATGGCAAGCAGCCGCAAGTTTCGATGGCGATCGCGAACTCACGCCGTGGCTGTATTCGATCGCCCGTCGCACGGCGATTGATGTGCTCAGGCGCGAGGGCCGTCGCCCACAGGGTGTTCCGGCGGAGGAACACGAGACCGCCACCGCCACCATTGGATTCACCTTTGAGCGCACCTGGGAGGCCTACGAGATTCGACAGGCTCTCGACGCGCTCCCAGCAGAAGAACGTGATGTCGTGCGGTTGTCCCATCTGATGGGTCTCAAACACGCAGAGATAGCGACAAAACTCGGTATTCCGATCGGCACGGTGAAGTCGCGATCAAACAGAGCTCACCGACGTCTCGCAGCATCTCTGCGCCATCTTCTCGACGATGAGGTCGCAGCAAACCAGACATCTTCCGCGAACCAGAATCCGACTGGCGACGTAGGGTTGGGTGAGTAGACACATGAGTTTCGATCCACCCTCACCAGAACTCACACCAGACGATGAAGCTGCTCTCGCCGCGCTCCTCGGGTCAGCAGCAATCTGGGAGCCAGACGTCGACGGCGACGAAGATGCCATCGTGGCGTCGATCACCGCACTCGCTGGCTCGACTCCTGGTTCCGATCGGGAACGCGTCACTGCGTCAACGGCGCCAGCCCCCGCAGGGGTAACGCCTCTGCCGTCGCCGTCGAAGCGGCCCCGCTGGCTGGCTGCGGTTGCGGCCGCGGTGCTGGTCGTTGCCGGCGGTGCATTCGCATTGAGCTCGCTCGGCGGACAAGAGGGCGTCGAGGTTGCGTTGAGTGGCACCGACCTTGCCCCTGACGCGTCTGCGACAGCCCTCGTCGACGAGGGCGACCTCGGCGTGAAGATCAACATCGAGATCGAAGGCCTTGCCCCAGCTCCCGATGGCTTCTACTACGAGGCGTGGGTGCGAGAGAGCCCTGAAGTGGGTGTGAGCGCTGGCACGTTCCATCTGCGCGGCGCCGACCCGGACGAGCCAGGAGCCATTGAGCTCTGGGCTGGCGTTTCAACTGAGGACTACCCGCTCATCACCGTCACGCTTCAAG
>CALLGK010000320.1 GCA_938009905.1 uncultured Acidimicrobiales bacterium | reverse complement strand
ACCGCAACCATCGGTGCTTCGCGCAGATCGTCTGTGCCTTCCTTGAAGGAAAGACCGATCACGGCGACTCGCGCCGGGCGGCCCTCAAGCACGCGCTCGGCGAGTGAGTCGATTTGGTTCTGGTTCGACAGCAACGTGCCTGACAACATCGGCACAGCAACGGCCCTGTCGCGGGCGACATCGAGGATGGCTCGCAGGTCCTTTGGTAGGCACGACCCGCCAAACGGGTTACCGGGGCGCAGGTACTTCGACGAGATGTTGAGCTTGTCGTCCTGGCAGAAGATCTCCATCACCGAGCGGGAGTCGATGCCGAAAGTGCGGCATAGCTCGCCCATTTCGTTGGCGAAGGTGACCTTGAGGGCGTGGTAGCAGTTAGCCGCGTACTTGACCATGGCTGCTTCGCCGACACCGACCTCGACCGTCGGTGCGTCGATGCCGGGGTAGAGGTCGCGGCACTGCGCGAACGTCTGAGGATCGTCTGCGCCGAACACGATGACGGGCGGATCGAAGAAGTCGGCGATGGCCGTTGTTTCACGAAGGAACTCGGGGTGGCAGGCATAGCCCAATGACTCGCCGAGCTTGCGGCCCGATGCTGCTTCGAGCTCGGCAATGAGTGCGTCGTGCACCTCAGGCAACGACGTTGATCGAGACATCACGGTCACGAACGGACGAGGGTTGTCGCGCAACCCAGCGCCGACCTGACCGGCGACGGCCATGAGGTATTGGGGGTCGATGCCGCCAGATGGTGTCGAGGGCGTTCCGACGGCGAGCATGATCACGTCAACGTCGGTAGCCGTGGCTTTGCCATCTGTCGTTGCGGTGATGCCACCGCTTGCGACGTGGCGAGCCAGGAAGTCGTTGAGGCCCGGCTCAACCACAGGGGCCTCACCAGCCAGCACAGACGCCACCTTGTGATCGGCAACATCAACACCAATCACCTTGTGGCCAAGTTCGGCCATACAACCGACTGTGACCGCGCCGACATACCCGAGTCCGTAGACACCGATCCGCATGAGCCTTACCGCCCTTTAAGTTTCTCCAACAACGCTGCTCGGAGTGAGTCAGCGCATCCCGCCGAACACGATAGTCAGCGATGGGCCGAACGGACCACCAGATCCCACGTTTGTGGGTGTATTGCCTTACCAGCCCCGCTGTTTTAGCGGCGTGTCAGCGTCTGCGACCGAACGGAGGGCTAGATCGACCACTGCACGAGTTGGCCGATCACCGAATCAACGAATCCGGTTGCCGTCGCGATGGCCATGATGAAGAACACGGCGCCGCCGGCAAACATCATGACCGGACGGATCGGCAACAGGGTCGGGTTCGGGATCACGTGGAGCACCGCACCGAGGACGGCGAGAGGAGCCACGATGCCGGCGAGGTAGAGGCTCATCATCACGAAGCTGCCGGGACCGCCGCCGGGAAGGTCAACGAGCAGCGATCCGAAGGCGGCACCGACGCACGGCTCCCAAAGCGAGGCTGCGGCGAGTCCGGCGATGGCCCCGCCAGTCGCCGAAACGATGTTGAGTCGACGAATGAGCGGCACGATGAGGAGAAGTGCGGCGGCGGCAAAAGCCATGGCCACGATGACCGTGGGCGTGTCGTCAATGCGGGCGCTGAAGCGAAGCCAGCCAACCACCAGCACGGCCGCCCCGTAGCCGGTGAGGGCAGCTGATGACTCTTGTCGTGCCGTGATTGCCGTGGCCAGACCAGGAATCAGCAGCACGAGGGAGCAAGGAAAGAAGGCCGTCTCGAACCCCTCAAGGAGGAGATCGATGGCCTGCGTCAACACCGAACCTCTCAGGCTCCGCCGTTGGCGGTGAGGTAGGCGATCGTTGCTTCGAGCTCGTCGTAGGACGACCCGCCGAACTCGCCGATGTGGTCGAACCGAATGTCGCCGTTTGCGTCAACTACGTAGGTGCGGGGCCAGAAACGCCGTCCTTCTTGCCAGCTGCGGAAGTTCGTCTTGCGAGTGTCGAGCGCAATCGGCCAGGTGACGTTGAGGTTCACGGCAGCCTCGGCAATGGCGTCAGGGTCCTTCTCGAAGTCGAACTCAGGCGTGTGCACGCCAATCACCTCAAGGCCGTCTGGTCCGTAGGTGTCGTAGAGGAAGCCGATCTGGTCAAGTGTGTTCTTGCAGTTGATGCAGCCAAAGGTCCAGAACTGGACGATTCTGACCTGACCATCGAAGTCCTCGAACTGCGTTGCGTCTGTTTGCAGCCAGCCGTCGAGGTCGGTGAGGGTGCCCGCTGGGCCGAGGTTCTCGGGAGCCGGAAGCGCAGCAACGTCTTCGTCGCTTGTGCCGTTGTCCGCGTCGGTGTCGTCAGCTTGTGCCGCGCCGTCATCAGCGGTGTCGCCACCGCCACTATCTTGCGCCGCGTCATCGCCGCTGCTTGCCGGTGCGGCGGCAACGGTGGTTGGCTCGTCGTCGCCGCCGGCAATGGCCGTGAGGGCGAGCCCGGCAAAGGCGAAGACGCCGATGAGAATGGCAATGAGTTGGCCGCGGTTCATGAGGGAGCTCCTGTGGTGGGCGAAGGGGTGGATGAGGCTGCCGGTGCGGTTGGCGCTGGTCGGGCCATGGGCACGTGCGGAATACCGTCTTCGACGAACTCAGGGCCCGACGGCTCAAAGCCAAAGGCCTGGTAGAAGCTCGTCAGGTACGACTGTGCGTCGAGTGTCACGGGTTCGGAACCGGTGATGGCAAGTGCTTGTTCCATGAGGGCGCTGGCGAGCCGCTGACCTCGGGCGTCGGAATGGGTCACAACCCGCCCGATTCGGCGGCCGCTCTGATCAGTGAGCACACGCAGATAGGCGGCAATAGGTGGCTCGTGCTCGCCGGCGATCCACAGATGGGTCGTGTCGGCGCTGAGGTCGCGTCCGTCGATCTCGGGGTAGGCGCACTCCTGTTCGACCACAAACACGTCAACCCGTAAGTGAAGGATGTCGTGGAGCTGGCGCGTCGTCAGCTCCACACCCGACACCGCAGTGATCTGCGGATCCGAGAGGTCAGAGGGGAGAGGCGACGGTTGACTCACATCTGCGAAGGTACCGGTCGTTGCCCGGCACGTCTGGTCATGGTCGTAGAGTTCTCCGCTTGTTCAGAGCACTTGTTTGGCCCCTGGGGACTGCTTGGTGTAGCAACGCACCATGATTCGATCGGGACGAGCCAACAACGGAGCTATCGAGCTGGCCTGGGAGCTCTGGAACGACGAGGGTGAGCCGCTGCTGCTCGTGAATGGCCTCGGCTCGCCGATGGTGGCCTACCAAGCCGGCTTTATGGACACGATCGCGGCCCGTGGGTTCTCGGTGGCCCGTTTCGACAATCGCGATGTTGGCAAGTCGAGCCGATGTCCCGGTGACCATCCAACGGCGGCGAACTACACCGTGGTCGATCAAGCGACCGATGCGGTTGCGGTGATGGATGCGGTTGGTTGGGAGACCTGCCATGTGCTTGGTCAGTCGATGGGCGGCATGATCGCCCAACAGCTGGCCATCGACGTTCCCGAACGGTTGCGGACTATGACGTCACTCATGTCGAGTACCGGCAAGGGCGGCGTGGGACGCTCCACCCCCGAAGCGATGAAGGCGCTCATGACTCGACCCCCCGAGGATCGCGACGGTTGGATCGCTCACCGGCTCGAGACCGAAAAGATCTGGGCGTCGACCGCGTCTGACCCCGAGTGGTCGTTGCAGAAGGCAGCAGAGCTCTACGACTATGGCGTCGATGCAGACGGCACGGCGCGGCAGTACAAGGCGCTGAGCGGCAGCGTTCGTGATGAGGCGTTGGCCAATGTCGAGTTGCCGGTGCTGGTGATGCACGGCGCAGTCGACACCTTGATTGGTCCAGACGCTGGTCGTCACACGGCGGCTGTCATTCCTGGTGCGAAGTACGTGGAGATCGAGGGAATGGGTCACGATCTGCACCCCGCCCACTGGGATCGACTCGCAGACGAAGTCCGATCGTTCGTCGACTCGATCGGCTGACGCCGCTCACTTCGTTCGCTTTCGGCTGACGCCGAAACGCCAGACGCGCCCGCTCATTGGCTCCAATCAAAACAACGTCGTACCGTTGCCCCTCATGGGACCGCTGCAGGGTGTAACCGTGATCGAGTTGGCAGGAATCGGGCCTGGCCCGTTCTGCGCCATGATGCTGTCTGACATGGGTGCTGAAGTCA
>CALLGK010000319.1 GCA_938009905.1 uncultured Acidimicrobiales bacterium | reverse complement strand
CGACAGTGCGCCCTGCACGCCGCTCGTCTCATAGCCATGCACGCCGCCGGTGATGAACACCCACGGCGCGTCGCTTGTCGATGCCGGAAGGCGGACGGCCATGAGTGGATAGCGACCTGGGTCGAGCGTCAGCGCCCCGTACTGGAAGACCTCAAACGAGCCGTCGAGGGCGTCAAGGTTGGTGAGCACCTCATCCGCATAGCTGCGCTTGATGGACTGGGCATCAAACCAGGCCCGCTTTTCGGCATCGCCCCAAGGCTCGCCGGGAGTACCGATGGGGTAGAAGCGTTCCATGTCGCCACCGTAGAGAGAAACGTCCGAGGCGCGGCCGATCAGCTCCAGCGATCTTCGTAGCGCGTGACGAGAATGCCCTTGTCGCGAAGCTCGCTGATCGCCGCATCAGACACGCCGGCCTCGCGAAGAATGTCCTCGTTGTGCTCGCCCTGCCAGGCCGGGCCGCTGGGCGGCTCGTAGTCGGCATTGCTGAAACGCCATGGCGGCCCCGGTAGGCGGATGGTGCCCCCGTTGCGATCATCGACCTCCACGATGGCGCCCCAATCTTCAGCCCATTCGCTCTCGGCGAGCTCGGCCGTGCTGCGAACCTGGCCGATGGCCAGACCGGCCTCGCTCACCTGCGCCTGCAGTTCATCGAGATCACTGAACGTGAGCAGCCACGAGCGAACCTCGGCCAACAACGCTGGCAGGTTCTTGCGCCGGAGCTCTGGCGTGGCGAAGCGTGGATCGGCCTTCAGATCGTTGCGGCGCATCATGGCGCAGTAGCGGCCGAAGATGGGTGTCCACACCGGACTCGCTGCGATCGTGAGGCGCAGCCCGCCCGGCAAATTGAAAATCGGTGACTCCGGCGCGCTCAACGCCAGCGGTTCACCCTCGAAGTCGATGCCAGACAGCAGCGCGCCGGCCCGCTCGTTGACCGACAGCATGGTGGCAGCCATCGCAACGTCGACGTGTTGCCCCTCACCCGTGCGGTTGCGTTGGGCCAAGGCGGCGAGCACGGCAATGGCTCCGTGCAGGCCGGTGTAGAGGTCGGCGTGCGAACACGGATCGTTGCGCAGCTCGGTCAGCGCCTCGCCAAAGTGATCCTCGACAATCTGTGTGAGCCCAACCTCGGCCTGAACGGTCGGCGCAAAGGCTGGCCGGTTCTTCCATGGTCCGGTCTGCCCGTAGCCACTCATCGAGACGTAGATGACGTTGGGGTTTCGCTCGACAACATCGTCGTAGCCAAGTCCGAACTGCCCGAGCGTGCCGGGCCGGAAGTTCTCGCAGATCACATCTGCTGTCGAGCACAGGTCGGCAACGAGCTCTCGAGCTTCTGGCCAGTTGAGGTCGAGGCTGAGGATTCGCTTGCCGGCGTTCTGTTGGGCGAAGTACAGGCCCATATTCGCCACGTTTGGCACACCCATTCGGCCGATGTCGCCCGCTGGCGGTTCGATCTTGATGACGTCGGCTCCAAGATCACGAAGGGTCTTGGTGCAATGAGGGCCAGCGAGCACTCTGGTGAAGTCGATGACCCGTAGTCCATCGAGTGGTGTGGTCATGTCAGCGGCCCTCGAACGTTGCGGTGCCCGGGCCCGTTTCAGCGAACGCCGCGAGCCCGGTCTGTACGTCGTTGGTTACCCACATGGCCGAGTTGGCCGTCTCTTGGTGACCGTCGGCAGCCTTGAGGCCCTTACGAGCCGTGAGGTTGGCCAGCTCTTTGACGCCTCGGTAGGCGACCGTTGGGCCGTTGCCGAGCTGATGAGCCCATGACCGAGCCGCGTCTTGCAGCTCATCGTCGGGGACCACCAAGTTCAAGATGTTCCACCGCTCCAACGTGCGCGGGTCGTGCCGGCGGCCGAACAACGCGATCTCTTTGCCTCGCGCCGCACCTGCCCGATGCGTAACCCGCTGCACACCTCCGAGCAACGGCAGCAACCCGAGTGATGTTTCGACCAATCCGAATTTGGCGTTCTCTGATGCCACGATCAGGTCGCAGGTGAGCGCAAGCTCGAAGCCACCGCCCAATGCGGCGCCGTGTACCGCGGCAATCGTCGGCACGGGGACCGACTCGAGCGCATCGAGAATCGTTGGCGCGTCCATGTCGCCGCCCGCTCCATCGCCGCCACCTCCAAAGCCGCCAACGTCGGCGCCCGCGCAGAAGTGCTTCATCGCGCTGCGGAGCAAGATGCATCTCGCCCCATCGTCGATCACCTGGTGATAGGCCCCGATGATCGCATCGAGGAACTCGCCGTCCATCAGATTGTGTGGTGGCTTAGCCATCGTGACGATGCCAACCGGTCCGTCCAGTTCGGTTTCGATCATCACCCGAACTTATGGGTTGATCTCGCTGCGTTCCAGCTAGCCGACGGCGTAGTCGTCGCCGTAGAACTTGGCCGTTGTCCTCGTATGGAAGCGAAGCACATCGATCGGCTCGTATTTCGGATTGGCGAGACCAGGCAACACGCTGAGCATCTCGTCCGGTCGCAGGTAGGCGGCGAGTGGCAAGCTCACTCGGGTCGCACCGGCCTGTGTTGGGTCTTGCGGCGGGCTCACTCGGTGCGTGGTGGACGGCATCACGTCGTTGGTGATCCGTTGCAGGTAGTCACCGGTGTTCATAATGATCGAGCCACGTGGTGCTCGCATCCGAACCCACTTGCCGTCTCGGCGCAGCACCTGCAGACCTTCCACCGCTGGCGCTGGGAGGAGGGTGAACAGGTCGACGTCCTCATGGCCGAGCAAGCGACCGGCCCCACGAGCGAAGTCATCAGTATCCATGGGCGGGTAGTAGTTGAGCCGCAGGCCGAAGTTGGGTGACGTGAGCTTCTCGTCATAGAGAGCGGCATCGCATCCGAGCGACATCAAGATGGCAGCCATGATGGGCTGGAAGAGCGGTAGTTCTGCCTCAACAACGCGGCGAAAGACGGGCTCGAATTCTGGCTGGGCCCAGAAGTCTCGAGTATCGAAAGCCTCGTGATCTGGCAGGTCAAACGCTCGCCGACCGAACACCCACCCTTCCACGAGATCGGGGTGAATATCGCTGGTCTCTTTGATGGGGAAGTACCCCTCGCTCACCGCGCCGTGTCGCTCGGCCCGATACGCCATCTTGTCGTCGATGGTGCTCTGGGTGAACACGTGGGGAATGGCAGCCTCGGCCTCATCGATGAGTCGCTGGTCGACGCCGTGGCCTTCGAGAATGACAAAGCCGATCTCTTGCATGGCGGCGCCGAGTTCTGACGCGAACGCAGCCTTGTCAGCCTCATTTCCGTGCAGGAATCGGCCGAGGTCACAGGTGGTGAACTCGAAGCTCTCATCGAAGGCACCCGAATCGTCGGCGGCTTCGGACAGGTGGTACGCCGGCTTATCGACTTGGTCGTAGCGAGCGAACTCGGTGCTGACAGCCTCTGCGCCGCGCTGCTGATCTCGCTCGTTGGAGGCCATGGCCGAGCGTAACAGTGGGACCTGATCGCTGTGAATGTTGGAAGGGGAGAGCACGGGCAACTTCTTGCGCCTGACACTCTCGCCCTAAGGTGTCAGCTGTTGATCGTTAGGAGGTCTGCCAATGACCAACTCAACGGGTGCCGATGCCATCCTCGAACCGACAGCAGCGCTCGGTGACCACGTGCGCATCGAGGCGCTGAGCTCGGACGAGAAGATGGGGCGCCGAGTACATGGGGTTGACCTCTCGAAACCGCTGTCGCCGGAAGCAGCCGCAGCCGTTGTCGCCTTGCTCGATCAGCACCGCATCGTGTCGTTCCCTGGCCAAGATGCCAATGGGTGCACGGTGGCCGACCTCGAGCGGTTGGCGAACCACTTCGGCGCCCCGATTCCGCACCCCTACAACTACGCCAACTACCAAGAGTTCATCCGCACGGGAGAGCCGTTGCGGGTGCACGACGTAGAAGGTCGGGTCTCAACGCGGGTGAACGCTGCGTTCCCCGGTGAGATCGAATGTTGGGACGGAGCGGACAGTCCGGCGGTGTACATCGTCACGAACCTGGACGGAAGCGGGCCAGATGCTGAGGTCGTGGCCAAGGGTGGCCAGCATTGGCACACCGACATTGAATTCCAGCCCATCCCGCTGTCGACCAGCATGTTCTTTGTGCAGCGGGTGCCGACGCATCGCAACCGTGGCGAGGGCACGTGGGTGACCAACCCGCCAAGAGAAGAGGGCTTCTATCACCCCGACTCGGCGGCCGATTTGGCCGAGCGGCGTGAGGTGCTGCCCCTCAATGGTGAAACGGCCTACACCGACACGGCTAGGGCATACGCAGCACTCACGCTTGATGAGCGAGACATGCTCGACAACATCATGGTCCGCCGTCGGAGGCGTCGGGACGACGAAGGCTGGCTGATTCCTCTCGTCTACACAAACCCTCGGACGGGCCTGAAGTCGTTGCACAGCCCGGTGTGGGCTTCCAGGGGAAAGCGGATTGCGCCGGTCGAGGTTGACGGCATGAATGAGGACGAGTCCCGCTTGTTCTTGGATCGCATCGAGGCGCACTGCTTGAAGCCGGAGTTTCGCTACGACCATGTGCACACGCCTGGCGACATCACCATTTGGAGCAACTTCGCCACCATGCACACGGCGCCACCAAGCCTCTCGACGGTCAACGACCCCGGCGACGCCCGCTTGCTCTATCGCATCAGCTGCAAGGGCGAACCGTCTGCTGAGCTCCCTCGCCAAGATGACGATGCGTGGATCAACAAGAACATCGAGCCACCCTTCCGCTCGGAGCTGAGCTAGCTCACCCCGCCTCACCCGCTCCACCCGCTGTCTTCCTCCGCATGCCGGCAAACTTGCGTGCAGGGGAACGTCTCCAGCTGTTGCCGTGCACGCAGGTTCCGGACCGTCTCGAACGTGCGTGCATAGGACCAGCGTGGGCGGGTGCGGTGCACGCAAGTTGATGGTGTAATCGAACCGTGGTTACACGAGCCTTCACCAAACGCAACAGGCCCCGGGGGCTGATCGTGACGCCCGGAGCGAGTGCCGATCGCGATCACGCCACGCTGGTGGCAATCGAAGACGGCATTCCTGAGCTTGAAGTTCGTCGCCTCACGCTTGCAACCACGAGCGTGCCAAACGCGGTGAAGAAGGTCGTGGCCGCCGGAGAAGAGCTGGCGGAGGAGCTCGGTGTCTCGCCGAAGAAGATCGCATACGGCGGACGCAGTTTTGGCGGCCGAGCGTGTTCGGTCGCCGTCGCCGAAGGTCTGCCAGCAGCCGCTCTGGCGCTTCTGTCGTATCCACTTCATCCGCCAGGCAAGCCCGAGAAGCTGCGCACCGAACACTTCGCGCAGATCAAGGTTCCCACGCTCTTTGTGTCTGGCATGAAGGATCCGTTCGGCACGCCGGATGAGTTCGGTGAACACGTCCCGCAGATTCCGGGCGAAACCCAACTCGAGTGGATCACCGGCAACCACTCCCCGAAGGACAACGACGCCGTCGTCGATCTGGTGCGAACGTTCCTTGGCTACGGCTAAGCAGCGGGCTGAATTAGCCTCCGGTGGTGGAGAGACGCATCGTTCAGACCGAAGCCGAGCTGCGCAGCGTCATCAAGTCGCCGCCACCGACCGTCACCGGCAAGATCGCGTCTGGACCGCTCCGGTCATCGCCGAGCGACTTTCTTGCGATGTGACGGCTCGCATTCGTCACAACGGTTG
This sequence comes from uncultured Acidimicrobiales bacterium, assembly GCA_938009905.1. Lineage (GTDB taxonomy): Bacteria > Actinomycetota > Acidimicrobiia > Acidimicrobiales > SZUA-35 > CALEWY01. Next base: position 164 of record CALLGK010000319.1, on the reverse strand, counting down.
ACGATGCCCATCAGCCTCACGTGTTTGCCGCCTGAATGCGTCCGAGTTTTCGTGCACCGTTGTAAACAATTCGGGCCAGTCGATCGTTGGTAGGGCATGTCGCATCTTCGGACCGCCAGTGGTAGCTCGCTGGATCCAACCGAAACTGCCCTGACGTTCGACGA
>CALLGK010000318.1 GCA_938009905.1 uncultured Acidimicrobiales bacterium | reverse complement strand
GGACCGAGGTCTGGGTCGTCCTCGATTGGCTGCCACGGCTCGAACAGTGCCTGCACGTTGTGGGGGGCAATCGTTTCAACCCCGGCCTTGTTTCCGGCCACGAGCTCTTCGAAGAACTTCTCGACAACGAATCGATTGTCGCTGCCGGGCTCGAGGTCGCGTGACCAACGGGTTTGGCAGATGGGCTCGACGTAGTTCGCCAAGTCTTCCGAAGCGGGAAGAATCTCGTCGAAGAAGTCGGCGTCCGGATCTTGCAGCACCTCGATTGCGGCGAGCACGCCAACCGGAGCGCTTGGTCCGAGCGCGTCGGCAACCGCGCCGATTTCGCGCGTATCGGTCAAGTACACGAGGTAGGCGTTGCACAGTTCGATCACTTCACCGCTGTCGCAGTCGAACGGTGTCTCGACGCCAGCGTTGAACGGACCGAGTGGAGGTTCACTCGTGCCCGAGTTGACGATGTTCTCGGTCGACTCGGAGAAGCGCAACAGCAGGTCGCCTCGACTGAGGCCGACCGTGAGTTGGTCCGTCCAGAAGTCGAGACCTTCTTGGTCTGGTCCTCGATCGAGCACGTTGAGGTACATCTGGGTGACGAAACCGGCATCGTCGAGACCTCCGAACGTGTCGTTGAACTCTGTGCTCTCCGCAAAGAAGGCAGCCATCGCTGGCAGGGTCCACTGAGCCGTCGAGTACTGCTCGACCCAGAAGGCAAAGCCGTCAGGTTCTGGCAGGCGATCAAAGGCTGCGACGTACAAACGGGCAACGGCGTCAGAGTTGTCCTCGCAACCGGTTTGTGTGAACGGTGCTCCCGGCACTTCGGCCTCGGCGGGAAGCGCAAGAGACGCGAAGCTAAGAGAAACAAGTAGGGCGATGAAGACCCGGCGCATGGTGACCCTCCAAGGTGTGCGGCGAGAAGCGCAACCTAACCCACTTCTACGTGGAGGGTCCGGAGGGCTGGTCAGAACCACAGACCTCGGATGCCGGCGGTCAACATCACGACCGCCATTCCAACGAAGCCGGCGGTCAAAACGATGTGTCCGATGATGTAGCGCCGCCCCTCTGGCCAGTCGCGATGGTCGAACACGAAGGCGTCAACCAAGATCCGAGCGCACCACCATCCGCCGATCACGAGTGCCAGCAGCGAAGCCACTGGATCCCTGTCCATGATCTCGTCTCGGAGGTAGAGCGTCAGGCTGCCGAAGGTGACAATCGTGAGGCCGGTGAACAGGTAGTACACGACCATGATCTTCCGGTTGAAGGCGCTGAGTCGGGGCAGCTCCTCGTTCCAGTTGAGTTGTGACGGCGCCTGGATGCCGGCGAGCAGCACGCCGAAGTGTGTGAGGCCCGCAACAAGCAGTCCGAGGCGTACCCAGTCATCGAGTGTCATGTCAGTCCTTTCAGGAAGAGCAGCAGCTCATAGGGGAGTTGGTCTCGAAACGGTCGGTGGAACACCAGGGCAATCGGTGCGAGCACGAGCGTTCTGGTCCACCAGGTGGTGAACCGTCGAGAACGGTGTCGGAACCATGGCGTCCGTTCCACTTGCATCGCGGCGCCGTGGAGCGCGAAGTAGGCGAGGGGAAGGCCCCAGCCCCGGCCCGCGGGGTAGGAGATAGCAAGCTCGTGCAAGATGCCAGAGAGCAGCAGCATGAGAAGTGGGGCGAGCGGTCCGGCGATCCGGCGCAGCCGGGGCATGAAGAGCACGAGATCCATCTCGACGAAGGCGACGTTCCAACGCCGTGTCCAGAAGTCGTTGAGGGTTCGTGATCGCTCTGGTCGATTGAACAAACGCCTCACGCGAAAGCCGCGTCGTCGGAGCGTCCACGACAACACATCAGCCCAACCGAAGTGCACGAGTGCCAGCAGGGCGACGAGCGTGAGCCAGCCTCCAACAAACGATCCGACATCGAACCAAACGGCGATGGCGAGCAGGGTTGCGCCGGTTGTCATACCGGCGATGCCACGAACGAGCCAGCGGCGATCCGCTGCCGGTTCGGTGCGTCGGAATCGAGTGAGGTCCATCCCGGGCCAGACCGTGAGGTACCAGCACCACCCCTCGAGGCTGATGTCTGGCCACACCTCTCGCTGTTTCATGATGGCGGCGAACTTGAAGGCGCCGTAGAGCACGACGCTGGCGAGGGCAAGACGCCATGGTGCTGACAGAGCACGCCCTGCTGTCGCCATCACGGTGAGGACAACAACTGCTGGCACCCAGCGAACCCGCTCGAGCAGGCCATGGGCAGCCGGTGTTGGCGCAACGGATGGCTCTGTTTGGCTGCCTTGTTGTCCATTGTTCGTGTTTAAGCGAGTGCTCAACTGCATGATTTGAGCATATGCTCAAATCAAGTGAAAAGGCAAGGAGTTTCTGCCGTTGGCCGCTGTGTCAGTCGACACACGAGATGTGTCAGCGGGCCGTCAGACGGGCTTGTCACACTGGCTCACACTGTGAGAACACTTCTCCCGCTAGCGCTTGCGTAACGCCGGTGTAACGGCTTGGGAGGAAGATCAAGCAGAACACCGATCGGTGGCCACTTCGGGCGCCGATATGAGGAGGGAACAGACAATGAGCTTCGAACGATTGTTCGCGGAGCCCGTGCTACTGACGGGGTCAACTGGCTTTCTTGGCCGTGCCGTCATCGCCGAGCTGCTGGCGACAAGCTCGGCAACCTTGCTATGCCCCATCCGAGCGACGAGCCACGAAGCGGCTCAGGTGCGCGGTGCGGAAACGCTTCATGCCGCGCTCGGACGTGCACCGACACACGACGAGGTCGAGCGCCTGCAGTGGGTGCGGGGCGACATCGAAGAGACGCAAATGGGTATGGCCGACGAGCAGTGGCATCACCTTGCGTCGCTCACCCACGACATCATCCACTGTGCCGCCTCGGTTCGGTTCGATCTCGATCTCGACGAAGCACAACGCATCAACGTCGATGGCACCGCCAACGTGTTTGCCTTGGCCCAGGCCGCAGCTGAGCTCGGCGGGTTCGGCTGCTTCCATCACGTGAGCACTGCGTATGTCTCCGGGACCAAGAGCGGTCTTGTCGACGCCGACTACATCCCCGCCGACGTGGCTGGGAACTTTCGCAACACGTACGAACGCACGAAGGCAAGAGCCGAGCGGCTACTGCGAGATCAAACCGAGATTGACGTGGCCATTTACCGGCCGTCAATTGTTGGTGGGCACACGTTGACCGGGCATACCGACAACTGGAATGTCCTCTACGCCCCGATGCGGATGATTGCCAATGGGCAGCTCCCGGTGATGCCGCATGCTGGTTTGGCGCTCGTCGACAGCGTGGGTGTCGACTACGTCGCCCGAGGGCTCGTGACGCTTGCACAGTCAGAACGCGGAGACTTCGTCGGTCATCACCTCACCGCAGGTCCTGATGCCTTCAACGTCGCCCAATTTGTCGACGTGACGGTGCGCACGGCCCGCCTTCTCGACAAGAAGCCGAGTGAACCACAACTCGTTGGGCCGGCCCGTTGGGCGGCGCTGACGACGGGTGTCGGCCTTGCCGCAAAGGCACCGAAGTCGGCGCCAAAGCTTCGCCGTTGGGGCCGGCTTGGGGAGCGGGGCTTACGGGGTTTCTCGCCGTACGCGCCCTACACCGCGGTGTCGACTCGCTTTGACAACCGGCGAGAGCGGTTGGTGCTCGAGGGAGCTGGGGTGGCGATGCCGCCTTCGCTTTCCTACCTCGAGACGATCGCCAGCTTTGCCATCGGCACAGAGTTCGGTCGCCGGCCTCTCGTTGACGACTCCGTACTACTCAGCTCCGCACGTCTCGAACGTGAGGTCGCCTGATGTCTGTAACTGCTACAAGTAACGAATCACCGGTCGGGCCACCCGTTGGTCTGGTCGTCGCTCTCGGTTCGATCGCCGTGTTCTTCATTGCTCTCGAACTGACGATCATCTCCGTTGCGTTCCCGGAGATCTCTGACGCATTTCCCGAGGCAACGCGAGCCACGCTCAGCTGGGTCTTCACCGCCTACAACGTTGGCGTTGCTGCGTTGCTGCTCATCGGTGGATGGCTGGCCGAACGCTTTGGCCGCAAGCGTCTGTTCATGGCCGGCCTTGCCGTGTTCACGATCGGTTCGCTCGGATCTGGCTTTGCCCCAACCATCGGACTACTGATTGCCGCTCGGGCTGTGCAGGCCATCGGGGGAGCGCTCCTGATCCCAGCATCACTTGCACTGATTCTTCACGTCGTGCCAGACGCTCGCCGCGATGTGGCCATTGGCGTGTGGGGAGCGATGGCAGGACTTGCCGCCGCTGTCGGCCCAACACTGGGGGCCGTGCTCGTTGCCTCAGCTGGCTGGCGATCTGTGTTTCTCGTCAACGTGCCGTTGGCCATCATCACAGCGGTTGTCGGTGCCCGAGTGCTTCCCGAAAGCCTCGACCCAGACATCGACCGCAAGGTTGACCTCGTCGCTGTGCCGGTTGGAGCGATTGGTGTTGGACTTCTGGTCTTCATCATCGTCGCCGCCGAAACGCTCGGCTGGTTCAGCCTCGCCACCATCGGCATGGCCGGTGCTGCAATCGCTTGCCTCGCCCTGTTCTTGGTGCGATCGAAGCGTCACGACACCCCAGTCTTCGATCTTGGCATCGCGACCCATCGAAGCTTCTCGTCTGGCTCAGTCGGCACGCTGCTCTTCGTGGCTGGCTTCACGGGCTGGCTCGTGTTTGCCCCGACATTCCTGGCCGAAACGTGGGACTACTCGGTGCTCCGATCCGGCCTCGCTATCGCTCCAGGCCCTGTCGTGATGGCCATCGTGTCTGGCCCCGCCGGCAAGCTGGCTGCCGCTCGAGGTCACCGCAACGTCATCGCGGCTGGCGCCGTTGCGTCATTGCTCGCCATCGTGTGGTGGAGCGTCATGGTCGGGTCCGAGCCGTCGTATGTGGTTGGGCTGTTGCCCGGCCTCGTGCTGATGGGCGCTGGGGTTGGCGCGGGCTTCCCGATGCTCACCGCAGCCTCGATGCTCGATGTGCCTCCGCACCAGTACGCCATGGGTGCTGCTGGCTCCACGACGGTCCGCCAGTTGGCCATGGCGGTCGGCATTGCGATCGCAACGGCGTTGGTCGGGTCTGACTCGACGCTCGCCACCTTCCGGCTCAGCTGGATCGCCTGCGGCGTCATGTTTGGCGCCACCGCCATCGCCGTGATGGTGCTCATGCCGTCGTTGGCGTCCGCTAACCGTCCATCCATCTCGACACAACCGGCGACCATCGCCAAAGGAGTCCGTCATGTCTAAGCGACGCTTCGGCGACAGCGACCTGGGCTACCAGCTTGGGCTGTTGTCGTTCATCCGAACCTCGACCCTTCTGCGCCTCACACACCGCCTGCCGACGCTGGCCCCGAGCCGGCTCGGCCGCACGCTTGGCATCGCGGCTGGTGGCTGGGTTGGGGCACCACTCCAGCTGGCCGAGTGGACCACGCACCGCCACGAGATCGACGACGTTCGGCTCGACGACGAGCCTGTCTTCATCATCGGTCACTGGCGAAGCGGCACGACGCACTTGCACAACCTGATGAGTCACGACGACCGGTTTGGCTGCATGCGCATGTTTGAGGCGCTGGCTCCTGACTGTTCGGTGGCCAACGATGGCTGGCTGCGCAAAGTGCTCAGCAAGACCGTCCCGGAACAGCGGCCGATGGACAACATGACGTGGCCGATGGACGCTCCTCAAGAAGAGGAGATTCCGCTGGCCAAGGTGACGCCTTACTCGTGGTACCTCCAGTTCTTGTTTCCGCAGCAGGCGATCGAGACCTTCGAGCGCTACGTCTTGCTGAACGGTGCGCCAGCCCGAGCTCGCCGTGAGTTCAAGCGGAAGTACTTGCGGCTTCTGAAGGTGGCAGCGCTTCACGATGACAAGCGTCGACTGCTGCTGAAGAACCCGGTGAACACCGCCCGCATCCCGCTGTTGCTCGAGCTGTTTCCGCGAGCGAAGTTCGTGTTCATTCACCGCTCGCCCTATGAGGTGTTCCCGTCGTCGATCAACCTGCACAAGAAGATCCTCGAGCTCACTGCGCTGCAGAAATACAACGATGAAGACGTCGAGAAGAACGTGCTCGAGATCTATCGGTTGGTAATGGAGCGCTACGACCGCGATGCGGCGCAGATTCCCGATGGACAACTGATCGAGATCGGCTACCAGGAAGTGGTCGACCAACCGCTGGAAACCTTGGGGCGTGTCTACGACGAGCTCGACCTTGGCGGATTCGACAAGGTTCGGGAGCCGATCGCGGAGTACCTGGCGTCGATCGAGGGCTACAAGAGAAACGCATTCACCCCGTTGAGCGACCGTGTGGTTGAGCTCATCAATCGGGAGTGGGCGATTGGCTTCGATCGGTTTGGCTACGAGCGTCGCTCGGTGACAAAAGCCGGAGAGGTCGTGATGCACGCAGCCTCGTAGTCAGGTGGAGGTTGAACTGAATCGGTCATCGGTGGGGCAGACTGGCCGCTATGGCAACGCTCGTCTGCTTCCACGCCCACCCCGACGATGAGGCGATCGCCACCGGAGGCCTCATGGCCAAAGCGGCGGCGAACGGTCATCGAGTAGTGCTCGTGTGCGCCACCCGAGGCGAGGTGGGTGAGCCCCAGGAAGGTGTGCTCAACGACGGCGAACAACTGTGGGAGCGCCGAGTTGTCGAGCTGGCACAGTCAACCGAATTGCTGGGGGCCGAGCCTCCTCGGTTCTTGGGCTACGAAGATTCTGGGATGGATGGCGAGCCCACCAACGACAATCCGGCCTGCTTCTGGCAAGCAGACGTCGACGAAGCGACTGGCCGTCTGGTCGACATCCTCACTGACGTCGATGCAAGCGTGCTCACGATCTACGACGACCACGGCGGCTACGGCCACCCCGACCACATTCAGGTCCACCGAGTGGGGCTGAAGGCCGCGGAGCAGCTCGGCCTCGAGCATGTGTATGAGGCCACGATCAATCGGGACGCGGTCAAGCAGATGATCGAGTCGAACGCCGACAACGACGAGTTCGATGGTCCGACAATCGCCGAGGTCGACAACTTCGGCACTCCCGAAAACGACATGAGCTTCATCGTCGATGTCGCTGACCACATAGCGGCCAAGAAGGCGGCGATGATCGCTCACCGAAGCCAGATCGGACCAGACAGCTTCTTCTTGCAGATGCCAGACGAGGCATTCGTCATGGCGTTTGGGCAGGAGTCGTTCAACGTTCCGGGAGTCAAAGACACTGGCGGTCCGGCCCACGTCGACATCCTGCCTGGTCTATGACCGAGGCGTCCGACACCGCTGATCACCTAGCCAGTGAGAGCGAGCTGCCACAGCTGCCGCCGGACAACCACAACCACACGCAATTCTCGTGGGATGCCGAGAACGGTTCGATGGAGGCGTCGTGTGCCAGAGCGGTCGAGGTCGGGCTCCCGTCGATTGCCTTTACCGAGCACATTGATCTGACCCCGTGGTTCTCGCCGCACGATCCTGAAGAGGCCTTTGGCGGGTTTGCCGTGCATTGCCACGACGGCGTTCTGCATGCGCCGGAGCTCGACGTCGAGGGGTACTTCGACGAGATCGAGCGCTGTCGATCGCTCTTTCCTGATCTCAGAATTCTCACTGGCCTCGAGCTCGGCGAGCCGCACTGGTGGCCCGAGAAGGCAGCCGAGCTCTTGGCAGCTGGTCCGTTCGAGCGGGTGCTCGGCTCCTTGCATTCGATAAAGGTCGACGGTCATCTCCGGTTGATCGACGAGTGGTTTCGCACTGACCGGATTCAGGGCGACGACGAGGCGATCGGGGTGCAGACGTATCTGTCTGAGGCCATCTCGCTCATTGAAGAGGCGGACGACTGGGAAGTGTTCGCGCACATCGACTACCTCACCCGCCAGATCGAGCGGGTCGGTCGAAGGCACGACCCGTCCCAGTTCGAAGAGGAGTATCGGGAGACACTTTCTGCGCTGGCTCGATCGGGTCGCATCCTCGAGATCAACACGAGGCGGAAGCTCAACCCGCTCATCCTTACGTGGTGGGCCGACGTCGGCGGCACGGCGGTGTCGTTTGGATCAGATGCTCACGAAGGGGCGAGGGTTGCCTTTGGCTTTCGTGACGCGATGGCCTTGGCCGAAGCCGCCGGATTTCGCCGCCAAACAGACCCCCTCGACTTCTGGCGCCGCACCTAACCCACACCCCCGCCACCCCACGTCGCGGCCCTCACGGCCCTCAGCCCTCCCGAAGAACCCCGTTCTGGAGGCCGTAGACCACCAAAACGTACCCTCCGGCCTCCAGAACGAAGGGCGCCTCTCAGACTGGAGGTCGTAGACCACCAAAACGTGCTCTCCGGCCTCCAGAACAGAACAGAACTATCCGGTCCAGTCGGCGCGGGCGAGGCGAAAGAGCACGTGAGCTCGCAGCGGGCTGTCTTCTGCCACGCGGGGATGGTCGAAATCGTTGGACCGGTCTCGAGTCATGCCGATGCGTTGCATCACACGCTGACTTGGCCGGTTTGTCACTGAGGTGAACGACAAGATCTCATCGAGCTTGCGCTGCTCGAATCCAAACCAGAGCGCGGCGAGAGCGGCCTCGGTGGCAAACCCATGGCCCCAGGCAGACCGAGCCAGTCGCCATCCGATCTCGACACCGGGTAGGAACGAAACCTCGAAGTCTGCGTAGTGCAGGCCGGTGTGGCCGATGAACTCGCCGGTGTCCCGACGTTCCAACGCAAACAGGCCGTAGCCCCGCTCGTCCCACTGGGCCTCGAATTGGTCGATCGAGGCGTCTGATTGCTCTGCGGTCAGCAGGTCGGGGAAGTGCTCTCGCACTTCTGGGTCGGCGTTGAGTGCCGCGTACGGCGCTCGATCGGCGGCCTTCCATCGCCTCATGATGAGACGGTCTGTCGCAATCTCGTTCGGGACAACCATGATCAGTCTGCGTCGTCGTCAGCGATGTCTGGGGGAGGATCAAACTGATCTTCGCTGAAGCCCTCGAGGTCGCCGGCTCCTCGAAATACGTGGCTTCGACCGTCGGACCGAACGAGCAGTGCGCTTCCTGCGAAGTCGCCCTCCGGGCTGCCCAGGTGCACGGTGTAGGCCGCCTGTTCGATGTGCACGTCTTCACTCGATTGATGCACCAGCTCCCAGTCGAGCACCGGGCTTTCATCGCGCTGAGCAACGATGAGATCACCACCTCGGGAGGGAATGCGTCGCCCGTCGATCGCGAGTGATGTGACGTAGAAGCGGCGATGTCTCACCGTGAGAGGGTATTCGCTGGAGGCGAAGGCTCAGCAGGCCCCGGTACTCTCGGCCTCGTGACCATCCTTGAGTTCCACGCTGCCTTCGCCTGGCTGGTGATGGTCGCCAATGGCATCGTCGGGGTCTGGTCGCTCGCCGCGCATCGCAACGAGCGACTTCGGAGCCAGGCGTTCTGGTACTGCGCCTGGGCCGCACACATCACGATCGGTATTCAGGTGACGATTGGGGTGATCGCTCAGCAATCTGGCGACGTGACAGCACCCTCGATCCACCAGTTCTACGGCTTCGTTGCGTTTGCCTCGACGGCGATCATTGCCGCCTACCGAGCTCAGCTCGAGGAGTGGCGCTTCTTGCTGTACGGCTGGGGGAGTCTGTTCTTGATGGGGTTGGCGATCCGCTCGTTCTTCCTCACGGGGCCGATCTGAGATGTCTGAGCCGTCCACGCCCATCGTGTTCAGAAGTGCCACCGAGCTCTCGACACTTGCCGATATCTGGGGCGTGTTCCGCCGGTCGGCCTCGCCCCGATTGCTGATGCTGCTGGCGATTGTGTTGGTGGTTAGTCGAGGGGTCGCTGGCGGGTTTGGTCGCGGCGACGTCGCTGCTCTCGTGGTCACCTTGGCCTTGACTGGCACGGTCGAGTGGGTGATTCACAAGTTCCTGCTGCACGCACCGCTCGAGTCGTTTCGCATGAACACACTCAAGACGGGCCGGGGCCACCGCGAGCACCACCTCGATCCGAACACCATCGGCTGGATCTTGTTGTCACGCGCCGACGTCGTCGCCTTCATGGTGGCCTTTGCCGCGTTCTCAGTGCTGTGGGGCCTGCCTCTGTTTGCCCTGATCGGCGCCAACATCGGCCGCTCGATCCTGTCAGCACTCACCCTCGCGTGCCTCGGGTTGCTCCACTACGAGTGGACGCACCTGATGGTGCACACTCGGTATCGACCGTCGACGCGGTTCTACGCATCGCTGGCTCGCAATCACCGGCTGCATCACTTCCGCAACGAGGACTACTGGCTTGGCGTCACGTCGAACTCCGGCGACCGGTTGCTGCGGACGCTCCCAGCCGACAAAGGCGACGTCCCTCTCTCAGAAACCGCCCGCACCCTGAGCTAAAACCACCGAACTGGAGTCCGCCGCTCACTTCGTTCGCTTAGCGCCTTTCCTCGCTGACGCTCGGAAACGCGGCCAACTTCGAGCCCAAAACCACCGAACTGGAGGCCGTAGAGCACATTTCGGTGCTCTACGACCTCCAGTTCGGGAAGAAACGTGTGGATTGAGGGCTTGGGCTACATAGCGGGGGCGATGCCGAGGTCGGCGAAGCCCTTTGCTTCGTAGTTGGCCCGGAACATGTCGCGCAGCTTCACGGCTGCCTCGTCGTATGCCTCTGGGTCGTCCCAGGTGTCACGAGGATTGAGAATGCCATCGTCGACGTTGGGGCAACTGACCGGCATCTTGAGGCCGAGCGTCGGTTCGGTCTGGGTCTCGACGTCGTCGAGCTCACCAGCAAGCGCAGCGTCGAGCAGCGCACGGGTTGCCTTGAGCGACATGCGATCGCCCTTGCCGTATGGCCCGCCAGACCAGCCGGTGTTGAGGAGAATGCAGCGCGTGTCGTGCTTCTCCATTCGATCGGCGAGGAGCTGGGCGTAGACCGATGGCTTCTGGGCCATAAACGGTCCACCGAAGCAAGCGCTGAACGTTGCCTCTGGCTCGGTGATGCCCACCTCGGTGCCGGCCAGCTTCGAGGTGAAGCCGGTGACGAAGTGATACATGACTTCGTCTGGCGTGAGGATCGACACCGGTGGCAGCACGCCAAAGGCATCGGCGGTAAGCAGCACGATTGTCTCAGGATGTGGCCCAGCTGCGCCCTCGGCGACACCGGGGTTGCAGTCGAGCGGATAGGCAAACCGGGTGTTCTCGGTGATCGACCCGTCGGTGAGATCGAAGTCTTGAGGATCGGTCTCACCGATGGTCTTGCCTGGCAGCGCCGGCACGTTTTCGATGAGCGTGCCCTTCATCGACAGAGCGGCCGCGATGACGGGCTCGTTCTCTTTGCTGAGATCGATGAGCTTTGCGTAGCAACCATCTTCGAAGTTCGACACGCCGGTGTCGGTCCAGACGTGCTCGTCGTCGCCGATGAGCAGGCGGTTCGGATCGGCAGACAGCGTGGTCTTCCCGGTGCCGGACAGGCCAAACAAGATGGCCGAGTCGTTGTTGTCGCCGACGTTGGCCGAGCAGTGCATCGAGAGCTGGCCCTTGGCCGGCAGCACGAAGTTCATCAGCGTGAACATGGTCTTCTTGTTGACGCCGCAGTAGTCGGCTCGGCCGAGGACGAGTGCCACTCGGTTCACGATGTCGATGATTACCGCACGGTTCGACTTGGTGCCGTCGCGCTCTGGGTCGCAATGGAAGGACGGCACGTTGAGGAGCGTCCAACCGGAAGAGCTGCGGTCGGCGTCGTCGCGCACCTGCTTCGGGAACATGATGTTGCAGAAGTAGGCGTGCGTCGCGTACTCGCCAACGAAGCGGTACGGCTCGGCAAACTCGGGGTCCCAACCACAGAAGACATCGGTTGAGTAGAGCGTGCCGGCCTTGGTGTTGAGGTGCTCGATGACTCGTGGCAGCAACGCATCGAACTTGTCTGGATCGAACTGACCGAAGTCGGGCTTCCACCAGACTTCGTCAGCAACCTCGGGACGAGCAACCGCAAAGGTGTCTTGGGTTGGTCGTCCGGTGCAGGTCGGATCGGTGTAGTAGACGAGCGGCCCATCAGCGCCTAGCGCAGTGGCGAAGGCCTTTTGTTCGTCGCCATCTCCGTCTCGTGAGACGAAGCCTCGGTCGTTTTCGATTGCTGCAGCGAACAGTTCGTCCTGCGTGAGAGCGTGCTTGATGCTCACCCCACTCAAGCCGAACAATTCGTTCAGCTCCGCTGCGACCTCATCGTTTGTGCGTGCCATATGTGTAGTTCCCGACGTCGTTGTCCGAACAATTTGTTGTGGCAGAACGTATGGCCCCCCATTGGGCCCTGCCTGCTGGCTAGCCAGCGCTCCATCTACTCATCGGATTCTGAGATCCAAGCTGGAGTCCCCATATCGACCTCAGAACCGAGGCGCAGGTCGGAGGCCTGGCCATGCTCATCAAGGTCGAAAACGACGCGCTGGCCGGGACGAAGCATGCGGAACACTGAGCCAACCAGGGCTTCTGGCGAAAGCTCAATCTCAGAAAGGTCGGTGTCGCGCAGAAGCACGCCATCACCCGAAACTGGGTCGTACGCCTTGATTACACCCTGCATTGCACTGCTCCACTTGCAATCGACGTCCGGCACGTCGTTCCGCCAACCTTACGCAACTCGTGCGAGCTGGCCAATTGAGGAGAGGAACTATCGCCGGGAGGAATACGACTCATCGTTCTGGTCTATCTGGGCCATACGGCCCATGCGACGTCCGCGCCACAAGACGGGCACGCCGATTCGACCCAGCCGGTAACGTTTCGAAGGTGAAGGGGAGCCGTGGCTGAGTCCGCTGATGCCGCCAAGAGCGGCGCCGACCAAGACCTCGCGGCTCCGATCTCGTTGGCAGAGCTCTCGGCGATGCCGGTGACGCGCCTCAAGGGAGTGGGCGACAAGAAGGCAAAGGGCCTGGCCAAGGCCGAAATCGAGAACCTGTTCGATCTGATCACCTTCTACCCCCGGCGCTATCTCGACCGCACCAAAGAACGCAAGATCGCCGAGATGGTCGAGGGCGAAGAAGCCACGGTGCTCGTGGAAGTGAAGCGCAGCAACTCCCGTCGTATTCGCGGCGGTCGCGTGATGGTCAACATCACGGTCACCGACGGTCAAAGCGACTTGGAGATCACCTTCTTCAACCAGGCCTGGCGCGAACGGCAGCTCGGCGTCGGCCGCCAGGCGATGGTGCACGGCAAGCTCACGTTCTTTCGAGGCAAGCGGCAGATGGCCAACCCGGTTGTCGACCTCGTGGGAAACAAGACGGGCCGCATCATCCCCGTGTATCCGCAGTCGGAGAAGAGCGGGATCCACAGCTGGGACCTCGTCGAGTTTGTTGCTGAAGCGTTGCGACGGAGCTTGCCGCCAGTCGGTCGGGGTCTGGTCGATCCGCTGCCGATGGAGTTGCTCGACCGGTTCGACTTCGTCGACCGAGGCGCGGCAATCCAGGGCATCCATGCGCCTGAGTCGATGGCTGAGGTGTCCGAGGCCCGGCGTCGGCTCGTGTTCGAAGAGCTCTTTCGGATGCAGGTTGCGCTCGTGCTTCG
>CALLGK010000317.1 GCA_938009905.1 uncultured Acidimicrobiales bacterium | reverse complement strand
CGAGACGTTCCAGCTTGCGTTCAGTGGTGCGGGGTTCGTCCTCGTCCAGCCTTCTGAAGGGGCGATCTTCGGAAACCAGACCGGCAGCTCAGGAGGCGCCGGCGGCATCCTCGGCGCACTCAACGGCTAGCGCCGTTCGCTGCGTTCACTAACCGAGTTCTGGCGCTCGGGAACCGAGTTCTGGCGCTGGGGCGCGCCGTTCGCTGCGCTCACTAACCGAGTTCTGGCGCTAGGCGCCATAACTCGCAACCGGGTTTCACTTCGCTTTTTGTTTTGGAGGGCGTAGAGCACCAAAACGTGCTCTATGGCCTCCAGTTCGGGAGTGGGGTTTTGTTTTGGAGGCTGGAGGGTACGAAAACGTGCTCTATGGCCTCCAGAACGGGGGTTTCGGGGGCGGGGGCGCAGGGCGAGAGGCGGGCCTCCAGAACTGGCGGGGTCAGTCGGGGATGACGATTTTGTCGAGGCCTCCTTCTGGAGGCGGGAAGTCCATGTTGAGGCTTTCGAGGGTCTGGATCACGATCTCTGACACGGCGATGTTTCGATACCACTTGCGATCGGCAGGCACGACGTACCAAGGAGCCTGATCGGTCGAGGTCTTCTCGAGCACGTCTTCGAAGGCCTTCTGATAGTCGTCCCACTGCGACCGGGGGCCAAGGTCACCCTCCTCGAACTTCCAGTTCTTCTCTGGGCGATCGAGACGATCCTGAAGCCGCTCCTTCTGCTCATCCTTCGAGATGTGCAGGAAGATCTTGATGATCGTGGTGCCCTCGTCTGCCAGCATCTCTTCAAAGTTCACGATGTGATCAAACCGCTTCTTCCACCGATTTTCGGGAACCAGCTCAGCGACCCGCACCACGAGCACGTCTTCGTAGTGGCTGCGGTTGAAGATCGTGATCTCGCCGTTGCCCGGCACTTGAGAGTGCACCCGCCAGAGATAGTCGTGCGCGAGCTCCTCGTCGGTCGGCCGCTTGAACGACGCCACCCGCACGCCCGTCGGGTTCACCCCCTCAAACACATGCCGGACCGTGCCGTCTTTGCCGCCCGCATCCATGGCCTGGATCACCACAAGCAGACGCTGCTTGCCCTCGGCGTACAGCAGTTCCTGGAGCGCCTCGAGCCGCTCGTTGAGCACCGGCAGCGCGGCCTTGCCCTCGTCCTTGTCGTCGCCGTCCCACTCTGGCGTGCTTCGGGTGTCGATGTCAGAGAGATCGATCTTGTCGCCGGGTTTCACTCGCAGGGCATTGATGTCAAAGGCCATGCCACAGATCCTGCCACGTCGCCGCCAAAAGTCTCGCCAATCGACACGCATCTTCCTTGAGGTCATCACGCTTCGTTTCCTTGAGGCGCAGCACTCAGGTTTAGGACAAGGTTGGTCGCACATGCGGCGGGAGCGGTACCGTTGACCACGTGATTGTTGCCGAGCTGGAGATCTATCACTCCCGCCCCATTGCGCCTACGAGGCGTATCGCTCTCGGGCGATGCAATCTTCCCGTCGACTCCGTGCCCGGCGCCGGAGGCATGCTGCTCGCCGGTGTCGTCGCTCACTCAGCGGCCAACGTCGAAGCCGACCTGCGTGAAGGCCTCGTGCATCTCATCGAAGATCTCGACAACGGCCGCCGCTGCCCTCAACCTCGGGTGAAGCACCGCTTCCAGACCGACCAGGTGGGCCTTATTAAAAGCACACACCGCCTGGTGTCAAACGGCGACGACTTGTCGTTCGAATTCGATGACGAACTGGGCCGTCCGGTGCAGCAGGCACTCGGCGCCATCTACGCCACGGGCGGGTTGCCTGACGAGGCCAAGGGCGAAATCTTCAACGCCATTCGCAACGCTCTTCTGTGGATCGGCGATGTCGACGGTCGCTTTATCACCGAGGTGATGGGTGGCCGCAAAGCCTCGATGGCTGAGCTGTTGTCGTGGAACGATCCGGTTGTGTGGGCGCTCGAGATCCTCGGGATCGAAGCCGACGACGGTGGCGGCGCGTCCAAGCGAGTTGTGCAGCGTCGCTTCCGATCGTTGCTTCGCGATGCGCACCCAGACCACGGTGGCCTCGACGACGATGCTGCTCAACGCATCGCCGACCTCACCGAGGCTCGCCGCATTCTGCTCGCAGCCGGCTAGCTAACGAACCGGCAACCTGGTTGGTGGGAGCTCGAGCGAGCCGGAACCCGCGAACCGCTACCGAGAGGCGGGTTCGAGATCTGGATCAGTCGGGTTGAACGTTTCGAGTTCTTTCGACGCGGTCTCGGGATACACGAAGAGCACCAACACAGCGGTCACGAGTGGGCCCCACACCACAAAGCTCAACGCCGGGCCAAGCGAGCCGTAGATGTCGGCGAGGTAGCCGACGACCACAAGGCCAACGAAGCTGCCAGACACGGTGATGAGATCGAGCCAGCCGCCAACGCGGGCCCGTGAGCGGGTGGGGAAGAGTTCGGTCGAGTAGCTGCGCAACACCGTGATGGCCGCGGCCAACATCCACACGCTGACCGCCGATGCGATCCACAGCCCAACGCCGCCGGTGAAGTACGCCGCAAGTGATGCGATGGCACCGATCGCGACGCCAGCACCACCGATTCCTTTGCGGCCCCGCCGATCGGCGTAGTAACCGGCAGCCAGAATCGGAATGCCAACTGGCGTGCCAATGATGATGCGGAAGAGGCTGATCTGGCTGCCGCTGAAGTCACGCTCGTCTCGCAGATATTCGTTTTGCAGCTGCGAGGCAGGGGAGAGGAACAGCGTTGATGCAAAGGCGGCAACGCCGATCAGAGCGAATCTCCGTCTGTTGATGCGACCCGATGCCTGCACTTCGGCCGCCTTCTCGAAGCGTCGGGTTTCTGGCATCACCCGCCAGCACCGCCACACGATGGGCAAGAACAGCAGCGGCACCAGATAGATGATGCGCCACGCCCTGATCCCCAGATCGGTGAGCGGCAAGAACCACACGACCATGCCGGCGCCGAGCCCGGAGCACATGGTCATGATGCCAAGCACGGTGGCCCTGATCTTGGCTGGAACCTCCTCGGTGACAGCCAGGGTCAGCAACGTGAACAGGCCGGTGTCGAACCCTCTGGCAATGGCCTGGGCTACGCCAAGTGACACCATGCCGGTCGACAACGCGCCAAGACCGGTGAAGAAGATCGAGACGACCGTGAACCCGATCATCATCGGCTTGCGACCGATGCGATCGGCCCGACCAATCAGCACAAGCGACAAGATGACGCCGCCTCGGAGCCCAGCCAGGGTCCACGCCTGGGCTCGGTCTGACGCCGCGAACTCTTCGGTGGCAAACGTGATCGTCTGACCGATGATCACGCCGAGATACCCAGCGAAGATGCTCAACACGGCGATGACCGCGACCAGGGTGGCCGAGCGTTGACTCACAACCGCCTCTGGCCACCAGAACCGGCCCTTGGGCGTGCGTTCCGCGCTGCGCAGGCCCCGCCGCATCAGCGGCGTCACCAGCGGTCGCCAAAACGGAATGCTCAGGGTGAAGTCGTACGTCTCGGCAACGTTCACGGTGCCGTTGTCGTAGGTGCGCACCTCCGTAACCGTGCGCTCGTAGCGAGAGAACGGACCCTCGAGCTGTTCGAACGTCCCATTGCCCTGATCAGCCTCGACAAGGAAGTCAGCTCGCGGCGCCAAGATGGTGTCTGCCACCTCGCGCTCCACCACGTGCTGCACGTGCAGCTTCGTCATGGGCGCTCGGTCTGATCGTTAGCGGGCTCGTCAGCCGGGTCGGATGTGCCTTGCGTGGCGTTCGCTTCTTCAAGTTTTGCCGTGACCCGCTTGTTGGCGATCCACAGCAGCAATCCGATGACGCCAAGGGGTGCAGCGACGAGCAAAAACTCGTCCCAACCACCCTGATGGGCGAACACACTGACCTCGTCAGCAAACACGCCGCCCAGCGGGGCAAGCGCCACAACGGGAATTGATTGGCCCCGAACGGCGTTCAACAGCTGTGTAGCTGCTCCTGAGGGCTGCGCCTGACTCACGGCTCCTCAGGCTAGGCCGCTACGCTGACACCACAGATGCAGAACAACCATGAGTGCCAATCGTGAGTACTGAACTCTACGAAAAAGTCGAAAAAGTCATCCAGATCATGCGCCCGGCGATTCAAGCCGACGAAGGCGACATTTTTCTGCGCGGTGTCGACGACGAAGGTCTGGTGTCGGTGGAACTCACCGGTGCCTGCGTGACGTGTCCTGTGTCGACAGCGACACTCAAGGACGGCGTCGAGCGCATCCTGAAGAAGCGTGTCGAGGGCGTCACCGGTGTTCAGCACGTCGGTGCAGAACTGGCAGGCGAAGAAGAGGGCACGATCGTGTCGTTGCCAGGCGGCAAGAGCGCCAAGATCTCACCGTTCACGTAGGAACCGGCCCGAAAAATGCCAGAGGCGCCACCCACTCCGAGGAGTGAGCAGCGCCTGAGGCTGACGTGTTATGTCGAGATTGCTAGATCAGCGAGACTTGAGAAGGTCGCGGATCTCGCCGAGGAGCACCTGGTCTGGTGTCTCGTTGAGCGTGGTCTGAGCGCCAGCCTTTGCAAGGCCCTTGGCGATCATGAACACAACCCAGGCGATCATGAGGAAGGTCACGATGGCCGTAATGAGTGCGCCGTAAGGGATCGGCGTTCCGTTGAGGGCAAACGTCAAGCTGTCGAAGCTGAGCTCAGCACCAAAGATGGCGCCGACAAGCGACAGAATGACAGCAACAAGAGCATCCACCATCGGGGCAAAGGCCAGTGCGAGCACCAGGCCAATGGCGATCGGGATGACATTGAACTTCTCTACGAATTCTTTGAATTCTTTAAGCACGGCAGATTTCTCCTGAAAATGAGGTAGGGAACTCCCCCCACGAAGTAGTTTCGCCCAAAATCAGGCCCTTAGCGTGGATCTTCGCTCCGTGGGCATCGCGGCACAGACTTTTTGCCAGCTTGCGTTGTCCAAGGTTCGTGCTTCTTAGATCCGCTTTCGAGCGGGCCAGGTACCTTATTGCTATGGAGTCTCCCCACGCTCCCGATACCGATGCGGTGATGTGTTACCGCCATCCTGACCGCGAGTTCGCGGTTGGCTGTCAGCGTTGTGACCGTCCGATTTGTCCGGACTGCATGCACTCGGCATCGGTGGGCCACCACTGCCCTGAATGCACAAAGCAGGGAGCTCAGAAGGTCATTCGCGGCGCAAGCTTGCAGTTCCGTCCTGTCCTCACCCAGGCGATTCTCGGCATCATCGTGGTGGCCTTCATCGCCCAGGGCGCAACGTCTGGCGGCGGCTTCCTGCGAGGCCCCGTGGTCAACGAGGGAATCCTCTGGGGTCCTGGTGTGGCTGCTGGTGAGCTCTGGCGCATCGTGACGGGAGGGTTTCTCCACAGCGGTTTGATGCACATTGGCTTCAATGGCTACGCACTGTGGCTGTTCGGCCAGCAGCTCGAGCGCGGTGTTGGCGCCCTCAAGATGGGGCTGATCTACGCCGGCGGTTTGTTTGGTGGGTCAGCCGCGGTGTTGGCCTTCAACTTCGACCAACCAACGCTTGGTGCCTCCGGAGCGGTGCTCGGCCTCGCCGGCGGTATGGCCGGCGTCCTCATGGCTCGAGGCGCAAACATCTTCAAGACCAGCCTCGGCGGCATCTTCCTCATGAACCTGGCTCTGCCGATTCTTGTGCCCCGCATTTCGTTCTGGGGTCACGCCGGCGGCATCGTGGGTGGCTTCCTCGTTGGCTACGCCATCGCCGTGCTGGGCGATCGCTCGGCCCGTGCAACCGCTGGCCCGTATGGTCACTCGCCAGTTGCTGAGCCAGCGCCCGATCTCTCTGTGCCTGTGGGCGCCGGCATTGTCGTCGCCTTAGGCGTACTCGCCGTTGTCATCGGCACCGTCATCCAAGGCTTCTGATCAGCGCTCAGGTCGCCCTGCGATACACCGACACGTGACGGTCGCTGTCGTCGTCAAACGGTGTGCCGTCCCAGTCGGCGACGCGTTCAACTAACTCGAGGCCGACCTCGTTGGCAATCACATCGAGTTGCGGCGGCGTTGTCCAACGCAGCCGCCACGGCCGAAGCCGAATGCCGGCTTCGGTGATGTCGACGTGCTGGCCGACAATCGTCTGCGCCTCTGCGTCGACCTTGGTGGCCGCCAGCACCAGCCGGTCGCTGTCGATGCGAGACACGCCAACCGAGTCGGGCGGACCATCCTCGAGCCCGGCGCCCGTGATGGCTTCGATGATGAGAGCTCCGTTCGGCTGGAGAGCGTTCGCAACCGAGGCAAAGAGCTGAGCCTGCTGCTCAACGGAAGCCAGGTTGAACAGCGTATTGAAGGCGCACAACGCACCTCCAAGATGTGGCCCAGCGTTGTCGAACGGCAGCGCTGCCATATCTGCCTGCACCTTTGTCAGCCCGGGACGCGGTGCACATCGGCTGAGCATGTCGGCCGAGGCGTCGACTCCGATGACCTGAAGGCCGTGGCTGATTAGCTGGTCGACCAGACGACCGGTGCCGACGCCAAGCTCGACCATCGGCCCATCACCACACCGGGCCGCGACGAACGCGGCGGTCGCTTCAGCGTCGCTGATGTTTTCGTACCAGTCGTCGTAGACGTCGGCGAACGAGTCGCCGTATGTCGACGCAGAGAAGTCGTGCAGGTTCGGGTCCGAGGCGGGAAACTTGGGCATCGAGCCTGAGGATGGGAGGGGCACGCCATCGGTGTACCACCGTGGCGCCCGAAACGCAGCCGTTGGCCCGCCGAGGGGCCGGTAGCCTGTAACGATGGCCCACTACCTCGATCATGCGGCAACAACGCCCATGCGCCCTGCCGCGGTCGACGCCATGGTGCCGCTGCTTCAGGAGGGGTTCGGTAACCCCTCCGGTGCTCACCGGCTGGCCCGTGAAGCCAATCAGGTTGTCGACGAGGCCCGAGAGGCACTTGCGGCCGCCGTTGGAGCTGACCCCGGCGAGATCATCTTCACCGCGGGCGGCACCGAGGCAGACAACCTTGCGATCTTTGGCGTCGCGGAATCGGTTGGCGTCGCCCAATCAGACAGCACCCTGCTGTGCTCGGCCACCGAGCATCATGCGGTGCTCGATCCGGTCGAGCATCTTGGCGGTGTGGTAGCGCCGGTTGGCGCCGACGGCGTGGTCGACCTCGACCAGCTGGCGACGCTGCTCACTACCAACGACGTCGCGCTCGTGTCTGTGATGACGGTCAACAACGAGACTGGCATCATCCAGCCCATCGGCGAGATTGCCGATGTGATTGCCGCTGAGTCCTACAACACGTTGCTTCACACCGACGCCGTGCAGTCGCTCAGCTGGATCGACGTCGCTGACGTGTGTGCGAAGGCCGACCTGATCTCGTTGAGTGCCCACAAGTTCGGTGGACCAAAGGGTGTTGGCGTGCTGGTCGCCCGAGAGCGGGCCAACCTCGTACCCCGGTTCCACGGCGGTGGCCAAGAGCGAGGCCGTCGTGGTGGCACCCAAAACGTGGCCGGCATCGCCGCCATGGCAGTCGCGGCAACCGAAACGGTGGCCAACCGGGCAGCAGAACTCGCCAGGGTCGAAGCCATGCGAGACGACCTGGTGGCTCGCATCGTCGATGGATGCGACACACCCGTGCACGTCACAGCCGCCAAATCGTCTTCGTCAGCCAACATTGCACACCTGTGCTTCGACGGGCTCGAGAGCGAGGCGTTGCTGTTCCTCCTCGAAAAGCACGACGTGATGGCATCCGCCGCATCGTCGTGTTCGAGCGGTGCCCTCGAACCCAGCCACGTTCTCGAAGCAATGGGTCTCGACCGTTCCGTCGCTCTCGGCTCGCTCCGCCTTTCACTCGGGCACACCACCACAGAGGCCGACATCGATGCCGGTGTGAGCGCCGTGGTCGATGCCGTTGGCCGACTCAATGAGATGGGTAGCTGACGTGGCGCAGATCCTGGTTGCCCTGTCAGGCGGGGTTGATTCGTCTGTTGCCGCTGCCCTTCTCAAGCGCGACGGACACGACATCACCGCCGTCACGCTGAAGCTCTGGGGCGGCGAAACCGATTCCGGTTGTTGTTCGGTCTCCGACGTTGAAGACGCCAGGCGCGTCGCACAGCAGCTCGGCATCGACCACCACGTGTTCAACTTCGGCGACGACTTCGATCGTCACGTGGTCGAGCCATACGTCGCCGCCTACGCCGCAGGTCAGGTGCCCAATCCGTGTGTCGAGTGCAATCGCCACATCAAGTTCGACAAGCTTTTTCGTCGGGCCGATGCCCTGGGGTTCGACCTTGTTGCCACCGGCCACCACGCTCGCGTCGTCGAACACGACGATGGCACGCGGTCAATCGGCCGGGGTGCCGATGCCAGCAAAGACCAGAGCTACGTGCTGCATATGCTCGGCCAGGATCAGCTCGCCCGGTTGATGCTGCCTGTCGGGCAATACACCAAGGACGAAGTGCGCGATCTGGCCAATGAGCTCGAGCTGCGAACGGCCAACAAGCCAGATAGCCAAGACGTGTGCTTTATTGAGCGCAGCCCTGGTCGGGGCGATGCTGGGCGCCGAGCGTTC
>CALLGK010000316.1 GCA_938009905.1 uncultured Acidimicrobiales bacterium | reverse complement strand
CCTCGCTATCCGTTGTATGACGAGGTCAACAATCCGATGACCGATCTGCAGAAGTTCCCCGATGCGCTCACGGCCAAGTGGTCATCTGGCGATCCAACCGTGGCCCCTGGCGGGGGCGACTTCGTCGTGGGTGAAGCTTGGGGCTCGCTCGATGGTGCACTCGCTGTCGGTGTTCTCAAGGACCGCTATGTCGCCTTCTATCGCTTCGATGATGACGGCGAGTACCTCGACCACGTGATCGTTGCCGAACTGGACGGCACCTACGGCCGCATCCGAACAGCCACGATGGGTCCAGACGGCAGTTTGTACATCGGTACGAGCAACTCCGGGTTCGGGTCGTCCGACACCCGGCAGGACGTGATTTTGAAAGTCACGCCCAAGAGTGCGCTGCCACCAGACCCAGACCCAACCGGCGAGTCGACGTTGGTGGTTCATGCGGTTGGGCACGATGGTTCTGAGGTCATCAACATCAGAATTGATGGTGTGGTGGTTGATTCATTCAGCCCGGTGAAGTTCTCTAGCGGAGCCAGCTTCTTCTCGTTGGTGCCGAATCCTGGCTGGGCCACCTACACCTATGTGCATCCGACGCAGATTGACGCTGGGGATGTGCGGTTGGAGTTCCGGAATGATGCGAACTCGGCGACGTTGAAGCGTGATGTTCGTGTTGACAAGATCGTGATTGACGGCGTGACGTTCGAGACGGAGCATCCGGCTGTGGTCAGTGAGGGCAACTGGACCGTGAGTCAGTGCAGCGGTGGTCCTGCAAACGCGGAGGCTGACAGCCTCTATTGCAACGGCTACTTCCAATACGCACCGCTGGGCTAAGCGATTCCCGAAGTTGCGTGCACCAAACCGTCTGACGGCGGTGCTGTGCACGCATGTTCGTCGGCGGGTTGAACTTGCGTGCGTCAGGACGTGTGGGGCTGGTGCCGTGCACGCACGTTCATCGGCGGGTCGAACTTGCGTGCATGAGGACGTGTGGGCCTGGTGCTGTGCACGCATGTTCGCTGGGATGAGGTTGCGTGCATGAGGACCCGTGGGGCTGGTGCTGTGCACGCATCTTCATTGGCGAGTTGAAGTTGCGTGCATCAAACCGTCTGACGGCGGTGCCGTGCACGCATGTTCGCCAACGCCAACGCCAACGCCAACGCCAAGGCCAACGTCTGCGGCGGCGGTCCTACACCGTGCGTTGGAACCAGAGAAGGCTGAGGCCGGAGGCCAAGGCCAGCAGCACGAGGCTGCCACCGACGAACCAGTCGGTGATCTCTCGATCAACATCTTCGAAGCCAATGGCTGAGCCGATGTTCTCGTAGACCGCATCGAGTTCTTCGAGGCTGGCCGCCGAGAAGAACGTGCCTTCGGTGATGCGAGCGATGGCTTGCAAGCTTTCGCCGCCGACAGGGACGGGAATCGGATCTGACTCAACGAACTCTGTTTCAGGATCGTCGTAGATGATGATTCCGTCCGGAGTGCCAAAGGCAATGGTCGAGACGGGGATCTGCGCATCGGAAGCCGCTTGTGCGGCGGCCCCATCAGAGCGGCCGACGGTTGTGACACCGTCTGAGAGAAGCACGATGCGAGCCGGGGGCAGATTGCCTTCGGCATCAGCCGGACCGTTGAGAAGCGCATCGAGGCTGGTGAAGATGGCCTCGCCAATGGCCGTTGACTCTGCAAGCCGGAGATTGTCGATTGCTCGATGAGCTGCTGCTCGATCGGTGGTTGGTGGCACGAGCACGCTGGCGCTGCCGGCGAAGCTCACAATGCCAACGTTGAGCGTTGGCGGAAGTTCGTCGATGAATCGGTTCGCCGCATCCTGGGCGGCACGAAGCCGTGTGGGGTCGACGTCGTCAGCCTCCATGGAGAGCGATACGTCGATCGCGACGATGACGGTTGCTCGCTCCCGAGGCACCCGCACCACGCGAGTTGGCTGCGCAAAGCCGACGCACAACGCGGAAAGTGCGAGCAGATAGATGGCCGTGCTGACGTGTCGACGCCAGCCAGGACGCTGCGGCACGATCGAATCGAGCAGTTCAGCGGAGGCGAGTCGAGCGGCGTAGACCTTGCGGCGGCCCTGCAGCACCAGATAAGCGAGGAGCAGAATGAAAACGCCGATGAGCGTGAGCAGCCGCCACGGTTCAAGAAAGTTCATGTTCTCGCTCCCGCCGAGAGTGCACTCATTCGGTCCTTGCGACCAGCGACAAAGGCAACGATGTCGTTGAGCCAGTCGGTGTCGGTGCGCAACTCGAGGTGGTCAATGCGTGACTGGCGAAACATCGTGGCAAGTTCGTCTCGCCGAGCCTGGGCCTTCTCGGCGTAGGCGTCTCGCACGCTTTGTTTGTTGGTCGGAATCTCGCGAAGTGCGCCGGTGGCCGGGTCGCGCACGGTGAGCAACCCCACGTTTGGCAACTCGAGCTCTCGAGGATCGACCACCGAGATCGCAACAACGTCGTGCCGGTGGGACAGCACCTTAATGGCATCTTGCCAGCCCGGTTGCACCTGGAAGTCAGAGATCACGGCGACGAGCCCGCGTCGGTTGGCGAGCGTGCCAAGCCGATTGATGGCGTCGGCGAGATCGGTGACGCCACCGCCGTCGCCTCGCTCGCTATCGGCAAGCAGGTGCAGGATCCGCATGAGGTGTTTGCGCGACCCTTTGGCTGGCACGGTGAGCGTTTCGCCCTTGCCGACGATGAGCGCACCGAGACGGTTGCCGTCGCGGTTGGTGAGAAAGCCGATGGCAGCGGTCGCGGCTAACGCCAAGTCGCGCTTTTCGCGAAGCGCGGTGCCAAAGTCGAGACGGGATGAGCGATCGACAACCAGCCACGTCTGCAGTTCGCGTTCTGCAATGGTTTGGCGAATGTGCGCCTCTCGAAGACGCGCACTCACGTTCCAATCGATGCGGCGCACGTCGTCGCCCGGCGCGTAGCGGCGGGTCTCTCCGAGCTCGGTGCCGTGACCAGGAACCAGACCGCGATACTCGCCATTAAGGAGGCCGTGGAGGCGTTGGGTCACATCGAGTTCGAGACGACGAAGAATCTCGCGGTTCTCGGCGGACGCGACATCGCTGACGGGGCCAGAGTCCAGGAACGAGGACGAGTCGGTCACGAGCGTCCCGGGACGGGAGGCGGCACGGGCGGCAGCTGATTCGTGGTGTCACTCGACGGGCCAGCCAGTACGGGTGCCTGTCCACCAGCTGGCTGGGCCATTTCGGTGGTTGGCGTGTGGGCTGCGACGATCGAACCAGGAGCAGCCTGAGCCTGGGCCCGGCTCTCGAGTGGGCTAATCGCGGCGGCGGGAATGACCGCAAGAAGGCGATTCAACACGTCGTCTGCGCTGAGGTTCTTTGCCAGCGCTTCGTAGGAGAGGATCAGGCGATGGCGCAGCACGTCGCGGGCCACGTCGAAGATGTCCTGGGGAATCACGTAGGCCCGACCTCGAAGGAGGGCAAGGGCGCGGCCAGCAGCGACAAGGCCAAGTGTGGCTCGGGGACTAACGCCGAAATCGATGAGTGGTGCCAGCTCGGGTAGCCCTCGTTCGGCTGGCTCACGGGTGGCCATCACAAGATCGACCGCGTATTGCGACACGCCGGCATCGACGTAGACCCGGTCGGCGAGGTTCTGCAGCCGCACGAGGTCGTCGATGGTCATCGACGGGTTGGCCGTTGGCGGGGTGACGCCCATGCGTCGGGCAATCTCGAGTTCTTCGACGGGGGAGGGATAGCCAACCGTGACCTTCATCAAGAAGCGGTCACGCTGGGCCTCGGGCAGGGTGTAAACGCCCTCGGACTCGATCGGGTTCTGCGTTGCCATCACCAAGAACGGCGTTGGCATCGAGCGGGTTTCGCCACCGATCGATACCTGGCGCTCCGCCATCACCTCGAGCAGTGCCGATTGCACCTTGGCCGGTGCACGGTTGATCTCGTCGGTGAGCACGAGGTTCGCAAAGACGGGACCCCACTCAATATCGAATTCCTCAGCCGATGATCGCCAGATGCGGGTGCCGACGAGGTCGGACGGAAGAAGGTCTGGGGTGAACTGCAGACGGACGAACGATCCGCCGATGACCTCAGCCAGCGTGGAGACGGCGAGGGTCTTGGCCAGCCCGGGCAGACCCTCGAGCAAGATGTGGCCCCGAGCCAGCAACGCTACAAACATACGCTCGATCATCTGATCTTGACCGACGATCACCCGCTTCACTTCAAACAGCGCTTGTTCCAATTGCGCCGCGGCGGCGGAAGGGTCGAAGCCCTCGACGGCGCCGTTGCCGCCAAACTCGCTGGCGCTTGGCAGCGGTGGTGTTTGGGTTTCGTCACTCATGTATGTACTCCGAAGGGGGAATCGGCGCGTCGAACGGCGGGGGTGCGAAGCGTTGATCCAGTCAATCTCTTATCGGCGAAAGACTGGCGAAAGGAAGGAGGGTGCGGAAGCGGCTGGGTAACGTCATGAGTAATGCGAATACTCGTTGTCGATGATGAAGTCGACCTCGCCGATGCCATTGCCACCTCTCTCCGCCGTGAAGGGTACGCCGTGGATGTCGCCTACGACGGTCAGGGAGCCCTTGACCGGCTGATGATCAATGCCTACGACGTGGTGACACTAGATCTGACGCTTCCCGACATAGATGGTCGCGAAGTCTGCCGTCTTATCCGCACCGACCCGCAATTTGACTCATCAACCCGAATTCTGATGGTCACCGCTCGTGACGGAGTGGAAGATCGCGTCGCCGGACTTGATGAGGGGGCAGACGACTATCTGGTGAAGCCTTTTGCTTTACGAGAACTTTCGGCCCGGGTCCGTAGCTTGCTGCGTAGAGAGACGAGTGGCGACGATGCGGTTTTGGCCGTCAGTCAGCTCGAACTCGACACCGCACGACAGACAGTCACGTGGGCCAAGGCCCCGGTCGATCTCACCACCAAGGAATTCGCACTCTTGCGCTACTTCATGACCCACGCCGGAGAGGTGTTGAGCCAGGAGCGATTGCTTGAGCA
>CALLGK010000315.1 GCA_938009905.1 uncultured Acidimicrobiales bacterium | reverse complement strand
TGCTCAATCCAATTAGGGTCGGGCCATGGGACAGATCGACGACCGATTGACCGCACTTGGCATCGAGCTGCCACCCGAGGTGGTGGTGCCGCCTGACGTGGTGCTGCCGTTCGCGTTCGTGAACGTCCGCGGTGACAGGGCGATCGTGTCTGGCCACGGGCCCCAGGCACCAGACGGCACCATTGCCGGGCCATTCGGACGAGTTGGCCAAGAACTCACGGTCGAGCAAGGGTTCGCCTCAGCTCGGCTCGTTGCGCTCTCGATTCTTGGTTCGCTGCAGCGTGAGCTCGGCTCACTTGATCGCATCACCGGTTGGGCGAAGGCGTTGGGCATGGTGCGATGCGATGCCGACTTTCAGCAACACCCAGCCGTGATCAACGGATTCTCCAACGTGATTGTCGAAGTCTTCGGGCCTGAAATCGGGCGCCATGCCCGCTCCGCCGTAGGGATGTCGTCACTTCCGTTCGGTATGCCGGTCGAAATCGAAGCCGAAGTGCTGATCCAGACCTGACCCAGATCTGAACACTGTCAAGATCGAGCCGCGACTCACCTCAAGCAGGGTCCCAATCGCGCCGATTCCCAGAGGGTGTTCTGCCGCATCCGCGCACACCTCGTACCGACCTCTCGTTGGTCGGTCGCGCCATGACCATGGCCGGATTCGCCGTGATCTGTCTGTCGATCGCTACTGCGATCGTGTTTTCGACCGTGGTGCATGAGCTCGGGCACGCCATCGCGGCCGTCCTCGTTCGACACCGACTTCGAGAAATCTCCATCGGCACCGGCAAACCCGTGCTGGTCACAAAGGTGGGTAGCTGTCGTATCTACGTTCGCCGCTCCATCTTCGGTGGCGGCCACATTGTCCACATCGCGCAACATCGAGCGCTGTATCGACTGAAGAGCTTTGTCGTGCTCATCGCCGGTGTGTCGGCGCAGGTGGCCGCGTACCTCGCGCTGCGAAGCCAGATCGATCCAAACGTGGCGTCCGAGTTCACGGCACGATTCCTCAGCAGCCTCGGCTTCCTGACGCTCGTGATGGTTGCATCGAATCTTTGGCCGTACCGACCAGATGGCTTGGCCACCGACGGCATGCAGATCGTCGAGCTGTTCCGACGAAGTGAGCGAGAGATCGACGAGATCGTCGAGCATGCAGACAGTGCGAACTTGTTGGTGGAAGTCACACAGCTGACCGGCGAAGGTCGACACGACGAGATTGCAGAGGCGGTCGAGCCGCTCCTGGCCGCAGATCCAAACAACTGCGAAGCCCTTCTTCAGTACGCCAACGGTCTCATCTTCCAAGGCCGCTACGCCGACGCCCTTGTCGACGCCAGGCGAGCACGGGAGAGCTTCGAGACATCCGATTTCAAGACGCCAGAAGGCACCGCGCTCATCGACAACACGATCGCCTACTGCATCGCTGTGCTCGGCGACCCGGCATTGCTACCCGAGGCGCGCGAACGAGCCGAGCGGGCCTACGGCATCTTCCCCAATCCAGCAGTGGCCGGCACGCTCGGTGCCGTCTTGGTTCAAACCGGTGAACCAACAGAAGGACTCCGGCTCGTCGACTTGTCGCGCCCAGCAGTCGAGACCCCCATCGACGTGCACCAGACCGAACGGTTCGCCGTGATTGGCTACCTCGCGAATCGCAACGTGTTCCAGGCCAGGCAAGCCTTCCAGCGCGGTATGCGAGTGCCCGGCGTCGATACCGGGCAAATGCAGCGACTCGCACCGGCCCTTGGAGCAGCGGAGGCCGCACTGTGGCTTCGCCGATTCGCCGAAGGCGTGGTGCCCACACGTGGTGAGTTGGCCGATATGGCCACAACCATTGGCTTTGCATTGAACGCCTGGCTCTCACCAAGCCTGAGCAACGAGCGCCGGTGGGAACTGTTTGACCAAGCAGGCGGCGACCGAGCAACGCTGTCGAACTCATCGCTGCAATCGCTCGCACAGCTCACCAAAGCACTGCAAGACGAGGGCACTCGGGTCTAGCCAAGACCAACCGACGACGACCGCAGCGGCTCGAGAAGGCTTGCGGCCGGTGCTCTATCTGGGCGAGGGTCGCGCCAATGGGACTCCTCACCAATGACCTGTGCCGGCAATTCGGAATCGAGCACCCGATCTTCGGCTTCGCTCACGACATCGCAACCGTTGCCGCGATCACAAACTCCGGGGGCCTCGGCGTGTACGGAGCCACCCGCCGATTCCCTCACGAGATCACAGAGGAACTAGCCGAAATCCGCAGACTCGTCGGCAACAAGCCGTTCGGCGTCGACCTCGTGTTGCCAGACGGCATGCCTGAGCACAACAGCCGGGAAGCCATCGAGAAGCACATCCCTGATGAGCACCGAGCGTTCGTCGAGGGCATCGTCGAGAAATACGACGTACCGGAGCCCAGCGGACCCGGGATGCGGACGCGGTTCATCCGGTCGGCTGAGATCGAGGCAGAACAACTCGAAGCCGTGATGGCTTCAGACGTCGACCTCTTCGCGTGCGGCATTGGCGCCCCACGACCGGCCGTTGACCGAGCCAAAGAGCTCGGCAAGACAACCGCCGCGCTGATCGGCTCACCGCGGCATGTGCGGCGAGCCCTTGCCTCCGGCGTTGACCTGATCGTGGCCCAAGGGGCAGAAGCGGGCGCCCACACCGGCACCATCGGCACGTTCACACTGGTGCCCCAGATCGTTGATGCCTGCGGAGACATTCCGGTGCTTGCTGCAGGCGGCGTGGCCACCGGTCGGCATGTCGCCGCGTCATTGGCACTGGGTGCGGCCGGTGTTTGGGCCGGCACTGTGTGGCTCACCACCACAGAACACACCGGGCACATGCAGCCCGCGCTGGTCGACAAACTGCTCGCCGCAACGTCGGCCGACACCGTGATCACCCGAAGTGAGAGCGGCAAGACCTTTCGCCAGATTCGGTCGGCCTGGAGCGATGAATGGGAAACCGAAGGTGCCCCGGCGCCGCTCAAGATGCCCTACCAAGACGTGCTTGTCGGCGATCTCCTCGGCGCCATCGATGAACACGGCGTTGAGCCGCTGCTTCACTCCGGTGCGGGCCAGGGCATTGGCTATGCCAGCGAAGTGCGGCCCGTTGCGGAGGTAATGGCAGAGCTCGTAGCCGAGGCAGAGGCGGCTACTGCCCGCTAGAAATCCGCTCACACGCAACTACCCCAGCCACGAACCTGCGTGCACGAGACCACCCCCAGACGGTCTAACGCACGCAACTACCCCAGCCACGAACCTGCGTGCACGAGACCACCCCCAGACGGTCCTCCACACGCAACTCGCCAACCCACACGAACATGCGTGCACGAGACCAGCCCCAGACGGTCTGCTGCACGCAAGTTCGGTTTTTGTGACGGCGTAGGATCGCAAGGTGACGAGCCAACCGAACGTACTGCTCATCAACTGCGACGATCTCGGCTACGGCGACCTCGGCTGCTACGGCTCAACCCGCAACAAGACACCGGCGCTTGATCGGCTTGCGGCCGAAGGTGTTCGGTTCGATTCCTTCTACACCGCCTCTCCCGTGTGCTCACCGGCACGGGGGGCGCTGTTGACGGGGTGCTACCCGCCTCGGATTGGTTTCGGGTCGTTCAAAGGCCTCGGCGTGTTGTTTCCGGGCATGAACGTCGGTCTGCCACCAACCGAAATCAGCCTCGCACGAGTGCTGTCGGACGCCGGCTACGCCACCCAAGCGATCGGCAAGTGGCACTGCGGCGACCAAGACGAATTCCTCCCGACCAACCACGGCTTCGACCACTACATGGGGCTTCCCTACAGCAACGACATGGGACGGCAAGTGAACGCCCCAAAGGTGCTCGACTACCTGCCCCCGCTGCCGTTGCTGGTCAACAACGAGGTGGTCGAGCAGCAGCCAGACCAGGCGTCGCTCACCGAGCGCTACGTCGGGCGGGCACTCGAGTTCATGCGATCGACGGGCGACAAGCCGTTCTTTCTCTACCTCGCGCATATGTACGTGCACCTGCCCATCTATGTGCAGGAGCGGTTCGCCGAGCAATCAACAAATGGCGCGTACGGCGCGGCGGTGGAATCGATCGATTGGGCCACCTCGGTGCTGCTCGACGAGCTCGACGCGCAGGGCATTGCCGACAACACCATCGTGATCTTCACCAGCGACAACGGCTCGCTTGGCGACAACCCGCCGCCCTGGGGTTCACCCGAGCCACTCGGCGGCAGCAACGATCCCTTGCGAGGGACGAAGGGCACCACCTGGGAAGGCGGGCAGCGCGTGCCCGGCATCGTGCGTTGGCCTGATCGAGTGCCCGCAGGGCAAACGAGCGATGAGCTGGTGACCGCGATGGATCTGTATCCGACGCTGGCGGCCGTGTGCGGCGGCCAGGTGCCGACCGACCGGGTGATCGACGGCCGCGACATTCAGCGTGTGTGGTTTGGCGATGCGCCGTCGCCCCACGACGCCTTCTTCTACTACTGGATGAACGACCTTGAGGCCGTGCGGTCCGGTCGGTGGAAGCTCCACTTCTCGAAGAAGGGCGAGGAGGAGCGCGCGTTGTTCAACCTCGATGAAGACCTCGGCGAGACAACCGATGTGTTAGCGAACCACCCAGATGTTGTCGCTCGACTTGAGGCGCTCGCCGAGGGGGCTCGGGCCACACTCGGCGACGCCCGACTCGACCGCGAGGGCACAGACGTGCGGCCGATCGGCCGTGTCGACAATGCCAAGCCCCTCACCGAGTTTGACCCAGACCACCCCTACTTCATGGCCGAGTACGACCTCAGCGACAAGGGCTAGAGCCGGAGCAAGCGGCATTGGATCAAGCAATGCGCAGCGAGTTAGCGTCGGCCGATGGCACAAGAACTGGTGCACAGCCGAGTTGAAGCCAATGGCGCAGTGCGCGTGGTCACGCTCGATCGGGCCGAACGGCGTAACGCCCTCAACATTGAGATGCTCGACCAGTTGACGGCATTGTTCTCTGTGGAGCCGCCACCAGAGGAACGGGTCACCGTGATCCGAGCAGAGGGGCCGGTGTTTTGTGCCGGCATCGACCTCAAGGAACGAGAATCGAACGGCACCGCCACAAGCGCAACCGCCATCGAGCAGATGCTGAGAAGTGTCGAGACGTATCCCATGCCGGTTGTGGCCGTCGTGCAGGGTGACGCCATCGCGGGCGGCAACGAGCTTGCTCTGCATTGCGACATCGCGGTGGCCGTCAACACGGCCCGGTTTGGCATGTCGTTGGCCCAGATCGGACTGGCACCCAGCTGGTTCTTGGCCAAGCGGTTGATCGAAGTCGGCGGACCCGTCTTTGCCAGACGCATGCTGCTGTTGGGCGACCCGATTCCGTCCACCCGCATGGCCGAACTCGGTCTCATCCACGCCGCTGTCGACCCGGCCGACCTTGACGCTGAGGCCGCAGCCGTGATCGACCGTCTCGCGGCCAACGCACCGCTTAGCTTGCGAGCGATGAAGGCGGTGTTGGTGCGACAGATGGAGTTCCGCGACGACATCGAACATGCCGATGTCGATGCCCTCGTCGAAACCGCGCGCTTCAGCGACGACTGCAAGGAGGGCATTGCGGCCCGACTCGAGAAGCGTCAACCGACCTTCAAGGGCTCGTGATGGCCGGCATCCGAATGACGAAACCCTGGGTTGCCCTGTCGCCAGATTCGATCGACGCGTTGCCGGCGCAGCTCGGCGTGTACCAGATTGCGAACGCAGCAAACGAGGTCACCAAGATCGGCTATGCCGGCGGGCGCGAGGCGTTCGGTATTCGCACTGCGCTGCAACGTGAACTCGACGAGGGCGGAGTCAGCTTTCGAGCCGAGCTCACCCACGGCTACATGACCCGGTTTGAGGAGCTGCTCATGATCCACATGCACGACCACAACGCCCTGCCGCCCGGCAATCAGGATCATGCGCAGAAGGTTGGTCGCCTCATGATCGACGGTGCGAACGCAACGCCCAACACAGAAGCGAGTTCGTGATGGATCTCAGCCTTTCCGACGAACAGCAACTCATCGTCGAGACCGTCCGGCGTTTCGTGGCCGACGAGATCGTGCCGCTCGAAGCCGACCTTGATCCCGACGCCGGAGCGCTGGCGCCCGATGACTTTCAGCGCTTGGTTGCCAAGACGAAAGAGATGGGTTTCTACGGCCTCGACATTCCTGAAGAGTTCGGCGGCCCAGGTCTCGACACCACCACGCGGGCATTGATGGCCATTGAGATGAGTCAGCACCGGGCCGGCTTGTACAACCCGTGTTACGGAACGTTCGGCGGAGCTGGTCTGGCTCAGCTCTACGAAGCCACCGAGGAGCAGAAAGAGAAGTACCTCTACCCCACGTTGCGGGGAGAAAAGAGGGGCTGCTTCGCCCTCACTGAGCCGTCGGGTGGCAGCGATCCGGCTCGAGCCATCCAGACCAGGGGCCACGAAGATGGCGATCAATGGGTGCTGAACGGATCAAAGCTCTACATCTCTGGTGCCGACAAAGCCGACTTCGCATTGGTGTTCGCCAGAACGTCTGACGACCCCGGCCGCAACGGAGTAACGGCGTTCCTCGTCGACACCGACACGCCAGGGTTCAACGTGCGGCGGGTGGTGCACACCCTGCGGTCAACCCACTACGCCACCGAGATCTCGTTCGACGAGATGCGGGTGTCGAAAGACCAGATCCTGGGCGAGCTCAACCGGGGATTCGCCATCGCTAACGACCGCCTCAGTCGGCAACGCATTCCCTACGCCGCCGGGTGCCTCGGTGCCGCAATCAAAGCGCAAGAGATGGCGATCGAGTGGGCCAAGAACCGCGAGACGTTCGGCGGCTTGCTGGCCGAGAAGCAAGCCGTGCAGTGGATGATCGTCGACAACGAGATCGACATTCGCCACGCCCGGTACTGCATCTTGGAGGCGGCCCAAAAGGCTGATCGGGGTGAGCGCTTTCGCACCGAAGCGGCGATGGCGAAGCTGGTCGCCAGCGAGGCCTCCGGCCGAGTAGTCGATCGAGCTATGCAGATTCACGGCGGCCTTGGCATGACAAAAGACCTGCCACTCGAACGCTGGTATCGAGAGCTACGCATCCGTCGGGTTGGTGAAGGGCCGAGCGAGGTCCAGCGACTCATCATGGCGAGAGAGATCCTCGGCGGCAGCTTCAAGTAGGGGCGGTCTTCTAAGGCTGGGCACCGCCTCAAGCGCAAGCTCAGAAGCAGCGAGCACGCACAACGTTGCCCGCTGCTCGAGCCCCGGAGGATTTAGCGCATCTCGATTTCGAGTGGTGCAGCATCGCGAGCGGCCAGAGCCAAGTCCATCGCTGCGGCAAAGTAGGCCTCGCTCTCGTTGAACTCGATGTCGATGCTCGACAACGAGGTGCCCTGGTGCGGTGCATCGAGCTGGAAGTCGACACCGTCAAACGCGGCGGTGAGTTCGCCAGGTCCGGCCCGGTCGACGAGTGCATCGACGTCTGTTTCTCCGGCGACCAGCATCCAGGCATCAAGAGCTGCTTTGTCGACGGTGCCGGTCACTTCGACGTGCGTGTTATCGCCTCGGTATGTCATGACCGTGCCGTCTGATGTCACGACGTAGCGAGCGCAGTTTGGGCCGGCCATCAGACAGCCGCCAGTTTCGACCCACTCGAATACCGGTGAGTCTGGAGCGACGACCGGGAGCGCCTGAGGCTCGTCGGTGTTTTCGTCAACGGCCTCGGTAGTGCTGGGAGCAACCGTGGTCGTTGGATCGCTTTCGACGGCCGCGACACCGCCGTCTGGATCACCACAGGCACCGGCAGCAAGGGCGAGAACAAGGGCAAGGGGAGCGAGTTTGAGCTTCATGACACCTCCGACGACTCCCATCGGCTGCTGGTTCCCCAACCAAAGAAAATTGGGTCGTTGGTCCCCCCAAACCTCGATCTCAAGCGTGTGATCGATATGTCATCCGGTCCTCGCTCGCTGTTGCGCTCACCCTGGTCTCGCCTCCGCGACGCCATGGTGGTGATTGCACTCATCACAAGTCTCATTGCCCTCAACTCCAGTTCAAGCGTGTCGGCCCAAGAAGCTGATGAGGGGGGATTGTTCGCCCGTGGCTCGAACCGAACCGCCGCAGGCGCTGGCCACCCCACGGCCGGGATACCGCCACGACCGACGCCGGCGCCCACACCCACGCCTACTCTGGCACCCACCGTGAATGCCGATCTCGTGTGGGGGTATGACGACACGCCGGAGTCATCGTCGTGGACTCGTCCCCCTCGCTTCGAGTTGGTGACCGACCCGATGTACGGCACCCCGATCCAACGCCTCACCAACAGCGATGCGGGCCGCTGGAACCGCAACGACTACAGCCGTCGCCAGGCCGAGAGCCTCGACGGCACTCGCTTCCTCTCGCACGTTCGAGACTTCGACAATGTGGAGACCTTTCGGGTCTACAACGTCGATGGGACGCTGGTGAATGACCTCGCCATCAATGCTGATGGTGAACCGCAATGGCACCCAACCAACTCGGATCTAATCCGGCACATCTCCGGACCAAACGCCAACCGGGGCGACCTCACCTTGCGGGAGATCAACGTTGTCACGAACCAGTCACGAGTGATCGCCGACCTCACGTCGCGGCTCCAGGCGGTATGGCCGGGAGCGGCCTACATGAAGGATCGGGAAGAGGGTTCGCCGAGCATGGACGGGAACCGTTATGCCTGGATCGTCTACGACGGCAACGAGGATGCTCTCGGCATCGTGAGCTACGACCTGGCGACCGATCAGATTCTGGGCACCGTCCCGATTGACCCTGCCGCCGGCTTTCTCGATGCGGTCACGGCAACGCCAACCGGCAGCTACGTGATTGCTCACTACGGCGCCGGCACGTTCGTGTACGACGCCGACCTTACGAACCGTCGCACGATCAACTTGAAGGGTGACCACAGCGACGTTGCCCTCAATGCCGACGGCGGCGATAGCTACGTCTACATCGACTACTCGACCGGGCCTGACGCTGGCTACCTCGTGTCGGTCGACCTCGACACGCTCGAACGCATCAGGATGTTCCGGGTCTACGGCGGCACGACCACATCGATTCACGTGTCTGGCAAGGGATATGACAAGCCAGGGTGGGTGGTGATCTCGACCTACAGCTGCAAGCAGTTGGGCGGCTGGGCCTGCGACAAGGTGTTTGCCGCCGAGATGGTGCCAAACGGACGCATTCTGAATCTCGCGCACACCTACAACTGCGATGAGGACGACTACTACACCGAAGCGCACGGCGTGGTCAGCCGCGACTTCTCCCACGTCTACTTCAACTCCGACTCCGCCCAGTGCGGACGAGGGGCCGAGATCTACCGAGTCGACGTCCCCGCCTTCGACTAACTCCGGATTGGTGGGCTGAGGTGACCACTTTCGACCTTCTCAGCACACCAATCCCGGTGCTCATCTGGATTGGTGGGCTGAGGTGACCAGTTACGACCTTCTCAGCACACCAATCCGGGGTCTAGGGTCCGGAACATGCGGATTATCTCGTCGTTGCCGAATGAAGATCTGAACGCAGTCGCCGAGGTGGCGCAACAGATCGAGGCTGCTGGCTTCGACGGTGTGACCGTTGCCGACAACGCTCACACCCCCTTCTTACCCCTGGCGATCGCCGCCGTGAACACCAGCAAGATCGAGCTCGCAACGGGCGTGGCGATCGCCTTCCCACGAAGTCCAATGGTGATCGCAGGCACGGCGTGGGATCTGCACCTCGCGTCGAAGGGGCGCATGGTGCTGGGCATCGGCAGCCAGATCAAGCCGCATATCGAACGTCGATTCTCGACGACGTGGTCGGCGCCAGCCCCGCGGATGCGCGAGTACATCAACTCTGTCCGAGCCATTTGGAACACGTGGCAAACCGGCGAGCGGCTGGCGTTCGAGGGCGAGCACTACAACTTCTCGCTGATGACACCGAACTTCTCGCCTCGGTCAGACGACCTGCCGATTCCTGCGATCAAGATCAGCGCTGTTGGTCCGGCGATGTTGCGGCTGTCTGGCGAAGCGTGCGACGGGGTCTCGCTGCACGGCTTCTGCACTCGCGACTACATCACCAACCAGATCCTGCCGCGCATCGAAGAGGGCATGGCTCGCACCGGACGAACCCGCGAGCACTTTCAGATCTCCGGCGGTGGGTTTGTCGCAACGGGCGCCACAGACGAAGAGGTGGCCAAGGCAACGGAGGCCATTCGGCAACGAGTCGGCTTCTACGGATCAACCAAGGCGTACTGGCCGGTGTTGGCCGAACACGGCCTTGAAGAGTTGGGCGAGAAGCTGCTCTACCTGTCGCGGAATGACGGCTGGGATGACATGGCGGCCGAGGTCGGTGACGACGTCGTGCGCCTATTCGCTGCTGTTGGTCGTCACGACGAACTCGTCGGGGCGATCACCGAACGCTTTGGCGGCTTGACCGACAGCGTTGCGATGGGGCCGAACGTGCCACCCGATGTGATCGAAGAACTGAAGACCATCGACTCACCGTTTGCCGGCTACGACACAGAGAACCAGCCGTCATGACCGAACCAGTCGACTACGTAGCACCCGACGGCCCGAGCCTCGTTGACTCACTGTTCACCGGAGTGCATCAGCGCCAGAACTTCTGCCGGATGCACGAACTGTTCCCGCACTCGCACCTCTCCCCTTCCCCGACGCCTCACGCCGTCACCGCCGGCGACACCATCGAACTCCCGAATTCGTTCGGGTATGAGAGTGAGCAACTCAACACCGAAGCCTTCCTGGTTGACACCGGCACCTCGGCCCTTGCGGTGATGCACGACGGCGAGCTGCGCTATGAGCGCTACGAAACCACCGGCGGCGCTGGCGTTCCGTGGTTGTCGATGTCGGTGGCCAAGAGCTTCGTCGCAACCCTTGTAGGCATCGCAGTCGACGAAGGCTTGATCGCCAGCATCGACGAACCGATCGACATCTACGTTCCCGAGGTGATCGGGTCGGCCTACGAAGGCGTCCGCATCAAGGACCTGCTGCAAATGTCGTCAGGCGCGGCGTGGAACGAGATCTACGCCGATCCAGATTCCGACGTTGCTCGTCTCGGTCGGGCCTTTCGAGGAGAAGGCACGCTCGCTGATCTCGTGCGCGGCATCAAGCCATCGACCGAGCCGGGAACCGTCAATCTGTACAACTCGGCAGAGACGCAGGCGCTTGGCTTCTTGGTGAGCGGGGCCACGGGCCAAAGCCTCACCTCGTATATGCAGACCAAGCTGTGGGATCCGCTCGGCATGAACCACGATGCCTACTGGGTGGTCGATCCCGAAGGCGTCGAGATGGCCTTTGGCGGGTTAAACGCCACAGCTCTCGACTACGCCAGGCTCGGCGAGCTGTACCGCTTGGGTGGCCAGTGGCAGGGCAAGCAGATCGTGTCGAGCCATTGGGTGCAGGCCGCTACGACGCCAGACGCGCCCCACCTGATGCCGAACCGACCAGACGATCCCGACTTCGGCCTTGGCTATGGCTACCAGTGGTGGATTCCCGGTGGTGACGAGGGCGAGTTCATGGCCATCGGTGTGTACAACCAGTTGATCTACGTGAACCCGACCCGCAAGACCGTCGCGGTGAAGCTGTCGGCCAACCCCACCTACGGCCTCACAGAAGACGAGGCTGACAATCAGGAGTTGGCATCGATCGAGATGTTCAGGGCGATCGCAGCCAGGCTCTAACAGCAAGCGCAGGCACATCGCTCCGTCTACGGTCGCACGCACATGATTGACTTCACGGGCCACGTTCGTCGCGAATCGGTGCGGTTCGCCGAGGCGATCCAACGAGCCGCCGACGCCGATGGCGCGCTCGATGCCACATTGCTCGATGCGACAGTGCCGTCGTGCCCGGATTGGCGCTTAGCCGACTTGATCTGGCACCTGTCTGAGGTCCAAGACTTCTGGGCACACATCCTCGACGAGAACATCTCCGGTCCCGAGGGCTACGAGCGACCACCTCGGCCAGACGATGGTGCCCTGCTCGACTTCATTGTGCAGCGCAGTGCCAACCTCGTCGCTGCTCTCGAACGCCGACAAGACGACGAACCGTGCTGGAGTTGGTCACCCAAGGGCGGAACGGTCGGTTGGGTCCGTCGCCGCCAAGCACAAGAGGCGCTCGTCCACCGAGTCGATGCTGAACTCACGGTTGGTGATTCGACACCGATCAACGATGCGCTGGCGGGTGACGGTGTCGACGAAATCCTGCGGGTCATGCTCGACATTGGCGAGCTCCCGGGATGGCTTTCGTTTCACTCAGAAGACGGTCGAGTCGTACTCGACGCAGGCAATCGTTGGTGGGCCCTCACGCTCGGTCGGGTCACGGGGCGAGACCCCGAGGCCGAGGCTGACGTCGAGGCTCTCGATCTGCCCGCGCTGAGCGTTGTCGATGCTGGCGACGGCAGCGGCGAGGCCGCCGTGGTCGATGGCGACACTCGGATCGCTGCATCAGCCGCCGACCTCAACCTGTGGCTCTGGGGCCGCATCGACGCAACAGCGCTCAAGGTCGTTGGCGATGTCGGAGCCGCAACTCGACTCCGACAAACAGCCGCAGACGCCACGAAATAGTCCCCAGCGGTCTCGAAAACCCCGTGCTGGAGGCCGTAGAGCACCAAAACGTGGTCTACGGCCTCCAGAACGGGGGGTTTTAGGGTGGTGGGTCGAGGGTGAGGCGCATGGCGGCGCGAGGGCCGACGTCGATGCCAGCGTCGATCTCGAGTTGTCTGATGCCTCGAAGCTCTGGCCCCATCTCGTCGTCGCGGAGAAACGAGAAGCCGTAGCGTTCGTAGAGGGGACCGTTGAACGGCACGTCGACAAACGTCGTGAGCGTGACCGCCTTGAGACCTTGCCGACGCGCCCACCCACACACGTTGGCGATGAGCCGACGACCGACGCCAAGACCGGCAGCTGATCTCGACACGCTCACCTGATCGAGGTGACCCTCGCCATCCACGATCGAGGCAATGGCATAGGCCACCGCTGTGCCGTCGGCGTCCACTGCCATCCAGGCCGTGTGGTTGTGCACGTGTGCGCCCAACGATTGGTCAGATGAAGGCTCGTCTTCGGCAATCGTTGGCATACCGACGTCGTGGAACATCTGACCGGCGTCGAGCTCGATCCGCTGCATCGCGGCGATGTCGTTGTGAACGGCTGGGCGAATCGTGATGTCGGATCGTGGCGTTCGTGATGGGTGCACCTCAGACCGACATGTGTTTGGCGATTTCGACTGCCGCAGCAGCAACGCCCGAGCCACCTGTTGGGGCATTCATCGCCACGAGACCGGCTTCAATCGTGGCCAACGTGCCGAGCAGAGCCGGTGGATTGAGGTGGCCCATATGACCGATTCTGAAGGCGTTGCCAATGTCGCCGATGCCGAGACCAAGGGTGAGCCCGGCTTCGCGCTCGCACACGTCGCGTAGCTGATCGGCGTCGATCGAACCCGTGAGCACCGTGGTGACCGCATTCGAACGAGCCGCCGGGTCGGTGATGTTGAACGAGAATCCATCTGGCGCCGCCCACGCCTCGACGGCGGCGCGCACCGCTCCGGCAAGGATCGAATGGCGGTTCCAAACCGCTTCAATGCCACCCTCTTCGTCGATGATGTCGAGCGCCTCCTTCAACGCATAGAGATGCGAGATCGGGGGCGTGCCGGCGTAGAGCTCGTAGTGGGCCTCGGCGTTCAGACGGGCTTCCCAGTCGACATAGGTGTTCTTGAGATCAGCCTGCTCGTAGCGAGCCAGTGCCTTGTCGTTGGCCCAACAGAAGCCGAGACCGGGCGGCACCATCATTCCCTTTTGGGACGCAGCCACGGTGACGTCGACGCCCCACTCGTCCATCTCGAACGGTTCACATGCCATCGACGCGATGCAATCGACCATGAA
>CALLGK010000314.1 GCA_938009905.1 uncultured Acidimicrobiales bacterium | reverse complement strand
ACGGTCTCATCGTTCTTGTTGGTGTAGGGAACGCTGGAAAGTCGCAACTCAACTTCGAAGGCGCCGACAACCTCGGTCGTCCACCCTGCTCGACCGTCGCCCTTGGCCCGAATGTCGCCGGCAACGGCCTCAGCCTGATCGAAGGCGAAGACGATGGGTTCGCCCTCAACGTCAAGCACCGCAGCAACGCCGGGAGGGCTGGCGGAAACAACGAAGTCGTGGAGGGCCGCAGCGACGCTCTCAAACGTCCACCGACTCGTCGAAGCAAGCTCATCGACCATCGCCAACGCGGCGAAGCCGGTGGCGCTGTCACCTCCCGTCACAACGGTCAAAGGCCCCGAGGCAATGACGCTCCCAATTCCGGGGATGATGCGGGTCCCACTGGCTGATTCGCTTGTCATGGCCACATGGTTGCACGGCGGAGCGCAAGTTTCAGGATTACCCCATCGACTACTCCGTTGGGCGGTTGGCACCATCACGCGCCCAATAGCCTTCGCACATGAACGTCGCCCCGATTCACCGAAAGCCCGAGGTCGTCGCGGTCAACCGACTCCCGGCTCACGGGTTGCCGGTTCCCGCTGATGCGTTGTCACTTGATGGCTCATGGGAGTTCGAGTTTTGGACAGAAACACCACCAGATCTAGCAGCGACTTCCTCCAGCGATCGTCCTTCCGTTGACGTGCCGGGTTCTTGGATGCTGCAACGTCCAGGGCAGTGGGGAATCCCTATCTACACCAACGTCATCTATCCCTTTGACATTGCCGAGTATCCCCACATCCCGCTGGCTGACGAAGGTGGTGACTACATCCGCTCACTCGACGTGCCCGCTGACTGGGCCGGCGACAGCATTGTGGTGCGCGTCGGGGCTGCCGAGTCGGCCCTTGAGGTGTTCGTGAACGACACGTGGGTTGGGTACAGCACCGATTCTCGGCTTCCCGCCGAGTTCGACGTGTCTGACTATGTCGAAGCTGGCCAGTCAGCAACGCTGCGGCTGCGAGTGCATCGCTGGTCGGCCTCCACCTGGCTTGAAGACCAAGACATGTGGTGGATGGCGGGTTTGCACCGATCAGTCCATCTGGTTCGCCGACCGGCCACCCGTATTGCGGACGTTTCGTACGACACGGTGGCCATTCCCAGTTCCGCCGGGGGCAGCGCAGACGTTGCGGTGCGGGTCGAGACCGCCGGTGCTGCCCTCGAACGCACCGCCGTGCACATCGATGTTGCGGATGCCGCAGGCGAGACAGTTGCATCAACGACGGCCTCGCCCGACGGCGATGGACTGGTCGAGGTGGCCCTGTCGGTGACCGCAGCCCAGCTGTGGACCGCCGAGACCCCGTATCTCTACACCCTCTCGGTCAGTCTCCGGGATGGGGGCGCCGTTCTTGACTCAGCGGTGCTTGCCGTCGGAATTCGAACGGTTGAGGTCAGCCAGGGAAAGCTCCTGGTCAACGGTCGAGCCATCACGGTGCGCGGCGTCAATCGCCACGAGCACGATGGCGTCACCGGCCGCTGGCAGAGCGACGAACTGCTTGAAGAAGACATTGCGCTTCTCAAAGCGTCAAACATCAACGCGGTGCGAACGGCCCATTACCCGAACGACGAACGCTTCTACGACCTGTGTGATCGGCATGGGCTGTACGTCATGGACGAGGCCAACATCGAAACCCACGGCCTTGTGCACTTGCCCCACATGCTGCCTGCGAACGACGAGCGGTTTGGCGACGCCTTCGTGGCCCGTGGTGCCCGCATGGTGCAGCGCGACCGCAACCACCCGTCCATCATCTCGTGGTCGCTCGGCAACGAGTCGGGCTTCGGACCCAACCATCGGGCCATGGCCCAGGCCATGCGGGCGCTCGATCCCACCCGCCCCATCGCTTATCACCCGGCCGAGACCGATGCGGTGGTCGACGTCATCGGACCGATGTATCCCAGTCGCTCAGAGCTCACGCGTCTCGCCGACGCCGCTGACGATCGGCCCGTGATCATGTGCGAGTACAGCCACGCTATGGGTAACTCGAATGGTGGCCTCGACGAATACTGGGACGACATCGAGGCATCGAGTCGCTCTTGGGGTGGCTTTGTGTGGGACTGGGTCGACCAGGGCCTCGAGCGAACAACGGATGACGGCACGCGGTGGTGGGCCTATGGCGGCGACTTCGGCGACACGCCGAACGACCGCAACTTCAACTGCAACGGCATGGTCGATGCCGACCGCCGTCCCCACCCAGGGCTGCGTCATTTGGCCTGGATCTATCGCCCCGTTGTCACTACAGGTGTGGGTCTCG
This sequence comes from uncultured Acidimicrobiales bacterium, assembly GCA_938009905.1. Classification (GTDB taxonomy): domain Bacteria; phylum Actinomycetota; class Acidimicrobiia; order Acidimicrobiales; family SZUA-35; genus CALEWY01. Next base: position 3,390 of record CALLGK010000314.1, on the reverse strand, counting down.
AACACGGCGTGATCGAAGCCTGGAACCGACGCACGTTCACCGACACGTCCGATCTCGAACTGCGGTGGAGTCTGTCGATCAACGGCAGGTCAGTCGACACCGGCTCTACCGATCTCGTCGTCGAACCAGACGGACGCTCACAAGCCGCGCTTCCCATTGGCCAGCTGACGATCGGCTCGACCGACCAGGACGAGGTGCGGCTGCTCGTTGAATGGGTTGAGCGATCGGGTGAGCAGCACGTCGTGTCGTGGGACGACCTTGCGGTGCCAGTGTCCCGCCCCGCATTGCCCGTCGCCGATCACAGCGGCCCGCCTGCCGTTGTTGCCGCTGGGCCAGAGACGCCCTTGCCGGACGATTCGGTTCCTGCGTTCACGCTCAGCGCCAACGACACCGAAGTGATCATCCGCAACGACGGGATGCCAACCGGGTTCCGGTTCGGCGATCGCTACGTCCCTGTGTTCTGGGGCCAACTCGGTCTGTGGCGTCCGCCAACCGACAACGACGATGCGACGTTTGGCGACGAAATGCTCGTGACCCGACTGAAGAAAGCCGGTCTGGCTGATGCGACGCCGGAGCTTCTCGGCGAGTGGGTGATCGATCGGCCAGATACCACGAGTCGTTCTGCAGGTACGGCGCGTGCGTATGCCAAGTTCGCTTTTACCGAGCGGCTCACGGTGTTGCTGTCGTGGCTCATCGGTCCCGATGGAGACGTGGCGTTCGATCTCAAGGCTCGCGGTGATCTGGACCTTCCACCACTGCTGCGCCTCGGTCTCGAGTTTGAGCTCGATCGGTCGCTGGACAGGCTCGAGTGGTTTGGCCCTGGTCCGGAGGAGAGCTATCGAGACCGTCAACGTGGTCTCGTGGTGGCCCGCCACACCACCACGGCAGGTGACTCCTTCTTCCCGTATGCCCGCCCGCAAGAAACCGGCAACCGAAGTGACGTGCGGTGGTTGGCCCTCACTGATGAGCAGGGCGACGGCATCGTCGCCGTTGGTGACCCGCGATTCGACGGATGTGTCTTGCATCCGCGACCTGACGCCATCGCCGGGGCAACCCATCCACACCTGATCGATCAGGGAGAGGGCACCGTGTTGCGACTCGATGCGGCCCACGCCGGGCTTGGCACCGCAAGTTGTGGGCCAGGGCTTGATGCTGGCCACGAGGTTCGGCCGCCGCACATTCGGAACCGCATCATCCTGCGCTGCCTTGGTGCCGGCGCTGACCCCGGTCAGGTGGCCAGTCGCCCGTCGACCCTCGCCCGCCATCGCCAGTGGCACTACTAAGACGGCGCATATGCGCTCAGCCGCGCTCCGTGGCGACCCCCTCACTACCACGGATTGAGGTTGCGCCCCGCGTGGAGTGAGGGCATGCTCGGGGATTGACCACCAAGGTCAAACATGGGCGAATCATCCCAGCAGACCACTCGATCAGCGAGATCGATGTGTTGCCAACGCCGCCGGTTGGTATCACTGGATGCTGCAGGGGCTGAGCGGAGTTGTGACGTGCGAAAATTCCTAGCGGTACTTATTGCGGTCTTATCGACCTTCGTTGTTGGTGTTCCGAACGCGCTGGCGGATTCGCCGGTGGCCTTCACGGCTTCGGCAAACGCTGTCTCGCCAACCGAGGTTGATCTCAGCTGGACAGATGCAGAAGAGCCAAACCCGGTGGCGCCGGGAGCGCCTGTGGCGTATTCGGTTGATGTCAGTCCTGCTGGCGGTGTCGTCAGTGTTTCTGGACTTGGCGCCAGCGTCACCGGTCTCACCCCAAACACGGCGTACACGTTCACAATCACCGCCGCCAACGGCGAAGCTCCAGATACGCAAGCCATCGCAGCGGCGACAACACCGGCCGCACCGTCTGCCCCTGGCGCACCAACGGGCGTCTCGATCGTGCTTGATGCCGCGACAACTGGCGTCGTGGTCACGTGGACCGACGGCGCGGTCGGCAACCCAGTCGAGACCTACTCCGTGTCGCTCACGCCGATCACCGGCGGCGCGGCGGTAAGCCCGCAAACCTTTATCGCTCGTGGAACCCAAACGGCGAGCTTCCCGAACCTCACCGCTGGCTCCTATTCAGCCACGGTCACCGCCACCAACGTGGCGGGCACCGCTGGTGCGAGTTCAACCGTGCCTGCCACCGTCAACGCACCGCCAACCGCCTTCTCGGTGACGGCAACAGCAGCTACGGCAACCTCGATCAGCGCCTCGTGGACCAGTGCTGGCGGATCGCCAGGTGCCATCTACTCAGTCGTTGTGAGCCCTGCCGGTGGAACCGTTGGCGCGGTCAATCAGGCTGCTCGCACCGCGACGATCACCGGGCTGAACCCCAACACCGCCTACACCGTCACGGTTACGGCCACGAACGTGGCTGGCTCCACGCAAGCCTCTGACGGCGCAACGACGCCAGACCAGCTCGTCGCCCCCGGGGCCATTGACGTGACCGCAGCTGTTGCATCCGCCACGTCCGTCTCGCTCGACTGGGACGCTGTCTCTGGCAATCCGGCGCCGACCTACAGCGTCACCATCAGCCCGGCTGGCGGCACCGCAACGGTCAGTGGCACATCAGCCAGCGTCACCGGGCTTACACCGGGCACGACGTACACGTTCACGGTCACAGCAACGAACTCAGAGGGCAGCTCGTCGGACAACGCAACGGCAACGCCAAACGCGCTGCCAGGGGCCCCAACCGGTCTCACCGCATCGAGCTCAACCGCTACCTCGGTCGCTCTTTCGTGGACCGCACCGGCCAACAGCGGCTCTCCCGTCACCGGCTATCGAGTCACAGCAAACCCCGGTGGTCTTGTCCAGCCAACCGGTGGTGCTACGAGCGTTGTGTTCCCCGGCTTGTCGCCAGACACCGACTACACCTTCACGGTCGTCGCCCAGAACGCCGCTGGTTTCTCGCCAGCCTCTGCACCGGCCACCGCGAAGACCTTGGTTGCCCTTGCCGCTCCAGGAGGCGTGAGCGCGAGCGCCTCTGTCACCTCAGACACCACGGTCAGTCTTGATTGGAACGACGTTTCCGGTAATCCGGCGCCCACCTACAGCGTCACCGTCAGCCCGGCTGGCGGCACCGTCTCGATCAGCGGTTCATCGGCCAGCGTCACGGGACTTACGCCGGGGACCGCCTACACGTTCACGGTGACCGCCACGAACTCTGAAGGCTCGAGCAGTGGCACGGCCACAGCAACTACAAGGCGAGCGCCTGGAACCTTCGGTGTTGGTGTCATCAGCGTCACGGCTACAAGTGTCTCGATCGGTTGGTCTGACGCTGGTGGTGACCCTGCACCTTCCTACGCCGTCTCGGTGAGCCCGGCTGCTGGATCGGCAGCGATCTCCGGCAACTCGGCCACCATTACGGGGCTCACGCCAGGAACGACCTACACGTTCA
>CALLGK010000313.1 GCA_938009905.1 uncultured Acidimicrobiales bacterium | reverse complement strand
TTGCCGGGGTCACCGGCGCTCACACTGGTGACCGAGTCCATCACGTAGACCCGAAACTGCAGGTCACGCCGGCCGTCACCAATCGCTTCGATACACGGGCTGCCCCAACCGGGCCGTCCGTAGTCATTGAGTGTTTCGTAGCCGCCCGGGCCCATCACGCCAGATTGCAGTCCGGTTGCCGATGGATCGATGCCACCCATCATCCAGATCAACAACGGCTCTTCCGGGTTGGTTTGATCGCTGAGGGTCACGGCGATCTCCGCCGCGTCTTCCGGCACGCCGCTCCATTCGAGATTGGGGAAGCGATTGTCGCCGACACACTGCACGCCCAGAGGTGCTTCGCCGCCAGGCTCGAAGTCGGGGCTCGTCAAGGTCAGCCCAGAGTCGCTCACCTGTTGGTTGAGGGCCGAGGTTGGGGGAGGGGGCCGAGTGGTGGTGGTCTGCCAGTCGAGCGGTTCGGCCAGATCTCGCCCATCGTCGGTGCACGCCGCAGCAACAACGCAAAACGAAGCCATCACAAGGGCTCGTCGCGCCAGAACAAGGCAGGTTCGCAACAGGGGCGGGGAGGGCACGGAACGAGATCGTAGTGTTCCCGCTCCGCCAGCCGGTGACGGGCCCTTTCCACCTAGCGCAGAAGCGCCCAGTCGCAGCTAAGGCGGCGACAAAACCGCGCCGATGTTCTCGTCATGTTGAGGAGCGTGGTGCGACAGCTCGTTGGCCAGTCGCATGAACCCACAGAAGAAGAGCACGAACAGCTCGTCTTGCAGGGTGCGCGCCTCAATGCGTTTCTCACGACGTTGGCGGTCCCCGGAATTGCCCTGTTTGGCACAGTCCTCTGGACCCATTCGCCAAGCGGGCGGCTCTTGTTGTGGACGGTCGTGACTTGCGTTTTGATGACCCTGGCGTCGATTCACAACTTATGGGTGCTTGTGGCCGCGCAAGGCGGCGAGGAACAACGGATTGCTGAATTCGCACTGGTGACCGTGCCGTTCGAAAGCGCCGCGCTCGGCGCCTTTTCTCTGATTGCAATGCCGGCCGACAGCGCTGGCCAGATGATGCTGTTGACGATGCTCGTGGTCGCAATGTCGGGCAATGTGGTGACGAGGTCTCTGACACGTTCGGTCTACTACGCCTCGCAGGTTCCGCTCGTCGCAGCGACGGCGATTGGCTACGTCGTCGTCGACTCGAGCGTTTCGACCGTCGCGCTCTTCATCCTCGCCTATTGCCTCGTCGCCGGAACTGTGCTGGCCCGAATCGTGCGATCTTCGACGCTTCAGAGCTTGCGGATTGGCAACGAAAACGCCGTGCTGCTCGCCGATCTGCACACGTCAAACCACGAGCTGCAGCGCCAAGCCGAAACCGATGCACTCACGGGGCTGCTCAATCGCTCAGGATTTGTAGCTCGGCTCGAACAGGTCCTCAGCGGCGAACAGGTGGACACCCGAGAGGGTGACCCGACGCCGGAGCACATCGCCGTCCTCTTTGTCGACCTCAATCGATTCAAGGCGGTCAACGACTCGCTTGGTCACGCGGCAGGTGATGAACTTCTGAAAGAGGCAGCCACTCGTTTGCGGGCGTGCGTCCGCCCGACCGACATTGTCGCCCGCATCGGCGGAGACGAGCTCACCATTGCCGCTCCTGGCATTCAGGGTGATGATGCCGTCGGCTTTGCTCAACGGATTGCGGACGTATTCGCGACCCCGTTTGAGATCGGCGGCACACGTCGCTCGATCTCCGCCAGCATCGGTGTGGCCTACGGATCAATCGACGACTTCGAGGTCGACGATCTGCTCGCCGGTTCGGATGCTGCTCTGTACGCAGCGAAGGGCAGTGCGACGTCACACATTGCTGTGTTCGACGACGAAGCTCGGTCGCAAGCGGCAGCAGACCGTCAGATGCGACGCGACTTGATAAAGGCGTTCGATCGCAATCAGATCGTCGCCTACTGGCAGCCGATCGTGTGCACCGCCACCGGTCGGTTGGAAGGTGTTGAGGGTCTGGCCCGGTGGAATGACAACGGCAAGATTCGCCCCGCTGGTGAGTTCATTGACGCAATCATCCAGGCCGGCCTCGAGAGCCGGTTGACCGATGTCATGGCGAGCGAGGCGGCGAAGGCTCGTCGCATAATCACGAACCCGGAGATCAAGCTTGGCATCAACGTCTCTCCCTCGATGGTGGGTCGTTTGCTCGATCGGCTGGACCTTGCGGATCTGTGGCAAGGCGTCGTGATTGAGATCACTGAGCACGAGCTGATCGGAGACCTTGAAGCGGTACGAGAGGCCCTTGCAGAAGCGCGTCATCGCGGTGCGATGGTGTATCTCGACGATTTCGGCACCGGCTTCTCGTCGCTGTCGCTCCTGGCTGATCTTGCCATCGACGGGTTGAAGATTGATCGTCACTTCGTCACCACGATCAACGAGACCGGCTCGTATGAGATCGTTGCCGACATCGCCGAGATCGGTCGCCGCCGCGGCTACCCGGTTGTGGCCGAAGGCATCGAGACCGTCGAGCAGCTTCAGCTCGTCAACGGCCTCGGAGTCGAACTCGGCCAGGGCTACCTCTTCGGTCGACCAATGTCGCTCGATGCACTGGTCGACGTTGCGAGTTGCGGTGCGCTGCCTTGGAGCGACTCCTTCGCTCGTTTGGCTGAGCTCACAAATTGGTCCGAGAAGCTCAAGGCTGACCTCAGTCGTCCCGTGCCGGTGTCTGGTGCAGAGAGCTCATCAATCCAGAGTTCATCAATCCAGAGTTCATCAATGCTGGCGACAAGGGTGACCGCAGCACCGAACTAGCCTGTCGGCTGATGGCTCGTCGGCCGCTTCCTCGCCGGGCTCTGCCCCGCCTCAAAGCCCCGGCCTGGCGGCCGTTGGGTGGCTTTCTTGGACCCCATCGCGACGATGTCATCCAGAGCCTCGCTGCTCTCGCCTTTTCGGCCATCACCAGCGTGGTTGCTGGGTTGACACTTGCGTCCCGCGAATCGCAGTTCGGTTCGCTGCCTGGGCTGTTGCTCTTTGTGCCGGCCGCCATTGCGTTGCGAGGCAACGTGTTTGGGCCGTTCGGCAGTCGGCTATCGACGGCTCTCCAAACCGGCACATTCAGTTGGAGTTTGCGAGCCGACTCTGTGCTCGGCCAGAACATCGTTGCCGCCATGATCAACTCGATGGCCGCCGGTCTCGGGCTCGCTGCCATTGCTGAAGTGTTCGCGCTGTCGGTGGCCGACGGCGGCCAAGCGCTGGGCATCGACGATTTCGTCGTGATCTCACTCGTCGGCGGCATGATCGCCTCGGTCGT
>CALLGK010000312.1 GCA_938009905.1 uncultured Acidimicrobiales bacterium | reverse complement strand
AGCTCTGGCAGCGTCGTGTCGTCGCCTTCGCTCTGCTCGTCGTCATCATCGTCGCCTTCGACAACGGATGGAAGCGACGACCAACTCAGGCCAGCGCCCGTGATCACACTGGCGTTGGTCTCAACCCGAAGCTTCTGTTCTGTGTCGCCCGCCGCGGCCGCGCCCCGCTGACGTTTGTTTTCGCCGCGCGGGGTGAACTCCGAACTGAAGACCGCATCAAACACACGATCGAACGTCTCGAGATCTTCACGGCGATCGACGAAGCTGAGGCGCAACGCCCAATAGAGATCGGTGAGATGAATGGTCGGGCCGATCAGGTCGACCGCATCAGCGCCTCGACGTAGGGCGCCTACCGGCACCGCAAGCCCTGCGGAACGGAGCTTCCTCGTGAAGACCGACACGAACAGGGCGCGGTCGAGCCCGACGAACATGCCCGTTTGCGGAGTGCGGGATGCCATCGGAGCGACTCAGGTGGCGGATGTAGCAGGCGCGAGATCTGAACCGAGCGAACCGTCGTCGAGCGCAGCAAGCACCGTCTCGCGATCGTCTGGCGTCTTCACGATCGAGCCGAGCGTTGCTCCAACGAGACCACGGTCGAGGTTCGACACACCGAGGGCGTGCAACGCAGCAACCCAGTCGATGGCTTCTGCCAGCCCAGGCGACTTGTCGAGATCGAGGCCCCGGGCCGCCGTGACGAATCCCGTTGCGGCGTCGACCAGAGATTCATTGCTCGACGGCACGCGGCGGCGCACGATGTTGGTGGCCGCGTCAAGATCGGGGAACTCGATCCAGTGATAGAAGCAGCGTCGCTTGAGCGCATCGTGCAGCTCACGACTTCTGTTCGATGTGAGCACGACGATCGGCTTCTGCTGGGCGTTGAACGTTCCCAATTCGGGCACGGTCACCGATGCTTCGCCCAGAAACTCAAACAGCAGCGCTTCAAACTCATCGTCGGCCCTGTCGACTTCGTCGATCAACAGCACCGGCGGCTGCGGTCCGTCGTGGCGAATGGCCTTCAGCAGTGGCCGGTCGAGCAAGTAGTCGGCTGCAAACAGGTCGTCGTCTGAGATGGTTGAGGACGACGCTTCTGCAGCCCGAATGGCCAAGAGCTGGCGGGGATAGTTCCACTCGTAGAGCGCCTCAGCGGCCGAGATTCCCTCGTAGCACTGGAGTCGAATGAGCGGCGTGTCGAGTGCTTCAGCCAGGGCCTTCGCGGCCGTGGTCTTGCCAACGCCTGGCTCGCCTTCGAGCAGCACCGGCTGGCCGAGCGATTGGGCCAGGAAAAGCGCCATGGCCAGCCCGTCGTCGACGAGATAGTCGACCCCGTCGAGCCGAGATCGAAGTTCATCCAGTTGCAGTGCCGTCATAGTTCGGATTCGTGGCGGGTCCGACAGCCAGGATTGCAGTACCAGTAGTCGACGCCCTCGTGCACGAGGTGTGGCGTGTCACGCTGCACGATCACGGTCATGCCACAGATGGGATCGATGGCTTCGACCGGGGCAGACACGGCGCCAGCCTCGGCTGACTTCCGAGCCCGAAGCCCGTCGAGACGAACGGCTCGAACAACCTCAGCGAGGATCGACACCGCAATCTCTTCCGCGGTCTTGGCCCCAATATGGAAGCCGACGGGGCTGTGCACGACGGCCCGCTCTTCGTCATTCAGATCGAGACTGTCGACCACCGCGTTGCCGCGCGTTGTGCTGGCAACGAGCCCAACGAATCCAACGCCAGCATCAAGTGCTCGACGGATGGTTTCTTCTTCGCTGCGGCCGTGGCTTGCGACGAGCACGGCGGTTGCCGTTGTCAGCTCACGGTCGGCGTCTGGATCGGCGGTCATGGCAAAGCCAAGGTTCTGACCGAAACCCACGAGCGCATCGGCGATCGGCGTACGACCTACTACGACGAGCTCGGGGGCTGGCAGCTTTGGTTCGAGGTAGATCTCGAGTGCTCCGCCAGACAAACACGGATTGACGACCGTAACCGAGCCAGGGCTGGGCGGAAACGGCTCTGCGTCTTCAGGAAGCACGCGGAGCAGAACAGACTCGCCGTGTTCGAGCACGTCGAGGGCGGCGACACGGACGGATCCTTCGGCACACTGCCCGCCGACGAATCCCTCGATTGAGCCGTCGCCGAGCACCACTGCGGCATCGCCCGGTCGCGCCGAGGTTGGGCACTGGGCCCGCACGACCGTCGCTTGAACAAACGGTCGGCGCTGGTCAATGAGTTCGCTGATCCGGTCGGCAACTCGGCGACGTTGGGGAGTCATTGCTTCCTTCCAAGCTTCGTACGAAACACCAATCTTCACGGCCGGGTTCCTCCGAAGAGGAACCCGACATGTTGGTTTCCGAAGGATGACCTTCAGTACGTCCAGAGGGTACGGACTAGATCGGCGGCGTGTGATTGCCCTGCATGGTCTCCCACACCCGAGATGGGGTGAGCGGCATGTCGGCGTGGCGAATGCCGTAGGGCTTCAACGCATCGATCACGGCGTTGACAACTGCTGGCGGTGAACCAACGGTTGCCGACTCGCCGATGCCCTTGGCCCCGATGGGATGGTGTGGCGACGGGGTGACCGTGTGACCAGTCTCCCAATCGGGAACCTCCATCGAGGTTGGGATGAGATAGTCCATCAACGTCGAGTTCAGACAGTTGCCGTCCTCGTCGAAGCTGATCATCTCCATCAGTGCCATGCCGACGCCGTCGGCGAGTCCACCGTGGACCTGGCCCTCGATGATCATCGGATTGATCTGCGTGCCGCAGTCGTCAACCGCAACGAATCGGCGAACCTTCACCTCGGCGGTGCCGGGGTCGACGTCGACGACGCAGATGTAGGCACCGAACGGATACGTGAGATTGTCGGGGTTGTAACAGACCGATGCATCG